>CALXMI010000040.1 GCA_944389435.1 uncultured Opitutales bacterium
AATCAATTGCGACGGATACTCCAAAACAAGCACCATGGAGGCATCAATGGTCTTCAATCTTTCAAAAAAGCCAAAAATCTTAGCCCCTTGTTCCTCCCAAAACCGGTACGGTGGATCAAAGAAAACGTACTGCGGAGGCGGCAAATCGGCCAAGTAGATTTCAAAAACATCCCTTCGGATCACCCACCCATCAGCTACATTTCTTTGCGCACTCTTGCAAACTTTTGCTAAATTCTCACGCAAAACCGGAATAACCTGCGCATCGTGTTCCAGAAAAACTACCTTGCTGGCTCCGCGACTGAGGGCTTCTAATCCATACGCACCAGTACCAGCGAAGCAATCCCAAACAACGGCATTATCCAGGCTACCTATACGGCTAAAGATACGCTCCCGTACGAAATCGGTTGCTGGCCGCACCTCCCCTTTACGAGGAACGTCTAAGATAATCCCTCGTGCAAATCCACCAGTAATCCGCATGCTAAAACAGGTTCTTATCCAGGCAATACTGGATACGACGTAAAACCTCTTCTTTTCCCATTACCACCAACATGTGATATAAACTGGGCCCTACCCCACGTCCTGAAATCGCAAAACGTAACGTATGGATGTAAGCGCCGGTATTCAAATTGTGTGCCTTACTCAACTGCTGAATGTTAGTCTCAATTGATTCAGTGTCAAAATGAACCATTCCTTGAAGCATCGATTTTAATTCCATCAAACGTTGCTTCGGGTCGTACTTTTGAATTTTTTGAAGAGTTTTATAGTCAAAATCGTACTGAGAATTGAAAAAGTAGGCGATAAAATTTGGCAATTCTTCAAAGGAGCGCAATTTTTCCTGCACGATTTCAAAGATTGAACGCAACAAGGCATCCTGGCTTAAATAGTTTTCATGGCCGGTTTGCTTCAAAACTTTGCAGCCGTTTTCGTAAAACGCTTCCTTAGACAAATGGCGCAAATGCTCCGAATTGATGTAATTAAGCTTTTTTTCGTCAAAACGCGCATGGGTTTTATTAACGCCAGACAAATCAAAGGCGGCAATAATCTCGTCAATTGACATTAACTCGCGATCATTTTTAGGCGACCAACCCAACAACGATAAATAGTTGATTAAGCCTGCCGGTAAAAAGAATTTATCACGGTATTCTTCCACTAAAGAGCCACGATCACGCTTGCTCATTTTACCCGGACCATCCGTCTTCAAAATCAACGGAATGTGTGCAAACTTAGGCGCAGGAGCATCGAAAGCTTTGTATAACTCCATGTGTTTGCTGGTATTGGACAAATGATCTTCACCACGAATAACGTGCGTAATCTTCATGTCGATATCATCCACAACATTAACAAAATGGAAGACCGGCGTCCCATTGGACCTGTAGATAACAAAGTCCTTTTCCTCTAGACGACGCACAGGTCCATGAATCACATCATCTATTGTCTGTGTTTCTCCGGAAACTTTCAGCCAAATAGCGCCTTCTTTTGTATAAACACGGCCCAAATCTTGCAAGCGCTTCAGGTATTTTTGGTAAATGCCGTTGCGTTCACTCTGGAAATAAGGACCGTAAGGACCTTCTACCTCCGGACCTTCATCCCAATCAAGTCCCATCCAGCGCAAATTTGCCAGCAAGGACTCTAGGGACTCTTTTTTGTTACGTTCGGTATCGGAATCCTCGATACGGAGTACAAACGTTCCACCGGTATGCTTAGCATATAACCAATTAAATAAAGCCGTCCGGGCCCCTCCGATATGGAAATAACCTGTTGGACTGGGCGCAAATCTTACTCTTACATCTGACATAATCTTATAATTCTTGACAACATTGAGCTAAAACATTCAAAACGTAATCTTGATCATCTTGTGTTAAATTTGGATAAATCGGAATACTCAAGCAACCTTGATAATAAGCTTCCGCTCCAGGCAACTGCATAGCGCCCAACATGTCCCGATAAAGTTGATACTTATATAGAGGCATGTAGTGCACATTGGTTTCAATGCCTTTGTCATTCAAGTACTGATAAGCAAAATCACGGGCTTGAATGTTTTTAAAATGGATAACAAACAAATGGTAAGCACTCCCCTCGTGCAGTGGCGTAATTTCAATAAAATCACAGTAAGGTTCTTGCGATAAAACTTCCGCGTACCGCTTCGCAATCTGCTGTCGACGACTAACAAAAAAGTCTATCCGCTTCAATTGAGAAACCCCCAACGCCGCTTGCAGATCCGTCATGCGGTAGTTGTAACCCCACGCCCTCTGTTCTCTTAAATAGGAATTGTCGACACGTACAAGCCCATGATTACGCAAACATAGGACCCTTTCAGCCACCGTATCATCGTTGGTCGTAACGGCTCCGCCCTCGCCACAGCAAATCGTTTTCAATGGATGGAAGCTAAGAGTCGCTACATCCGTATGTTGACAGGAAGCGCTTTTATACGTCTGACCTTCATGAACATAAGTCCCACCCAAACTGTGAGCTGCATCCTCAACAACTTTCGCTTGATAACGTTGCGCCAAGGTCCAAATGTCAGGTAAATTAGCAGGAATACCTTGTAAGGATACCGGCACAATGGCCTTTGGCTTGGTAGATGTTTCTGCTTTAAGGGCCTTCTCGAGGACATCCACATCCATGTTGCCCGTCAAGGGATCCACATCAACAAAACGAATTTCAGCACCGATCAAATGCAACATGTTGGATGTCGCCGCAAACGTAATGGGCGTTGTAAACACAATGCAATCTTCCAAATGCAGCCCCAAATAAGCCAAATGTAATGCGGCTGTTCCATTCGAAACCACACACACATGCTTAACACACAAATAACGCTTTAAGGCTTCTTCAAAGGCTTTGATTTGAGGTCCTTGTGTTATGAAATCACTCCGTAAAACCTCGACCACAGAACGCACATCTGAATCGTCTATGGTTTGCTTAGAATAAGATATACGCTTCATGCTAATTCAATTGCAATTCAAAAAACGCAATCAACTCCTCTTCTGTCATACGCTTTTGTTCGGTCGTGTCTCTGTCTCGCAACGTGTAGGTATGATTATCCAGCGAATCAAAGTCAACGGTAATGCACCAAGGCGTACCCATTTCATCCATACGACGATAACGGCGACCGATGGCCCCTGCCTCATCGTAAACAGCATACCAATGTGACTTTAATCGCTTAAATAACTGGCGCGCTTTTTCAACAATCTCGGGCTTATTTTTGACAAGCGGAAATACGGCCATTTTTATAGGCGCTATAGAAGGCTTGAAGCGCATAACCGTACGCTTCTCACCATTGATCCCATCCTCATCATAGGCCGAAATTAACAGGGCCAACAGCGTCCGATCTACACCCACCGAAGGCTCAATAACGTACGGCAGATATTTCGTTTTCCGCTCTTCATCAAAATATTCCAACGACTTACCACTTGCATGTTGATGCTGTGTCAAATCAAAATTACCACGCACGGCAATACCTTCTAATTCTTGAACACCAAATGGGTACTTGAACATGATATCTGTGCAAGCTTTTGCGTAGTGAGCCAAATCCTTATTTTCATGCACATCCAAGCTTAACCATTCCTTTTTTATTCCAATGGAGCAATGCCAATTAAACCGCGTACGGATCCATTTTTCATGCATCTCTGGCCAAGCATTTTCATCGGCTGGGATAAAATACTCGATTTCCATCTGCTCAAACTCACGCGAACGAAAAATGAAGTTACGTGGCGTAATTTCATTACGAAAGGCCTTACCAATTTGAGCAATACCAAACGGAACTTTTACACGCGTTGAATCGAGGACATTCTTAAAATGAATGAAAATACCCTGGGCTGTCTCAGGCCGTAAATAAGCCACACTTGACTCAGAAGCAACCGCCCCTACCTGTGTTTGGAACATTAAATTGAAATTCCTTGGAGGGGTCAAATCACCCGGCTTGTCGGTAGCAGGCGAAGGAATAAGGGCATACTCTTCAACGCTTGCTTTCGTAATCGGCTTCAACTGTAGAGGATCGATGATCGCATTCGTTTTCTGCTGTGCCTTCAACAAAGCCTTAACCTTCTTTTCGACCTCTGCATCTTTATCTTCGCTATCCACCACACAAATATAGCCGATCACCTCACCGCTAATGGCCACAGGACTATAAAAAACTTGATCAGCCCGATAACGCATTTTGCTAACTTTACAATCTACCATTGGGTCCGAAAAACCATCCACGTGACCTGATGCCTTCCATACGTTTGGATGTAAAATAATCGAGCTATCCAAACCGACCATATCCTCGCGATCATGCACCATGTTCTTCCACCAAACCGCCTTGATGTTCCGCTTCAATTCTACGCCTAACGGTCCATAATCAAAAAAACCGTTGAGCCCTCCGTAAATATCCGAGGATAAGAATATAAATCCTTTACGTTTGCAGAACGCAACCAACTCTTTCATACACAACTGGTTTTTCATAACATTTTCTGAGTCAAGCACAACAAGTTCGTGTGTGCAATCTTTTTATTAAGAAAAGGGTTAACAATTAGAAGTCAGAAGTCCACGCATGCGAGTTATCAAACATCAAAAAGTCTATAGACCTTTCAAGCCATCGAGACATCCTTACAGTCTTTCATACAACGAAGCTAGCATCCGCCATGCAGCAATCAATTTTTTTCTAGAAAACGTGGATTTCTTAAAATAACGTTTGTGTTTTAAGCGAAGATGTTTTTACTACTAAATTATGGGAATTGAGGTTTTGCCGGAAAATGTTTCCAATCAGATTGCGGCTGGTGAGGTTATTGAGCGACCGGTCAATGTTGTCAAGGAGTTGATTGAAAATAGTTTAGATGGTCAAGCCACTCGCATAGAGGTCCAATTTAGAAGCGGAGGTAGCTCTTTCATTCGAGTCAATGACAATGGTGTTGGCATGAACACAAAAGAAGCTTCCTTGTGTTTTAAGCGCCACGCAACGAGCAAGTTGAAACGTTTTGAAGACCTGCAAAACTTGCATTCTTTTGGCTTTCGCGGCGAAGCACTGCCATCGATTGCCAGTGTCGCCAAGGTAACCCTTATCACACGTTCAATTGATCAAGAACTGGGAACTCGCGTCGTCATTAATGGTGGTATTGAAGAAACCAAGACTCCATTTGCGAGTCCAGTTGGGACAAGCTTTACCATCGAACAGCTGTTTTATAACGTTCCTGTGCGTAGGAAATTTCTAAAATCAGAAGCAACCGAAGCCGCCCATATTGTGAGCCTAGTTCGTCTTTACGCAATTGCATACCCGCAGGTCCATTTTTCCATTAAGCAAGAAGACCGCCTGGTATTTTCTTCACCTCAATGCACCTGCTTAAAAGATCGAATCAGTGAATTATGGACCAAAAAGCAATACAACACATGGCTCGATCTGTCTGAAACGGACGGTCGCTACCAAATTTCTGGCCTCATTTGTCCACCTGGAGAAGGCTATCTAACCAGCCATGAAGTCTTTACCTTCCTCAATAAGCGCCTTATCGCTAGCACATTTCTATTGGGAACGTTACGCGATTGCTACCGTACCTATTTACCACCTAAAACTTATCCGTCAGCATTTTTATTCTTACAAATTCCAGAAAATGAAGTAGACGTCAATGTCCATCCGACCAAGCGTGAAGTACGCTTCAGGAATGAATTTAAAGTACGTCAATTTATTCAAACCGCCATCAAACGGAATCTAGAAAACATCAAAAATCAGCCTTTGGGAATTGCTCACGTATCTCCTTTCCAGAACCTATCGTGGCCAGCTAAAAACACGTATGGCTCCACTTTATCGACATTTACACCCTCTCCCTCGCAAGTAGCCAAGCTGTCAGACTTTATCACGCCTGAAGCTCAGACGGTACCCCCGACCTTTCCAGTCTCAACAGAAACGATGCCTTCATCCTCATCAGGATCTATTTCTTTGACGGACTTTACACGCTCATTTAAAAATGAAACGGCATCACCATTGCCCCAATCAACATCCTTACACACCGCATGTACTTCCCCTATCTGTGAAAAATTTGAAGCATCCTCAAAGGACGACGCGTTTCACTTGAAATTTTTTACACTTTGGCAAAATCAATATGCATTTTTTAGCGAAGCCGGCAGCCTGCTTATTCTTGATTGTAAAGGCGCACAACAGCGTATTTGGTACGAACAGGTCTTAAAGCTCTTGAAAGAGGAGTACAAGGCCGTCCTGCAGACGTTATTATTTCCCCATCCCTTTAAGCTGGATGTCGAAAAAGCAGCCTATTTGAGTGAAGCGGTAGATTATTTAAATTTTAGAAACATTTGTAAAATTCAAGAGCAAGCGGATTGCCAATTTATACTGCAGGCTATTCCACAATGGATTCCCGTTGAAGAAATCGACTTGTTTATAGAACAATTGACAGCTTCTTTGATGCAACAAGGACAAAATCAGACTTTAGAGCAGCTATTTGAACCCCTGTTGATCAAATTAGCCTTTCGACGTTCATTTGTCCCGGTAGAAAGTCAGCTTCAAGTCGAAAAGCTTCATCAAACTTTGAGCCTTTGCAAAAATTACATTACCGACCCACAAGGTAATCCGCTCTGGAAGCGATTATCCTTGCCCGATTTTTTTAAAGGACGGTAATAGGCCAGTACTTACATACCACGCACATGATGGCACATTCCTTTTTTAACGGTTTTTTCGTTTAACTGCCATCTTAAAAATTTTGACCATCCGCTCTTTGTAAGTGTTCAAATAGAAATCAAATCGGCACACTTATTGCTGCATAAAAGGTATAAAAATAAAGTTATAAATTTCATAGGAACCGGTAAAACTTGAATATAATAATATAATTTACAAACAATAATATGGCTGGAATCTCTTTTGGCACAATACAAAAATCAGCGCTCTCGAGAACCTTAAAGCGGTCGTTTCTTTTAAAAATTTTATCGAAAACAACGCCTACAAAGGAAGACTTAGAATCCATCATTGAGCTATCTGCAACCAAAATCATTGACGATTTGGAAGCGCAAACAATTACGTTGTACCTTATCGAGAATGAGCAAATTGCCTTTAAATACGTTTATTATTCTCAGTCTTTGTGGGCCGATCAACCTGCTTTAGAAAAAAAATTTGCTGCAAAAAAAGAGCAATTGCTGAAATTACGCATTCCCTTAGGCACAGGTCTCGTTGGCAAGGTCATCCAAACAGGTGAAAGTAATATCTTCAATAAAGTTGAAAACAAGGATACTTTGTATGATTTAAGCAAAGATACCGATTTTGAAATCTCCTCAATGATTACGGTTCCTTTGAAGGATCAACGGGTTATCGGAGCCATTCAAATTATCAACAAAGAGCCGAATGCGAAAAAGAAATTTCTGGATAAGGACGACTTAGTTTGTTTACAAGAAGTAGCTGAATATACCTCTTCGTTGCTTTTACGCATCTTAGATCCTAGCTACGAAATTAACGAATTAGATACGGCACGCTACATTTCTCGATTTACAGATACTCCCCTGGTTATTAACGAAGATGAGTTAACAATAGACGATCGGTTCGTCGCAACTTTATCCGGCGAAATCATACAGAAAACGGGCGTTTTCCCTTACAAGCGAATAGATGATCAAAGCGTAGGGGTCCTTATGAAGAACCCGTTGGATTTTCAAAACCGTGAGGCCTTTACGTTAAAGACACAATTATCCATCGATGAAGTTATTGTAGTCCCTTCGTCTTTATTTGATCGCCTGGTAAAAGGTCACTTCCCTGATGTTTCTGAGGAACAGGATGTGTTTGCCGCTAGCCAGACCATCCATG
>CALXMI010000041.1 GCA_944389435.1 uncultured Opitutales bacterium
AAGTACATCTGGCCGATTCGTTGCTGCAATCACAATAATACCGTCGCGCGACTCAAAGCCATCCATTTCGACCAACATGGCATTCAACGTCTGTTCGCGCTCGTCATTACCGCCTCCAAGGCCTGCGCCACGCTTACGTCCAACTGCATCAATTTCATCAATGAAAACAACACATGGAGCGTTTTGCTTGGCTTGCTCGAACATGTCACGTACGCGTGAGGCTCCAACACCCACAAACATTTCTACAAAATCCGATCCGCTGATGCTGAAAAATGGCACATTGGCCTCACCTGCAATTGCCTTGGCCAACAACGTCTTTCCGGTTCCGGGAGAACCTACCATCAAACAGCCTTTGGGTACCCGGCCACCAATTTCCTGAAATTTTTGAGGATTTTTCAAAAAGTCAATGATCTCCTTCATCTCCTCCTTAGCTTCATCACAACCGGCGACATCCGAAAATAAAACTTTTTTCTTATCTTCTTGGAGCAAACGAGCCCGGCTACGGCCAAAGCTCATGGCTCCTTTATTGGCCATACGCAATTGACGACCGAAGATAAAGTACAAGAAAAACAAAATAAATAGAAAAGGTAAAAAGTTTACAAGAATGGATGAAATCAATGTACTAGCAGGTTGTTCTTTAACTTGAAAACCATAACGGCCATCGGTAAGTTCATTGAAACGGTCATCGGTAAGTCGACCCGAAGCTTCAAAGTGGAAAGGAAGATTAACGGCTGCAGAAGTTTTGTGCAAATCCATTTGTTTAGCCCAAATGCTATTGGGGTCTTCCTGTAAAATCTTGTAGATTGTTGAACTGTCCTTTTTTAAAGATCCTTGAAGTTGATACCACTGAGGGCCTCCGGAACTATCAGCCTTGATCTCCAATGATTTGATAAGCCTTTCTTCGGCCATCCTAAACACCTGATTAACCGTTAAATTGAGGCGCCCGCTCGGTGTGAGTGCTAGCGAATTTAAAATCAATAAAATCAATAATAAGGATCCCCAAACGAGAAAGCTCTTAGATTTCAAACCTTTCGATGGTTTGGTGATTGTTTTTTCGGTCTTATTCTTTTTTGTCATTTGCTAACTACTATACACGATTTACGTTTTTTTATAAATTAAAAAAACACACATTTTTGAATTTTTTTGTAATTTAAAATCTTCACTCGGCGGTAATCCAGGTACCCAAAGGATTTTCCCTACCCTATCACATATAACTGGACGTGTGCACCGTGATTCTATCGAAATCTTACGAGCATTGAAAAGATGACTTACGTTCTTTACAACCGATTGGTGAATGGGCCGGTAATAATCGCCGGGGCGCCAATTGCGAACGATTACTTTCTTAGGAAACACGTTCACGTCTAAAATAGCATATGTATCATAGGCATATTCCCCGCGCACAACATCTGCATATAGGTCATGTATACAGGGAACGTATTGAATTTTCAGTTGATGCCCATCAGGAAAACACACGCAGCTGTGTTGGCCAACCATATTTAGCTCGAACGGAGCCGATTGCTTATTTAAGTTGTTCAGATATAAATACGGCAAGCAAATGCTTAAGGTTTTGGTTGAATCTAATGCAAGGGTCGTATTTTCCCCACTTGCAATTTTAAAAAAGATGCGATCTAGGGTTTCAAACCCAAAGTTTCGGATACCCTGTATCTGCAGCCATTTTTGCAAACAATACCGTTGCTCATAAATGGAAAGGCTCTTTAATGTTTCCCAACAAATTTGAGGTTGCGAGAAAGAAAAATTTGCAAACTTCTGTTGCAGGTATTGTTCCAAAAAATCACGCTGCTCACCTAAAATACGGCACGTCCGCTTAAAGCCCTTCCGCCAATTGACACCCTCAAAGGTCATATCCAAACTGTTTAAAATGTTTTGCCGAACACGGTTACGGACACAACAAGCTTGCATATTGGTTACATCTGTGAAATACGGAATGTTTAAATGCTTGCACAGATCGATTAAGGTTTGCTTAGGGAAATTCAACAACGGCCTCAGTTTTACATACTTTTTCATACGGTGCACGGCTCTTGGAGCGATTAAACCGTCTAAACTGACACCACGCATCAAACGCATCATAACCGTCTCGACTTGATCATCTTGATGGTGTCCTAACAAAAGCAGGGTGCTTTTATGAAAACATAGCATTTTTTCAAAAAATTGGTAACGTGCATGGCGTAATTCGGACTCTGTAATTCCGATGTTCTTTGAACGATGACCTACCTCTAAAGTCAAGTGTTGATCATGTGCCCATGTCTTTAGCAACATTTCTTCTTTGTCTGAAACCGCACGCACTTTATGGTTGTAATGTAACACTATACAGGGACGATGAGGGAAGTAATGCCTTACCCAAGCTACTAACGCCATTGAGTCGGGCCCACCTGAGCAAGCCACGCACAAAGGACCTTCATACGAATTTATCCAGTGAGTGACCTCTGGATCCGTATCTTGCAACCGCAAACTTTTTTTGAAAACTTCCATTATTGCTTTTTTGTGATGTCTCGAATGGTATCAAAGCCACGCTTTATGGGGTTCACAAAAGACTTCAACGATTGTTGTAAACGAGATACGGCGGTGGCTGGTGTCTTCTGGGTAAAAACACGCACAACCATATCTTTCTGACCTACCAAGGTTTGTGCATACTTCATAGCTCGAGACGTCGACAAATTTAAATGTGCCAAGTAATCTTTAAATACATTCTGTTCGACCAAAACCTCTAATAAGCCCGATTGCTTTAAAAACTTATAAATAATG
>CALXMI010000042.1 GCA_944389435.1 uncultured Opitutales bacterium
ATCTAGGGAAACATCAATATCTTTGGAACGCGTCAGGTAAACTTTATAACCAGCGGCGCGTAAAACTTTTGCTAACTTGTTCGCGGTTCTTAGAGTTAAGGATTTTTCCTTCAAGCTCAGAGTTTTATTAATAGCGCCATCAGCCTTTCCACCGTGTCCAGGATCAATCACAATAATTTTTCCCGGCTTTCGCGTAACGGTTTTAGGATAAAATAAGGGCTTCACAATTTTGTCTACATCCACGCGGTCAAGATAACACACTTCTTTTTTGGAAGCATCCCATGTGTTTCTTTTTTTGAATAGACGTGGATGTCTAATAACTATTGTTTCTTTTTTAAACGGATAAGTTAGAAAAATTTTGGTACCATCGAAATACCCTTCTTTGGTGTTTTCTATAAAAACAAACGTGTGCCCTTGCCCCGACAATTTCACATGATCCGACGCTACCGATAGCTTTAGGTTGTAATTACGAGCAAATAGACTTAAATCCGTCGGACGAGGAGAAGCGGACAATTGCAATCCTAGCCCTAAAATGCATAACCTGAGCAGGCTATGCTTCAACATCTTCAAAATCCTCGTCTTTTTTGCCCCAAACAAGTATGCGTTTGGCACTAGCCAAAGGGGTTAAAAGGACAAAAATGTTACGACCGCTTAGCGTAATTTTAGCATCGGGCGTACCTACTCCCTTCAAATCATCTACCATACGTTGAACGACATCAACACCTAATTGGGGAGCCGACATTTGACGTCCTTTTAGGTTTATAAAAATTTTTACCTTGTTGCCCTTGAAAAGGAAGCTCTCCGCTTGACGTAATTTTGTCAAATAGTCATTCTTTTCAATGGAAGCCCCCAGCTTTATTTCCTTCAACTTCGCAGCTGTTGCCTTTTGCCCCTTTGCCTTCTTCCCTTCTTCATACATGTATTTGCCGAAATCAAGGATTTTGCAAACAGGCGGCTGGGCTTTTGGAGACACTTCAACTAAATCCAATCCTGCACTTTGTGCCATTGATAAAGCTTGTTGCAGTGAAATAACGCCAACTTGCTTACCTGAAGCATCGATAACGCGAACTTCTCGAGCACGAATCTGCTTATTTTTTCTGGGTAAATTGGAAACCTGTTTTTTGTAAGGACTTTTTGTTTGTAACTTTGTGGGTGGTACCATTGTTTCTATTGTTAAAAATTCTCTTCCCTATCAAATAAAAACCATATTTAAGTGAATGTCAAAGCGATTCCAACATTTTTTAAGATTTGGTGTATTTTTTAGCCTACAATTTGGCATGAATTATGTTGAGTTGCAAAGATATGAGTTTGAAAATTTTAGGGTACCTACAAAAGGTCTTGATTTTATGCATTTTTTATACTTACGTTAAGGCTGACTTTATACTTTCTGAAAAATTGAAAGATGTTGTCGATAATCCTATTACGGAAGAAAACATACTACCTTACCTTCAAAAAATTCAAAGCAATCCCGAATATTTGTCGACTTTTTGGGGCAATCAAATAGTGTTCGGTGGTATGGCACTTAAAAATGGACATTTCACCAGTGCTAATGAACAGTGGCAAAAGGCTTTATCGGTTTGTTTGCCAGAAAACCTTAATCTTATTTTGCTGAAAAATCTATGTTTATTGCATAAAAACAATATAAAAACCGATGAACAGCTCTTGTTGTATGAGAAATATGCTGAAACTTATCCGAATGAACCGGATGTGCCACGCATACATATTGCCTTAGGGTATAACTACCTGATGCGACACGAGTTCGAACGAGCCCTGTACCATTTTTATCATGTTTTAAACGGTGTTATGGGAATAAAAGACAAAAACGTAACGGCTTACGAAACGTATGTCGTTTGGGCCCAGTTAGGGATCGCTCAAACATATTTAGAACAGCAGAAATATGAAGAAGCGTTTAATTTTTTCTCAAAAATACACTTTGAGGATAACGATGAATCGTTGATGGCCGATGTTATGCTCAAGAAGGGTCTATGTGCATATTATACCCAAAATTGGGACGATGCCATTGCATGCCTTAAAACTTTTTGCGAAAATGGAGCCAATCGATCTAATGGTCCTGAAGGCTATTATTATCTTATTCATAGCTTCAAAAACAAAGACGACAAAGACAATGTTGTCACAACGGTGTTTAAACTGTTGAAGATATCTCAACAAAAACGTATTCAAAAAGAAGAAAATTGGGAAATCTGGGATCGATACCAGAAGAAAATCACAACAGAAGTTGCTCAGGATTTTTACGAAAAAGGCGATTTAATGGATGCCATCAAAATCTATCAAGCACTTGTAGATTTGAATACGACCCCTGAATGGCAGTGGCCCATTCTTTGCCAGCTTGGACTATGTTACGAACGTCTAGGTTTACCATTACGCAGTAAGGCCGCCTACAAACTGATTGCAGATGCAAAAGATCAATGGAATGAAACCGATATTCAGTGGACAGAAGATTTACGCAATTATCATCTGCAAGCGACTTGGCATCTTGAGCAAATCAATGCGTACGAGAAGATTAAAATGGATATGGAAAATTTGTTAAAAACGGCGCCGTAATACCACCAAGAAGCTTTCTTAAACCCTACCAAACCCTCCATAGGGCGGTTTGTTTTTTATGGGATAAGCGGCTTTCTTGTAAGCTTAGATGTAGTAAACCTTAAGGGTTGTTGTTATCAAAACAACAATACAAAGTCGCCGACGTTGACCTGCTCAAAGAGAGTTAATAGATCCGTTGTTTTTAAAAGAAGGCAACCGTTAGACAAGGGTTGGGGAATGAAAATCTCTAGATTTGTTCCGTGGATATAAACGTAACGTTTGTAAGTATCGCATACGCGGTGGGTCGTAAGATCAAGACCTTTGTTTTTGCCCCATTCACATCCTTGCAAGCGTAGAATACGGGTTGTTATACGAGGCTTTTCGTCTATGGAAGTGGCAATAGGTATGCAACGTCCGGTAAATTTTCGGCCCACAAATTCACCTTGAACAGGTACGTTATCGCCTATTTTTTCGCAAATGTAATGCAATCCAAGAGGTGTACCAAGGCTGTTTTCAAGGTTGCAAAAAGGCGCTTTGCTATGAGAAAATGGCATAATACATAATGCCGAAAATCCTAAACTTGTGGGTTGAAAAAGCGTCAGTCGACAGGCCTCAAGGTCGGCTACAATCACATGGTGATGGTTTGAAAAAAGCGAGGGATATTCTCGTATTTTATTCCAAAACGGCCTCATCGTCATTAACCGACAAAATTTGTTTACTTCCAGGCTCGGTTATGTTTTCTAAAACAAGATGGGCTCGGTCTAAATGGGATTGGCAGATCTTTTGGTATGTTAATCCTTCTTGATAAGCCTCTACCAACTGTTCTAAGGGAATATCACCCTGTTCAAGAGACTGGACGATAATTTCAAGTTTTTTCAGAGCTTCCTCAAAAGAAAGCGTTTTTTTTCTTTTCTTAACCTCCATAATGTTTACAGTATAAAAGCGTATAGGTTTTCAAAGGTCAACTTTATAAGGTAAGGAAACACTATGTTGCAAGAAATATTATGGTTTTTATTGATTGGTTTTTTAGTAATGGAGACGATACTTTTGCTTTTAAACGCGCATAATATTCGCAAAAACTTAAACAATAACATTTTTAAGGATTTTATCCCAGATGATGTTTTCCGCAATACCACGGCTTATTCATTGGCACGTAATCAATTCACATTGTTCTTCCTTTTCTACAAAGTTATTATCTTGGCCTTTATTTTATCAACGCAGGTTATACCGATTTACCTAAATTTTTTTGCAGGCGTAAGTAATTTATGGATGCAGAGCACATTGCTATTTGTGTGGAATTTTTTACTATCCTTGTTCTTTTTACCACTTGATTTCTTTAGCACATTCAAAATTGAAGCCGACTTTGGCTTCAACCGTTCTACCAAATATTTGTGGTTGATAGATCAGCTTAAAGGAACTTTGGTGGGAGCTTGCATCAACATCCCTCTTATTGCCTTACTTCTGTATTTATTGAAAACGTTTACGCATACGTGGTGGATGTGGGGAACGTTAGGTAGCTTCATTATGCAAGTCGTCCTACTATGGCTTTATCCTAAGTTAATACTGCCTTTATTTAACAAACTGACACCTTTAGAGGATGGTAGCTTAAAGACACGACTAAACGATCTAGCCAAAAAGGCAGGTTTTGCTTCAACAGCTATTCAGGTTTTGGATTCCAGTAAACGCTCTACCCACTCGAATGCTTACTGCAGTAGCTTGGGTAAAATTCAACATATCGTGCTTTATGATACGTTGTTGAAAAACTTTTCTGATGAAGAAATTGAAGCCATTGTAGCGCACGAAATTGGTCACTACAAATGTAAGCATATCTTGAAAACGCTGCTTGTATCCACTGGCGTTACGTTAGTTGGCTTAAAAGCTTGCGACCTGCTTTTGAAAAGCGATTGGTTAGCCAATCAGGTTGGGGTTTTGGAAACAACGCCGTTATTGTTGTTGATTATGCTGTCTACATTTTTGCCTTTGATAACGTATTGGTTTAATCCCATCTGGAATCGTTTCTCCCGTAAATATGAATACGAAGCCGATGCATTTGCGAACGCACAATCGCCCACATGTGGCGTTCAACTGATTCAAGCTCTGAAAAAACTCTATCGCGAGAATTTAAGCAATTTGTTCCCACATCCCCTATACAGTGGTTTTCATTACTCTCATCCAACCTTACTAGAAAGAGAAAAAGCTATTACACATGGAAAAAACCATTTTTCAAAAAATTATTGATCGTGAAATGCCTGCGCAAATTGTTTTTGAAGACGACTTGTGCATCGCCTTAAGGGATGTTTGTCCGCAAGCACCTGTGCACTGTTTGGTTGTGCCTAAAAAGCATATTGCGCGTATCAGTAAGGCAGATACTACAGATGCAAATTTGTTGGGGCATTTGTTGTTAATTGCAAAAAAGGTGGCGTATTTGGAAGGTATCGAAGACTCCGGTTTTCGTGTGATTATAAATTGTGGGCCTGATGGTGGTGAAACGGTTCCTCACTTGCATATCCATGTGTTGGGCGGACGTTCTTTGCAATGGCCTCCAGGATGATTTCTATATGAAGCAAAAAACTTTAAATTCGTTGGTAAATGTTTCCGGTAAAGGTTTACACACAGGTGCGGATTGTAGTGTGACTGTTTTACCAGCTCCGGAAAATCATGGTATTGTTTTTCAAGTGAATGTACAGGGTACGTCCACTCTTATACCAGCTTCTGTACAATTTGTAGACGACCTTGTTCGTGGGACAACTTTATCTAAAGACGGTGTAAAGGTTCATACTATCGAACACTTACTGAGTGCCCTATATGGCATGGATATCGACAATGCACTTATAGAGGTCAATGGCGGTGAGGTGCCTATTTTAGACGGTTCCGCAAAACCATGGGTGGAAGCTTTTATGTCCGTAGGATTAAAAACACAGGAAGCTGACAGGGTTTTTTTGGAAGTCACAGAGCCTTTATCCATCCTTAAAAGGGATCGTTCGGTGGTTGTTTTGCCGTGTGACAATTTCCAAATTACGTGTACGTCAACCGATGACCGTAAAACCCATACGCAACATCTTGACTTGACGATAGACAGTGAAGTGTTTGTAAAAGAAATTGCTGCCGCACGTACGTTTACTATTTACGAAGATATTGAGCCGCTTGTAAAAATAGGCAAGATCAAAGGCGGCACGCTTGATTGCGCTGTTGTTATTAAAGGCAGTGCCATTTTGTCAAACGAACCCTTGCGCTTTAGTGACGAATTTGTCCGGCATAAAATGTTGGATATTATAGGTGATTTGGCGCTTTTAGGTAAGCCGTTAAAGGGCCACGTAATTGCCATTAAAACGGGGCACGCCATGAATATTGAGTTGGCGAAAGCTATTACCAAGCAGCAAGAAGAACAGGAAGACTTTCCTCAGCCTTCTATGGAAGATCCAGCTTTGTTGGATATTTATAACATTTTGAAACGTCTTCCGCATCGTTATCCATTTGTGATGGTGGATCGTGTACTAACAGCAACCGACGATAGCTTAATGGCCATAAAAAATGTTTCCATCAATGAACCGTGTTTTCAAGGACACTTTCCGGAAAATCCCATATTCCCTGGAGTTTTGCAGATTGAAGCCATGGCACAAGCGGCAGGTTTACTCATGGGTTTAAAGTTAAATCAATCGGATGTTCAAAAGAACGTGTTCTTTATGAGCGTCGATAAGGTCAAGTTTAGGACTATTGTTCAGCCGGGCGATCAGCTTAGGATTGAAGTAAAGCTTTTAAAAATAAAGAATAACCGTATTGGTTATGCAGAAGGTCAATGTTTTGTAAAAGATAAGGTTGCTTCTTCAGCCGAATTAATGTTTATGATTTCTAACGGGTAAAGGTATGGCGATTCATACGACAGCTATTATAGAGCAGGGGGCGCAATTGGGAAAAAATGTGACCGTAGGCCCTTATGCTTATATAGGACCGAACGTCACATTGGGGGATGATTGTGTGATTGAACATCACGCGACGGTAGATGGCTACACGACGTTTGGCAGAGGTAACGTGGTCTACCCTTATTGTTTTTTGGGGGCTAAAACACACGATTTGAAATATAAAGGTGGTACGTGTTACCTTAATATCGGCCATCGCAACGTTTTCCGCGAATATGTTTCCGTGCATACCGCAACGTTTGATGGAGATGCTACACGCATCGGCGATGATAATTACGTGTTAGCTTTTAGTCATATTGGCCATGATTGTCAGCTGGGGAATAACATTATTATGAGTGCGCATGTGGCAACCGGCGGGCACGTCCATATTGATGATGGTGCTAATATTGGTGGCAATTCTTCCATTCACCAATTTTGTCACATTGGAGCCTACGCTATGCTTGGTGGTCATTCATTCCTGAAAAAGGACATTCCACCCTTTATGATTGCCTGCGGTGTTCCATCGATCGTAAGAAGTTACAACCGCGTAGGTATTCAACGTAAAGGATTTTCAGAAGATGAGTGCAAGTTGATTAAGCAGATTTTTAAGCTACTTTATGAGTCTGAACTGAATCGCAGCCAGGCTATTGAAAAAATTCGACAGTTACCGCAATTGCAAACGTTTACGCGTGTGCGGGATATTTTTTTCGCTTATTTTAAAGCAACATCGATTCGAGGACTTGTTTGATGATACCTAAAGGCTTTATTGCAAAACCGTTCCAATATCACGAAGAAATTGAGTTAACGATTGTGACGTTAACCAACGAAGGGCGAGGCATTGGACGTATCAATGATTGGGCGGTTATGGTGCCGTTTGTGATTCCAGGCGAAGTGGTCAAGGCGCGTATTTTTAAGAATCACAAAAATTACTCAGAAGCCGACTTGATTGAGATTATAAAAGCTTCCACAGAAAGAATGGAGCCTCGTTGTCCGCTGTTTGGGCAATGTGGCGGGTGTCAATACCAGCATATTACTTATGCGGAACAATTGAAGTGGAAACGTCAGCAAGTTGTGGACTGTTTGGAGCGTATTGGGAAGCTTTCTGCAAACGTTAATGAGGTCATTGCATCAAAGGAAACATGGGGTTACCGAACTAAGCTAACGCCACATTTTGAGCGACATGGTGATAAGTGTCCAATTGGTTTTTTGCGCGAAGGAAGCCGTCGAATAATTGTAGACGTTCCACAGTGCATGATTGCCGATAAAAGCATTAATGACGCATTGCCTCAAATCCGTGAACAAATTCATGTTTCATCTGCACGTAATGGAACACTGCTATTGCGGGTATCCGATAGGGGTATCATTTCAGACTTCAATGCGATCTGTGAAACGACGGTGTGTGGCTTAAAATTCAAGTTTCCTGCAGGTAGTTTCTTTCAAAACAATCCCTATACGCTGGAATCTATATTTACCTATTTAGAAGAAAAGTTACAGCAAAACACCACCATTCGTTACCTGGTAGATACCTACTGTGGCGTAGGTGTGTTCGGTATTGCTCTATCGAAATTTATCCAAAGGTTTGTAGGGATAGAGATTGATGAAAAATCTATCCAATTAGCCAATCAAAACATGCAGATAAACCATATTGAGCATGGTGAGTTTGTTGCGGGTGATGCCACATCTATTTTTAGCGGTGTTGCTTTTAATCCCGATGAGACTTGCGTTATCATGGATCCGCCCCGTAAGGGCACTACAGAAGATTACCTGAATCAATTGATTGCGTTTTTCCCAAAAATGGTTGTTTATATTTCATGTGCACCTGATACACAAGCTAGGGACTTAAAGCTTTTATTGTCACGTGCACCTGCTTATAGTATAGCAGACGTTCAGCCATTTGACATGTTTCCGCAAACAAAACATGTTGAGAACGTAGTACTGCTTACGCGGACATAAGAATGATGTGTTACAGACGTATTATGCAAAAATTTAGTGCCTTCAAAGGGTGGATTTGGCTTATAGGTTTTTACTTAAAAGTATTAGTCGCGGCTGTTATTTGCGCTTGTTTGTCCTATCAACTGATAACATGGATGGCAAGCCAGGTTCATTGGGATTGGGTACAGTATTTGGCAAGAAAACCTTTGCGTCAGTACGTAGATCGTTTTCGTTTAATTTGTGTCTGCGTAGGGTTTATAGGCGTCATTCGGTCGTTGAAACTATCCTGGAGTCGTTTAGGTATGTCGTTCTGTGGAAAAGCTTACGTCAAGTACGTATTATACGGTATGCTTCTGTGGCTGACTTTGTTTTTGGTAACGACAAAAGGTCTTGCGACTGTTTCCATGAATGATGTTTGTTGGCGGCCAATCGTCGGTTTTTTGTTTGCAAGCTTTTTACTTGCTATCCTTGAAGAGTTTGTTTTTAGAGGCGTTTTGTTAAACGTTTTTGAGGCTCAATGTGAGCGAATGAAGTCCACAAATATTTTGGGATTGCTGTTTGCATTTCTTCATTTTTCAACTTGTGAAGGTGGCAACTTGACGGCCAACATCTGGATTCAAGGAGCACAATGTGCGCTGCATTCCATTACATCCATAGGCCAACATTTGCAGTGGACGTACTTTTGTTGCCTGTTTTTACTTAACGCCTTGCTGGTTCATATCCGCCATAAATGTAACAGTTTATGGGGCTGTATCGGTTTTCACCAAGGGCTTATTTTTACCCTTATGGTGTTACGTAAAATTTTTACGTTTGGCGAAACTAGAGGTGCCTTCTGGGGAACAGGGCGCTTGACGGACGCATGGTTTACGGTGTTGTGCCTATGTTGCCTTTACCTGTTGATGAGAAAAACAATTGCTCATAAAAAATGAAACTTTTTGTAAAAATTGTTTCAATTTATCTGCTCTATATTTTGACGGTTCCAACCAACGTTATGTGTTTGGGGCCCTTCATGGAATCTTGGCTGACAAGCTTTAAAATTTCTCGAGAAATTTTGACATGCATCTATACGCTTTCAACCCTATGCGTGTTTGGCTTGTTTGCGTTTTGTGGAATTTTCAATGGCATCCGCAAATCTTTGTTGTTTTTAGCAGCTGCCTGTGGTGTACTATCTTTAGGGTATTTTGGCCAATTGCCGATGTTTGTAATGGCCTTTGTTTTCGTGATATTGCAATGGATAGGGCAGGGTTGTTTGGTAAAGATGTGCCGATGGTCGCTTTTGAAAAACGCCCCCACTAAGCATTATGGCAAATCTGTTGGCATCATGGAGGCCTTAGGAACGGTTGCTATTTTTTTATGTCCCTTCTTAGAGCTTAAATGTGTCTATCAATTACCTTGGATGTTTTGGTTTGTTTTTTTGGCACTATTATACGGAATAGCAGCTGTCGTATATCCATTTTTATTAGAAAGTGGACAGGAAGATGTGCATTTTCTAAGCAGCTGTGACCGAAGATTTATTATGGCGAATTTCTTGATATATTTGCCTGTTGTCTTCTCTTCAGGATTGTTTTTTCTTTTTTATAGCTTTTGTAAAACGTATGCAATTGCCGTTGATCAACTAGGGCTTTACACGATCCCTCAAGTACTTTGTATCATTTTAGCGCAAGTACTTTTTGGATTTCTTTGGCGCAAAACATGGCAGTGTTTTTTGGTTTTCGGAACCCTATTGTTATTATCACAAGTAGCCTTGTTGGCTTCTTTGATTCATTTTAATCCAACGATTTACATTTTATCCGGAGCGATCGGTTGGGGGAGTTTTGGAATCCTTATCAATGGGGTTTGGCCTTTGCTATACGAGGAAGAAGCCCCAATTGAAAGTCACCTGCAAGCGGCTGTAAGCGTTGGTTTTCTAGCTAATGCGTTAGGTCCCTGTTTATTTTATTTCTTTGTTCAGTAAAAGGTACTCGGGCAAAAGTTTCCTTAATTGTTCACAAAATTTTCCACCCATAAAGTTTAAGAGCGCCAATCGGATGCCTGTTGAAGATTACCTTAAAACCGATAAAGTTATGGTTTGGGAATAGGAAGTTAATGTTTCGAGATGGCAGGCACCAAGAGCTTTTCAAAACGTTGCTGGGCCTGTTTTGCTTCAATATCGCCCTGCCAACGTCGTAAATCGAAGAAAATAACATAAGCCATGAGCCCTAAGAATAAGAAAACAAAAGCATTTTGAATGGTAAGTATCCACCGCAGTGGCAAAACCTTTCCTCGAATTTTTTCCAAAATAGCGAATAGAATTTGGCCACCATCTAAAACCGGAATGGGCAGCAGATTCAATATCGCCAAGTTTATGTTCAGCAAAACAATAAACCACAGTAATCGACGAAAATCGTTAGTTGAAAAATGGTGCAAAAGACGCATGATGCCAGGAGCTCCCATGAGGTGTTGCACTTTGACATCTGAATTTCTATTGACCAAGCTTGAAAAAGTTTCAATGGTAGAAGCAATCGCTTGCTTAAATTGCGTCCATGGATTGTCATGAATAAGAAGAGTCGGGTGTTTGAAAAAAATTCCCAACCTTCTCATAGACTCAGCCGAATGCAGTTTGACTTCTCTGGAAAAATTCGGCACAACAATGAATTTATTTTGTCCTTCTAAGTCGATTTCTAACATCAAGGTCCGTTGGTCACACGTTTGCAACACTTGCTCCAAATTGACAAGATTATCTATTTTAATACCGTTGCAAGAAATCAGTGTGCCAAAAGAAGGCATGGAAAGCAATTTTTTACCCTTAGTTTCCAAAATCTGAATCTTCGTATCGGCTGTATAAAAGTCAATGTAATTTTGGTTGTCTCCGTAACGAAGCCACGCACGTAAGTAAGGAATAGATTGTGTTTCGCACACAATGTTTAAAAGTTCTCCGTTACGTTTGATAAACAATTTTACCTGTTTGGCATCGGTTTTCTTTAAGTAATTACGCAAATCTATAAAGGAAAAAATGGGGAAGTTATCGATTTGTACGATTTCATCGTTCGCCATTATACCACATTTTTGAGCTGATGAGCCTTCTTCGAACGTATCTACGATGAGCCGTTGCCGAGGCAAGCCAATACCGCTAAAACGAATGGTGTCTCCGGTAATCGGATTGGTTTCCACCAGCATCAGTTTCAGATAAACATGGTGAATTTGTTGGTCGCGCTGATAGGTTACCTTTGTTATAGGATGGCCCACTTCATCCCTACCAGCTCCCAAAATAATTTGCTTTTCAATGTCCGAAAAGCGTGTCACAGGTCTGTCGTCAATCGCTAAAATAATATCGCCTGGCTTCAGTCCTGCTTTTGCAGCCGGGGTAGGAACGCCTTCATATTCTGGAATAATGTAGCCAACCTCGGTACACCGATCTTGTTCCGGAACGCGTAAGCCCACACACCAAAGAATACAGGCCAACACAAACGCTAGCAACAAATTAAAGACGGCTCCCATAATACCGACAAGGAATTTGTCCGTAAAGGATAAG
>CALXMI010000043.1 GCA_944389435.1 uncultured Opitutales bacterium
CGGCGAGGAAGGCGAGGGCGGAACTGACGAAGCGGGCCTGCTTGGAAGTGGTGAGGGGATTTTTGCCGGGGACATGAGCCGTCTCTGCGACCGTTTCAGCGACAGCAGCGCCAATGGCGCCTGCGGCTGGATCTTGGCCTGTAAGGGCACTTGAAGCGGCACCCAGAGCGGCATGCGCGGCTTTGTGAGTCACAGGCCCCAGGTCACCTTGGACATGGGCGGTACCGATTTCGTGGGCTACCTCAGCCGCACCGGCATCCACAACTGCGCCTGTGGCCGCATCCAGAGCCGCTTTAGCAATTTTTCCGCCACAGACCACAGAAGTTGTACCGGAGGTAAAGGCGGCCGCACGCAGATTCCGACCCAAGCGAGCGCGGAAATCCAGGCCCTTGACGGCAGCATCTTCGGCGGCCAATTGCGCGCTCGAGGCGGTAGGTTGCGCACTGGCAGCGACTTTAACAACCGGATCGCCGGCAGCCTTAGCCTTGTCGGCAAGCGGCGCGTCGACGAATTTCGAAACCAGTCCGGCACCGACCGCGCCTGCTACAAGCCTCTTCAAATAACCGCTGTGAGCCACCTCATCGAAGGCCTTGCCGATATCGCCACCGTTCGCTACACACGAAACCGCGAAAGAATTGGTAATGCCCTCCAAAGCTGTACCGACACCTTTGGCCACTGCAGACGTAAGTTGCGCGTAATGAGCCGCAATGTAGTCGGCGCCCCAGCCGCCCGTAAAGATCGTCAGACCCACCGCCAGCAGCGTCCGGAACGGCCCGCTCAAAGTTTTTGTGTGCTCATGCCAGCGCTCGTTCGTCTCCAAAACTTCCCGCAAATCCACCTCATACTGCGCGCATAAATCCACGACCCACGGCTCCAATCGACCGCGCTTGACTTCCGTCATTAGCCGTCCAATCACTCGCACGTCGTTGTACGCCATGATCGGCTCTATCACCGCCACATGGTCATAGCCTTCGTTATGCTGCGTGGTATGAAACCATCCGCTTTTTGTATACTCCTCTTGGTGGAATGACCGCTCCCGACCCGCTTCCAACCGTACTTCACCCCGATCGGCCCCCAGCTCTACGTGAGCTGCTTGAACCTTCATAGCGGTGGTATTTAAATCATCGTGAGCATGGAGACGGAGGGTTTGACCGGCGGATAATTCCGGACGCACCAAATGTTCGCGCAAATCGGTTGTGCTTCCGCGACTCAGACCGTGCCACCAATCATCGTTTTCCCACTCATGATGCTCATATTCGACTTCTGTGAACGGCCGAATTTGCATGCGACTGTCGCGCGACAAGGCGACCCAATTCTCCAAAGCATGCATGTAAGGCGCACACAAAACGACCTCTCCCTGGGCATTTAGGTAAATATTGCGGCCGGAAACACTGGGATAGATACCGCGCATGCCATGGAGTTCGGTTCCATCAGGTGCATATCGGTATTCCAAAAGCGCTGGGGTTACATGAAGCGTATCGCCCGATCGGAGGGTGACGTCACCATCGGCCCAGATATGACTGCCGGAAAGCTCCAGCCGACTACCGGCCTCGATAGAAAGGTCGCCGCCACTCCTTATTTCGGCCTCACCACCAGTTACCGTATGAAATGCATTCTCGTGGCCTGAACGTACCGTTTGGGTTTGGCCAACGATTACAGGAGCTGACAAACGTACATTGGTTGCACCTTGAATAAGGCCATTGGTATGATTAATCGCCACACCGGCCTGCACATCCACAACACCGTTTCGGCTGATAATGGCACCGCCCTGATTATGCGCACTTCCACTCACGGTCACATGGACATCGCCCTGTGTGGCTTCCATAAGGCCCTGATTGACCCAATTACCATCAGCGGTCAGATTCAATTCACCTCCAACCACCATGCTAGGCGAAACCTGGAGCGTCTCCAGGGTCTGTCGGCAAGGGAACCACACCAAGGTAAGCAATAGATCGCCATTGATGGTACTTTCCTGCAGCCAAACAACGTCCTTTCTGAGCCGCTCCCAAACTTCTTTGCTCAAATGGCCGAGCTCCATCAACAGCCCTTCTTGGGTCTTTAACCGATGGTGCTCTTCAACCGTATTTTTAAAAAATTGCCATAACTGATCTTCTTCATTGGTAAATCCGGGCAACAAACTCCGGCCTACCAAATGCAACATCTGCTTACGTACACGCTCAACTTCAACATCGTCTAAAAAAGTTTTAAGGCCACGCTTCTCGCCGTACTTCTCTAACAGCTCCTGAGTAATATTTCTTTGCTTTGCCTCAAAAGTCTCGCGCGCCAAGGATTTAACTTGGCAATTTCCGTTTACAATTAAACGTCCTTCTCTGGAGATATCTCCAAGCGACTTTGAACCGACACATACAAGATTTTTAACAACCGCTTGAGGCGCAACCACATCGCTTTGAACAACAAATGTACCATCGTTTGTGAAAGATTCTAACCTAGGAGCCTCCAAGCGCTCCACGATTGCGGCACTTCGACGCCACATTTGAAGTTCCTTGAATTTACCCCAAACGGTACCATGCACATACCAACGCGTATCCGTGTCGACACCCAACCAGATGGTATCAACTCTACAGTCACCATCCACAACCACCTCGCCGCGCACCATTGCCCTTGAATGACGCTGAATACCATTTAGCGTTAAATCCCCATGGAAATGGGTATCGCGCCGATTGCCTAAAACAATACGATTGGCACTTATAACAATGTTGCTGTCTGTCTCACCACTCACTACGAGTCCATCCAGCTTTACGCCATCATTCCGTAACCAAAATAACAACCCACCTATCTGCACACCCATGCCATTCGATTCATGATAGAGACTGTCAGTAATGGCTACTACAGGCGCCCAATCCGCTATGGCAGTTGTTTGGCAAAACAAGGTCCACTGCTTGACCTCATTCTTCTCAAAACTAAATTTGTACTCAACTTCGGCAATCTTTACGTCATCATCCTGAAAGTGGGCAATCTTTAAAATCGGTAGAGACCCGTTATATGTTAAATTTACTTCATACCGATCGGCCAATAAAGTCGTCGTAAAAATAAACCATAAAAAGTGCAACCAACGTTTCATATCATGTGTCCCGCTTTTTTTAAAAAACATTTTCGTGTGTTTGTAAATTTTTTTTTTACATAATTGGAGGGGAAAACCCTCCAAATGTGTTATTCTACAAGCTTAGGCGATCCCTGACGCGATGGCATGTCTGAAACCGATCGCGATTTCAGCCTGCGCATTTCTTGCAAGCGAACCGCCGTAGCAGCACCCGGATTGGCTCTCAATTCCTGCAGTTCAGCTTCATAGACTTCCTTGTCAAATAGAGCAATGATGTCCGTCTCAGCAGCCATGGCATCCAACGTTGCCTTATGCTGAGCCATAACCGCTTCGGTTGACTTTACAACTATTTGCGCTGGATCCACAGCATTGTTGACAAAACCTTCGACTTTGCCGGTAACAACACCCAAAACTTCTAAGGTTGAAACAATCCTGTCATCTGTCGGTTGCGTAACCGTTCCAGCGTCTACAAAGCCATCCCAGTGAACATGACGCCCGCCACCACCCCAAAAAGGCCCGCCATACCAATACTTTTTCGTATTTTGAAATTTCTTAGATATGAGATTTCTCATTGTCACGTATCCTTTGTTGACCATATCACCGTGAAATTCACCGGCCCATACATGACTGCAAATACATTGCGACGGAGCCGTAACCGTAAGCGATCCCTGAACAATAAATGAGGCCCGCTTGCCTTCCCGACTTGTAAAACTTTGCTCTTGAGTAATGACTCGAACACAGCCCAAACTGGAATCTCGGTTCCCCCATCCATACCCATTAGGCCGAATGTTCCATGTCTTCCTGGGATCAAAATAAGCAGTATCCGTGGTTAAAAAAACCAAGCGCCAATCACCCCTCTGTATAAGGTGACCAGCAGGATCTTTAAGCTCGCGTTTTACTTCACGAAAGCCACCAAGGACAGGCACTTTTTCGCTCTTGTTGACCAAAACCCGCAAGGTAGCCTTGCCGCCGACACGAACCTCGCCAGCATGGTTGGTGAATTCGCAAGGAGCACCATCGAAATCCAGGAGGCAGTTGATTTGACCCTGGTTGGTTAGCTTGGTTCCAGGCGATATGATGTCTGCCCGCAACATCGTAAATTTACCCGAAGCGGCATTCGTGAAGTTCTGCAAGGCCATCACTTGCCACCCTTGTTTGACAACTAACGTACCTGAATTCCTGGCGCCCGAAATCAAGCACAGCCACGTTTTGCCCACTTCCATCGCTCCCAAATTCTCAAACAAAATCGCTTTGTTTAAGAAAAAGTTTTGCTTAACGCCAAACGACTGATCCTTCGCCACAATCACTTTGCCGTCGTGATTAAGCTGTAAGTCACCCGCGTATTCGCCCGATAGAAACAGGTCGCCATTAGGCCGTAAAATTAACTCCATTCCATCGACTGAACAACGTGCACAAGTTGGATCTGCCAGATTAAAATGAGAGTCGTTCAACAACATCTTGCTATCAATCGCCCAATGATCCGCTTCCTTCTTGAGTTGTATCACCTCTTTATCAAGCGTATCATCATCACGCAGGTAATCGATTTTTATAATAGTTGCCACACCCGAGGTTTCGGTGGTAATCTGAACCGATTCCGCGTTCAACCCCATCCAAGGACCGACCATAAGACCAATCCATAAGTTTGTTTTGTTTCTCTTTTTCATGCTTTTTTAGAGAATTTTACAAAAAATGCTCACCCTAAAATCCACTAACGTCGCTAGTTTTTCAGAAAAAATAAAGTCTTCTAAATGCATAGTTAGGACCATTAAAACGCTTCGTTGCCTAGCAACTCGCATTTATTGCAACCATCACTATAACCTGAAAAAAGGCCCCATCCGCTTTTCGCTTTCGAGCCCAATAGAAGTTAATCTACAAAAAAACGAGATAACTCCCATGTATACTTTTCGTCTGAACTTTCCTATTGATGTCCATCCAAACCTCTTGTAAAGAGAATCGAAAGTTTTAAAACAATTGTCAAGAATTTTTCTTAAAATCTCGCAATAAGCATTCAAAAACAAACCTTGGCTAAGAAGGTCAATGAAAAGCATACGACCGAAGAACAAGACGCACACTTCAGGTTTCAGTGGGTATAAAAAGGTTTTATTCTTCAAATATACAAGGGAAGTCCAACAAAATAACCACAAACCAAGCAACGGAATAGAATGGTACCCAAACGTCATAAAGGGAGCAAAAGTTCCCTGCTTTAAGCAACAAGCCCCCAAATAAACACAGGTTTTAAAAAAAGTTTAAGCCTGGCAATAACCTACTCTCACACCACAAAAATGGCACTACCATCGGCAGCAAAGGGCTTAACGAGCGTGTTCGGTAAGGTAACGTGTGTTTCCCCTAAGCTTATGTTCACCAGGCAAAGGATTTCGAATTGATCGTTTAATGAATAAAGTGGTCCACTCCCAATCGCGTCATCTAGAACATAAATTTCACTCGAACCATTAGTAGTAGTTAGCTCAATACATTACTGCACTTACACACCTACCCTATCAACCCGGTCGTCTTCCGGGGTCCTTACTGACTCACGCCAGGGAAATCTTATCTTAGAACTGGCTTGGCGCTTAGATGCTTTCAGCGCTTATCCTTCCCGAGCTTAGCTACCCGGCTCTACCATTGACATGATAACCGGATCACCAGAGGCTCGTCATTCTCGGTCCTCTCGTACTAGAGAATGTATTCCTCAAATTTCCTACGCCCACAGTGGATAGAGGACCAAACTGTCTCGCGACGTTTTGAACCCAACTCACGTACCACTTTAATTGGCGAACAGCCAAACCCTTGGGACCTTCTCCAGCCCCAGGATGTGATGAGTCGACATCGAGGTGCCAAACAACGCCGTCGCTATGAACGCTTGGGCGTTATCAGCCTGTTATCCCTAGGGTACCTTTTGTCCTATAAGCGGTAGCGCTTCTACGTGCCACTACCGGATCACTTGAACCTACTTTCGTATCTGCTCGACTTGTTGGTCTCGCAGTTAAGCTTCCTTCTACTCATGTGCTCTACTTCCGGTTGCCAACCGGTGTGAGGAAACCTTCGTAATCCTCCGTTACTTTTTCGGAGGAGACCGCCCCAGTCAAACTAACCCCCTAGCACTGTCTCTTCCCCAGTTCATGGGCGAAGGTTAGATAATCCATAAGTAAAGAGTGGTATTTCACCGTCGGCTCTGATATGCCCTGAAGCATACCCTCTCCGCCTCCCACCTATCCTACGCATTAAAAATAAATTATCAATACCAGGTTATAGTAAAGGTCCATAGGGTCTTTCCGTCCTACTGCGGGTACGCGGCATTTGCACCGCGACTACAATTTCACTGAGCTTCTCCCCGAGACAGCGCCCAACTCGTTACATGTTTCGTGCAGGTCGGAACTTACCCGACAAGGAATTTCGCTACCTTAGGACCGTTATAGTTACGGCCGACATTGACGGGGGCTTAGTCCGAAAGCTTGCACCTTCGGGTTTCACCTTTCCGCATTGGTCACATGTCACTCCCTATACATCGTCTTTCGACTTGGCAGAGAGCTGTGTTTTTGCTAAACAGTCGGTAGGGCCTCTTCACTGCGACCTCATCTTAAAATGAGGTATCCTTTCTACCTAAGATACAGGATCAGTTTGCCGAGTTCCTTAGGGAGAGTTAACTCACGCGCCTTAGAATACTCATCTCGAACACCTGTGTCGGTTTCCGGTACGGGTCATCTGTAAACTCTTCACGAGACTTTTCTTGAAAATATGATTCATTTCAATCCACTTCGGCCGTAGCCTCCGCGTCCTGTCATAACCTAGCCTAACGTTTGACGGATTTGCCTATCAAACAGCCTCATTATTTCGACGTACTCTTTCAGTCGTACGCTGAGTGAACCTCTTTTGTCATCCCTTGAATCTTAACGCTTACAAATAAGTACAGGACTATTAACCTGTTGTGCATCGATTACGCCTTACGGCCTCACCTTAGCTCCCGACTAACCCTTGGAGGACGAACCTTCCCAAGGAAACCTTGTCCTTTCGGCGATAGGGATTTCCACCCTATTTATCGTTACTCATGCCTGGATTCTCACTTCTAATCCGTCCACCGTCGTTTCCACTTCGGCTTCTTCCTTAATTAGAACGCTCTTCTACCACTCGCTTTCGCAAGTCTACGACTTCGGTATATGACTTAGTCCCGATCTTTTTCGGCGCATACTCACTTGATAGGTCAGCTGTTACGCATTGTTTAAATGATGGCTGCCTCTAAGCCAACATCCCTATTGTCTATGTAAATACACTTCCTTCTTTCCACTTAGTCATATTTAGGGACCTTAATCGGTAATCTGGGCTCTTCCCCTCTCGGCAATGGAGCTTATCCCCCACTGCCTGACTCCTGTATTTCCCCTATGGGTATTCGTAGTTTGATAAGAGTTGGTACCCGGGTGTGGGCCCTCGGCTTTTCAGTGCTCTACCCCCCATAGTCAGCATACAAGGCTATACCTCAATATATTTCGAAGAGAACCAGCTATCACGGAATTTGATTAGTCTTTCGCTCCAACCCACAGCTCATCCCAAAGCTTCTCAAGGCTAACGGGTTCGGTCCTCCGCTTTGTTTTACCAAAGTTTCAACCTGGCCATGGGTAGATCATCTCCGTTTCGGGTCTATTGCCTACGACTATGCGCCCTCTTTAGACTCGCTTTCGCTCCGCCTCCAGCCCGTAAAGCCTTAAGCTCGCCTTAGACAATAACTCCCAGACCCATAATGCAAAAGGTACGCCGTCACCCCATTTTCAGAGGCTCCGACCGCTTGTAGGCAACCGGTTTCAGTTTCTATTTCACTCCCCTAACCGGGGTTCTTTTCACCTTTCCCTCACGGTACTTGTTCACTATCGGTTGATATCGAGTATTTAGCCTTACGCAGTAGTTCGCGTTGCTTCACACAAGATTCCACTTATCTCGTGCTACTCAGGATCTCGGCTCCTTCGCTCGTAAATTTCGCTCACGGGACTATCACCCCCTTTGGTCAGGTTTCCCAACCTTGTTAAACTATTCACTCACTCCGTTATCGCCGATCCTTCTACCCCATCAGAATTAATCCTGTGGTTTGGGCTGCTCCCCGTTCGCTCGCCGCTACTAAGAGAATCGCTTTCGCTTTCTTTTCCTCTGCTTACTTGGATGTTTCGATTCAGCAGGTTCGCTGTTTAACACTATGTATTTATGTTAAATCGCTCGATCGTTACTCGAGCAGGTTCCCCTATTCGGATATCCCCGGATCAATGCTTACTTCCAGCTCCCCGAGGCTTTTCGCAGGTAGTCACGTCCTTCTTCGCCTGATATCACCAAGGCATCCACCGATCGCCCTTTCCTTATTTATGTCCTTTTCTTGTATTCTTCACGCTTATTGTAGTTTTCCACAATATTCATTAAACTGTCAAAGATCTAAAAATTCTCTGGTGGGCCCAGATGGACTTGAACCATCGACCCCGCGCTTATCAAGCGCGTGCTCTAACCAACTGAGCTATGAGCCCCTACCTCTCCTCGCTTGGTGGAGCCGATCGGATTCGAACCGATGACCTCCTGCTTGCAAAGCAGGCGCTCTTCCAACTAAGCTACGACCCCACTCCGTAACTCATATCTTCTCTCCACCTTCACTCAGCTGTCAAGCCTCTTTTTAGGAAATTTACTTTGTGCACATGTTCGGTACTCCCTCTCGATCTTTCCTCAGCTGATCTATTTCAACCCCTGAGTCTCTCCATAGAAAGGAGGTGATCCAGCCCCAGGTTCCCCTAGGGCTACCTTGTTACGACTTAGTCCCAATCACCAACCTTACCTTAGGACGCCGCCCCCTCGCGGTTAGCTAAGCGTACGTTGGGTAAAACCGGCTTTCATGACTTGACGGGCGGTGTGTACAAGACCCGGGAACGTATTCACGGTACCGTAGCTGATATACCATTACTAGCGATTCCATCTTCATGAAGTCGAATTGCAGACTTCAATCCGAACTGGGCCCGGCTTTTAGGCTTCGCTCCGCCTCGCGGCCTCGCTTCCTTTTGTACCGGGCATTGTAACACGTGTGCAGCCCTAGGCGTAAGGGCCATACTGACTTGACGTCATCCCCACCTTCCCACTCTTCGAGTTTGTCTTCTTAGAGTCCCCGGCTTTACCCGCTGGTAACTAAGAACGAGGGTTGCGCTCGTTGGCGGACTGACCCGAACATCGCACGACACGAGCTGACGGCTGCCATGCAGCACCTGTGTAAAGACTCCGAAGAGAATGTCACTTTCATAACACGTCCTCTACATGTCAAGCCTAGGTAAGGTTCTTCGCGTTGCATCGAATTAAGCCACATGTTCCACCGCTTGTGCGGGTCCCCGTCAATTCCTTTAAGTTTTAGCCTTGCGGCCGTAGTCCTCAGGCGGTACACTTATCACGTTTGCTTGAATCCTGAGACGATCGACATCCCAAAACCTAGTGTACAACGTTTACAGCGTGGACTACAAGGGTATCTAATCCTTTTCGCTCCCCACGCTTTCGTGCCTCAGCGTCAGTTTCCGTCCAGTAAGCTGCCTTCGCCTTCGGTGTTCTTCCAGATATCTACGCATTTCACTGCTACTCCTGGAATTCCGCTTACCTCTCCGGTACTCTAGCTCGATAGTTTTGAGCGCACCCCGGGGTTAAGCCCCGGGTTTTCACACTCAACACATCGTGCCGCCTACGCACCCTTTACGCCCAGTAATTCCGAGTAACGCTCGCAGTCTCCGTATTACCGCGGCTGCTGGCACGGAGTTTGCCACTGCTTCCTCTTTAGGTTAACTCAAAACAAGCTCTTCACTCGCACTTTGCTCCCTAATGACAGGAGTTTACAATCCGAAGACCTTCTTCCTCCACGCGACGTCGCACCATCAGGCTTTCGCCCATTGTGAATAATTCGAAACTGCTGCCATCCGTAGATGTTTGGACCGTGTCTCAGTTCCAATGTGGCCGTTCGTCCTCTCAGACCGGCTACCCGTCTTTGCCTTGGGGGTCCTTTACACCTCCAACTAGCTGATAGGCCGCAAGCCCCTCCTTAAGCGACTTCTCATTCCTTTGAATCCCATGCCATGCAGCTTGGGTCCTCATCCGGTATTATCTCAACTTTCGTCAAGCTATCCCAGTCTTAAGGGTAGGTTACTTACGTGTTACTCACCCGTTCGCCGCTTTCACACCCCATAAGGAGTGCTATCGCTCGACTTGCATGTCTTAGCCACGCCGCCAGCGTTCACTCTGAGCCAGGATCAAACTCTCCGTACTAAATTATCTCTATAACTTACTACAGAGCTTCCCTGCTCCCCTTCTTTCGCGTTCTTATCTCTACCTTCTCAGGTCTAGATCTCTCTTGAACTACTATTCCTTCTTCTTCCTTTTTCGGTTTCCCGAACATTTGCACAAAGTATATTTCAAAGACCTATCCTCGTCATTATCTCTAGTAGATACCTCTACCTCTCCTAACAACTCCTCTATTCACTCATATCTCTTGCTCCCTTGTCAATTACTTTTTTCACTTTTTTCTCTCCCACACACCCTCCACTCCTCTAGATCCCCTTGTTTATGCGGGTCCGCAGGCGTTACGACAATCAACATTTTTAAAAACACATCCATGTTTTTCATTTTCTATACGAAAGCTTCTAAAACTTCCAATCACTATCAAAAGTTTCTGAAATCTTTTTTAAGAAAAGGTGCAATATCAACTGGCGTTACTTCAAGACCGTAAACGGCCGGATGATGTCGTAGTGTTTTTATATCCTCCAACGAAAGCTGTGTACGTGAACCATAAGGCAAAGCTCCCTCCAAAGCGTAATGGTCGTCTATATGAAAACTAACCTTCACCTCCATGGACCCATCCTTCCGAACAATAATCTCGCGCAATTTCTCACAAAAATCCTTTGCGCTTTCATTCGGATACAAAATCCAATGCAACAACTTAATTAAATAAGGAAAGTTTTTTTTAAAATCGATAACACGCTGAGCATTGAGAGAGAAACCATTTTCCGTTTTTCTAACAGTCCCCTCAACAATAAGGATCGTCCCCTCTTGAACAACTCCGCTAAACTTTTCAAAATTGTCCCCAAACAATTGTAGCTCGTAACGCTCATTTTTAGTCGATAATGTAAAGGCCAGCCAAGGACGGTTGCTTTTTTTAGAAATACGCTTCGTAGCTTCTTCTACGACACCGCAAATCCTAAATTCTTCCCCCGAAGGCACCAACGGCAATTCATGGAATTGATAAGTTTGAAACACTGACTCCATCCCTTCCAACATATCCAAAGGATGGCCAGACAAATAAAAGCCTAGTAATTCACGTTCATACTGCAGTTTTTCAAACAACGGCATTCGCGACTCAACCGTCTCAGTCGCTTTTTCATGTTTAGGCGATCCAAACATTTCATCAAAATCGAATAACGACCCCTGCCCTTTTTGCAAATCATGCTGAGCCTCTGAAGCGGTTTTCAACAACACTTCCATATTGTCTAACAAGTGTCGACGATCTTCCCCTAACTGATCAAACGCACCCGCCTTAATCAAATTTTCAACCACACGCTTATTAGAAGCCTTTGCATCCACTCGACGCGCAAAATCAACAAACGATTTGTAAGGTCCACGCAGCTTTCGCTCTTCCAAAATACGCAAAGAAGCACTGTCTCCAACACCCTTTATAGCCGAAAGCCCGAAACGAATCTGCCGCTTATTCGGATTCATGACCGGCGTAAATTCACTCAAGGATTCGTTCACATCCGGACCAAGGATTTCAATACCCAAATTGGACCGACAATTTTCGATATAAAACGAAAGCTTTTCGGCATTTCCCAATTCAGATGATAAAATCGCTGCCATGAATTGCGTAGGATAATTAGCCTTCAAATAAGCTGTTTGATAAATAAGAATTGCATAGGCATCTGAGTGAGATTTATTGAAACCATAACCTGCAAACTTAGCCAAAACATCAAAGATCTCGTTTGCTTTCCCCTCCGGAATACCATGATGTTCCCAGGCTCCTTTGACAAATACCTCACGCTGAGCATTCATCACTTCAACTTTTTTCTTACCCATGGCTCGACGCAAAATATCCGCACCACCTAGCGTATAGCCGGCAATCACACGAGCAGCCTGCATAACCTGCTCTTGAAAAACCAGGATACCATATGTTTGCTTACAAACAGGCTCCAAAAGCGGATGAATATATCGTATCTGCTCAGGGTGCTTCTTACCCTTAATGTAATCAGGAATCCATTCCATGGGTCCAGGCCGATTGAGAGCACTCAAAGCACTAATTTCATCAATGGAATTAAGTTCAAATTGTTGACAAATTTTTTGAACGAACGGAGACTCCAACTGAAAAACTCCAGTCGTTTCACCCTTGTTCAACATTTTAAATGTTTGCTCGTCTTCAAACGGAATTGCGTGTATGTCAAAATGAGGATCAACCTGAGAACGAATTAAGGCCTGAGCATCACTAATAATTGTCAGAGTTTTCAAACCTAAGAAGTCCATTTTTAACAGGCCCAACTCCTCCACGAATTCTTTTGTATACTGGGTCGTTAAAACACCATCTTGTAGCGTCGTAGGCACAACTTCCGTAAGCGGCTTATCCCAAATAATAACACCGCAAGCATGTGTTCCTGAATTACGCGCAACACCTTCCAGAATTTGTCCCTCGTCGAAAACTTTTTTCGCAAGCGGATTGCTCTCAACTTCTTGCTTCAATTCGTAAGACTTTTCCAAAGCGCTATCCAACGTAATCTTCAAATCATCCGGAATCATTTTAGCCCAACGATCAGCCTCCGCATAAGGAACGTCGTAAACACGCGCAAGATCTCTTACAACCATTTTCGCCCCTAACGTTCCAAACGTAATGATATTAGCCACATTGTCTTCACCATAGGTCCGACGTACGTACTGAATAACCTCTTCACGACGTCGCATGCAAAAGTCAATATCGATATCCGGCGGCGACACACGTTCTGGATTTAAAAAACGCTCGAAAAGTAAATTGAAACGCAGCGGATCCGTGTCGGTAATGGTCATCAAATAGGCCACCAAAGAACCTGCCGCAGAACCACGCCCAGGACCTACCGGAATCCCTTGCATCTTTGCCCAGTGGATAAAATCCCAAACAATAAGAAAATAATCTGTAAAACCGGTTTGACCGATAACACCCCATTCGTACTTCAAGCGCTCGATAACATCCTTGGGCGTAAAACCGAAGACATTTGGGCCCGACTCCGTTTTAAAATCAATCCTATAGCGCTTTTTAAGCCCCTGAACACAAAGATCATGAAACAGTTCTTGGTTATTATGATACTTTTGCTGATAATCTTTCGACAAATGCTTTAGGTCAAAAACAGGGTAATGATTTTCTCCAAAAGGTATCGTCACATTGCAACGTTCTGCCACCTCCAACGTATTTCTTACCGCATCCGGATAATCTTTCATAGCCAACAGCATCTCGTCTTGCGACTTTAAATAAAACTGATGGCCCGGCATGCACATACGCTCCTCATCTGCAACCTTAGTACCGGTCTGAATACACAAGAGGGCATCTTGAGCCTCCCAGTCGCTTGCATAAACATAATGCACATCGTTGGTTGCAATACACTTTAAACCAAATACATGCGCTAATTTATACAATAAAGGGTTAATGGTAGCCTGCTCTGGCATACCTTGGTTTTGCAACTCAACGTAAAAGTCCTCTTTGCCAAAAATATCAACAAAAACACTTAGAGCTTTTTTAGCTTTTTCGTAATCGCCACGTAATAAAAACTGAGGCAAAATTCCTGAAATACAGCCAGAGGTTGCTATCAGCCCCTTGTTGTACTTGGCCAACTGCTCTAAATCTGTCCTAGGCTTATAGTAAAAACCATTGGTATGCGCATCTGAAACCAACTTCGTCAGATTCCGAAAACCATCCCAATCCTTTGCCAACAAACACGCATGTCCCAACTTCAGATCTTCAACCCCCTGCTTGCGTTGCTTTTCCAAACGAGAACCTTCGTAAAGCAGGTAAATCTCACACCCCAATATCGGCTTAATACCGGCTTTTTGGGCCGCTTTATAAAAAACGGGAACACCAAATAAGTTTCCATGATCGGTAATCGCAAGCGCCGGCATATCTAAATTAACCGCTCGACCAATCAATCGCTCGATTTTACAAGCGCCATCCAACAAGCTATATTCCGAGTGAACGTGTAAATGTACGAACGAAGATGCCATAAAAGAAGTCTCACCCGAAACCATCACTTCGTCCACAAAAAAAAATATTTATTTGCAGCCAAGCGTTGTCTTGTCCAATGACTTTATTTTGGCAAAACATAACATCCTTTATCCTAAAAACAGCGTTTACGGCCAACGTTTGAAACAATAATCGCTAAAAATCAAAATTTCGCGGCGTTTTATTCCATCGCTCTACTATAAAATCTTTGTGGACTTTTTTTGAAAAATACTCCATAATTATAGTCGGGACGTTGACTATGGATCTAAAAACTTGCGCAGAATTTATTGGCAAAAGCTTGGACGATGTTTTTAAAAAAAATGATGTAGGCGAGCTTGTTCTTAACACCGGGAATCGCTTTTACAAGCTTTACCAAAGAGACCAAAATCTTATTTTTGAAGGTAACTTAGGCTGTCCTTTAGATCCACATAATCCACAATCGGCTGCTTTTTTAAGCCATTTGTTGCAGTTCAATTTAAAGCGTATGCAATTTTTGGATGAAACGATTTTTATAGACCCCAGAACACAACAGTTGTTTTTAAGAAAACAATGTGATGCCAATACTTTAACCGAGCAAAATATTACAAGCGTTTTTGAAGATTTTACGCTTAATATTGAGGCTATCGAAGATCGTTTTTTCCCTAAAACTCAGGAGAATAACCAATGACCGTAAGGACGACATGGCGTCTTTTATTGTTGTTTTTTATTGCTTTCCCCATAGGACATGCGGAGTTATCATGGGAAGATCCTGCCCCTGAACCAAAAATTAAAAAAGTCGAGGAAATTACCATCAAAACTCCTCCTTCTTCACCCATTCCTGACCCCATCCAAAAATCAACTGAAGGTCCCATCGAAAATTCAACCGAAGGTCCATCTGTACGGTTTTTTGTACGTGATCAAAAAGGCCCTGAGGTCAATAATCCTAATCCGATTAACGCTGAGACTACCAAACCTGAGCTTAACGCGCCCACCTCTTTGCAGCCCTTATCGCATAATTTCTGGCCTTTATCGCCCTCCTATTTATATTTACGAGAAAAGCCTTTGCCTCTGACTTTACAAGATTTTTGCAAAATGCAGGACATCAATCTTGTTATGAGCGCTAAGCTATCCAGCAACACGCAAGTTATCACACAAAACTTTGAAAAAATTTATCCCATGGAAATTTGGGATCAGCTTACAAAAGCTTACGGAATTCTGTGGTTTTATGATGGCCATATTTTATACGCATATGAATCGAATGAAATCGAAACTAAGGTCTTAAAAATTCATCCACAGCAAATATCACCCCTCTTGAAACTTATTGAAAAATTAGGCTTTGTAGGCTCTAATATAGGCCTTAATCCCATGCGCGAAGGCGGTATCCTCATTGTTTCTGGAGCCCCCAAGATGATCAATCTCATCGAAACAATGACCAGCAATATGCAATTTTATCAAAACCTGGAAACGGATTTCTTGGACGTAAAAATTTTCGTTCTGAAACATGCTTGGGCAGAAGATAAATCAATTGGATCCTTAACCATTCCTGGCGTCGCTACACTTTTGAAAAACATCTTGGGTAAAGAAAAAACGAAGGAAACTAGTCCATTACCGCAAACAAAACCTGCACAAAAAGTTGCCTCTGTTAAAGAATTATCCGAAAATGAAAACAAGGAACAAGATTCAAAGCCTAAAATTATTTTACCAGAAGGCGGCCTCATTACAACCGACAATCGACAAAATGCAATCATTGTAAAAGATTACTCTAAAAACCTACCGCTTTACAAAAATTTATTGGATAAGCTGGATGTACCCTTAGACCTAATCGAAATTAACGCAGCCTTTGTTGAAGTTCAAAAAGGATATGGCATAAAAGTGGGCAACAACGGACAGCTTGTTTTTAATGAGAACGATCCTTATCATAAGATTGCTTTCGCTCCACTGGATAATAGTGGTAATAATCAAAGCAATACGGGAACGTTTCAACTCAACGGTGTCGTAAATGGCGGCCATTTTTTAGCAGCCATTGATTACCTGGAAAGCCAAAACCGAAGCAAAGTTTTATCGCGCCCTTCCGTGATTACCATGAACAATTTGGCAGCAACCATGTCTCAGGGATCCACTTATTATCTACCCATGAAAGCTTCCAAAGAAGGCAGCCTATATTCCATTGAAACCAACACAAGCATTACGGTCACACCTCACATTATCCATGAAAACGGCACAACAAAAATACAGCTTCTTTTGGATATCAAAAATGATTCTCGTGCACCAGACGGTGGACAAAACACTGAAGGCGTTACCACCAAAACAGCCTCTTTGTCAACGCAAGCTGTTGTCTATGAAGGGCAAAGTGTCCTTGTGGGTGGATTTTTTGAAGAATCCTTTAACAAAGGGAAAACTGGCATCCCACTTCTGGGTAAAATTCCTCTATTAGGGCATTTATTCAAACATTCGACAAAAAACAAAGCAACCAGCGAAAGACTTTTTCTCATCACGCCTAAAATCATTCATCTATCTGCAGACATGGATGATTACGCTGGCCTCTTTTCAACACCATCAAGTCTCTTGAATAACGAAGAAAGAATTTCAACAAAATTTATAAAAGCTGACGCGATAGCGCCAGAAGTCCTCAACCCAGAATACGTAAATAATGAAATAGAAATTTCCATAGATTAAATCTCGTCTATTTTTTCACAAAAACGCCATCTATGTACAAGCGCACTTTCGTCCCATTCAAAGAAAATTCTGCTTGTCCTATAGACCAATTCTGTTGAAATCGCTTGAAATGTTTAAGCAAAAACGTAGCCCTCGTTTGCTGATAATTTTCTTCAACCCACAATATTGCATTAAAAACCTTATCGATAAATACTTGAGCCTGCTTTTCACCTTTTTCAAACGTAACCCAAATGCCTTTACGGCCCAATTTTGCACCTCTACTGTAAGTCTTCACATCCCAAAACAAAAACGGCATCGCAAGCATGTCATAACATAACCCTGGTATAGCTTTTATCTGCAATAATCCGCTTGTTTCGGCTTGATGTAAACAAAGTTTATTGGGATAGAGGAAGTGATGCGGCTTTGCTTTATCAAAAATTAAGGTCTCACCATTATCACAGGTAAGAATCGTCCATAGGCAATTCTGATCTTTCCAGCCTTCTAATACACCAAAGTGCTTATTCGAATCATGGAAATTCCAATGATAGCTTTCGCCCGGAACATAATTCTTTAATATCTCAATTCGCCACGCAACCTCTTGCTCCAAAGGAAGCACACCTGCCTTTAAATAATTTTTATGAAAAACAAAAAACGTTGCCAATATGAGCAACGTTCTTCGAAACCACCCCAAACAACTACTTCTCAACATGTTCTACCGGCTCATTTGAGGGTAACTGTGTCAAATTCTTTTCCGACTGAGTCTCTGTTATCGGAACAAGTTCTTGAGCATCATACGTATGATGATGGCGGTAAATTTGTCCCAAGGTCAAACAAAGAGCCAATACAAAAAACGCAATAATACCGTAAACGGTCCAACGAACCAAAACATTAGAAGCTTCACCACCAAAAGCAGACTCGGCGGCTCCACCACCCAACGCAGCACCCATACCAGCATTTGCGCTAGGTTTTTGCATCAAAATTAGCAAAATCAACCATCCACACAATAAAACAAGCGCGATTGAACCGACAGAAATCAAAAAAGTTAACATACCTAACTAATATCGCTTACATACAGAAAAATTCAAGAAAATTTTCAAAAATAATGAACCCTGTCCCTGCATGGCCCGTTATTATCGAAAATTTCCCTTAAAAACACCGCTTTCGAAGATTGATTCACATCGCTCGTTTGCTTAAACATCTACAAAAACAATCCCTGCAATACTTTTAACAATCGAACCTATGGAACAACAAAAGCTCTTGCTGATCATCTTTAGGTTGCAATTCCCTTAACGGCCAGGCTTTTTCAGCTTGAAAACTTTCTTCAAAACCGTCTCTACCGTATCTGTATCCGAAATTTCTTCCTTTATCTGATCTACAATGCTTTCGGCTTGTTTACGCGCATAACCTAGTACAGTCAAGGCCTCAATAGTATCACGTTGAACCGAAGAAGAGATTTTTACAGGCGACTTTTTCAGATAATCGTGCAGCTCCAAAATCAGTCTCTGAGCTGTCTTTTTGCCAATACCGGGACATGTTGACAAAACATACACATCTTGATTGA
>CALXMI010000044.1 GCA_944389435.1 uncultured Opitutales bacterium
TCCTGACGTACACCCGAAAGCAAGCTTTCAACACGATGCGAAGTTATATACGCTATCCCCCGACAGCGCGGGACGGCGACAAAGAACTCGTCAACCCAAAATGGAAAGTCATTCCCGTATCGAAAAAGGAAACCAAACGCGGTATATGGAGAGAGTGCCCGTTTTAGCGGGCACTCTCTTTCACACCGATGGGAAACAAAATGATATAACTGAATTCCAAAGCTTTTTCAAGGAAACCGGAAATCGTAAACGCGCGAACATTGATCAATATCGACTGCGATACTTACCGTGACATATAACATTATTATGAACCCAATTATTGGAAAAGTTTGCATACTTCCTCATCCACTCGTTTTTCATAATCGTCAAATTTCCTCTTATCATATTCTACTTTGCTATCATAGCAATCAATAAGTTTAAACGGAACGCCATAGTCGCTTGCTTTACGGGCAATAGGGGAAAGCGCATTGTATTCGAGCTTTTGTAGCAACATACCCAAGCCAGGAATAATATCCATATCAACATTTTCAACAATCGAAACCCAATATCTGAAAAAAACATCAAATATGCCAAGATATTTTACTAGATGATATTTGAAAACATTATAAACAAAGTCTGCGACCATTCGTATCGCTTCATCCTTTTTCTTAGGCGGAGTGTGGCGGTCTGTATAATATCCTATCATAGAAATAAATCCGCCTCTTAAATATGAACTTAACAATACGGTTATTAAAGAATACTGCCCTTGTATTCCAACTCGTGACGTAATAAGTTGTTTAAGTTTTTCTTCCCGTACGATGGGCAATATCAAATCAAGAATTATCTGGAAACCGCCCCAATGCAAATTCTTGGCATTGCTCATCGCCAATTTAAGTGAAACCTGTTTAATAATATTTACTTCCTCCACAGACAATTTTTCTATGGCCTCATACAGCGACAGCTTGTCTTTAGGTCCCACAACTTTAAAACTATTAAAGACATCCGTTGGAATACCAGATTCCGATACTTTTAAAGAAATCGACTCCTTTTCTTGAAGATCCTTCGCGGACAGATATTGATCTTTTGTAATTTGATAGTCAACATCTGTTTTAGGGGTTTTGACATCATAATTTTTATGCTCCAACAATTCTGGGACTCGGTCAATAATTTTTTCAAACCCATTATTCAAATCGATAACTCTTCCTGAATAGTGCTGTTGGAAACGACCTGCCCTACCCGCGATGTTTTTAGCATCAAATTGTTTGAGACTTTTTGCACCCTTTTTGCCTGATGTGATAATTATGTTTTTAGCCGATGTATTAACTCCCTCAGTTATTGTAGTAGTCGAAAAAAGGCAAATCAGTGCACCGCAATTGAATAAATTAATGATCTCTTTTTGGATGTATTTAGGCACAAGACTGTGATGAATCCCGATCCTTCCTCGTAATGCTCTCAATACAATCCAATCGTCCCCGAAGGTATTTTGCAGATGCGCCAAGAACATTTCATAAACGGGTGCATTCACATTTGAACATTTTGTTTGGAATGCAGTAATTAGTCCTTGATCGCTTAACAATTGTCTAGCATACGATTCTGTATCAGATTTTCGACTACAATAAATTATCGTATTTTCAGTTGAGGTACTTAATGCTCTAACAATATTGCCTATCTTCCGGGTTTTACTTGCTTGACCAATTTCAACCTCAATACCGTCAATAATATATTGCTGTTTACTCTTGACTGTTGTATATTCCTTTGAAACGATTTCGAATTGGTTATATCTCAAAAAAACAAAGCCATTATCACGAGCAAAATTATTAAATGATTCTCGCGATTCTGTTTCCACTGTCGGCAAAGCCATATACGGTCCAGCAAGCAACATATCGTCCGCGAGAGTACAAATAAATTCCAACGCCAAACGATAAGCTATATCACGCTCATTCTCCCCCAAAGTCTCTTGATCGATAACAAAACTGTTGTCAATCTTATAGACTTCATCAATGAAAGCGAAATTGAAGTGAAGACTCGGATGTGAGTCCATAAAAGACAAAAATCGTTCAGGCGTAAAAATAAATATATTCTTTTGGGTAATATCAAATTCCTCTTCACTCAATGAATGAATAGCATAATCACTAAACGCTTCCGAACTACGAATCCGAGCATAATTTTCAGATAATAGGCTTATTGCAGGAAAAATCAAAAGCACATTTTGATAATGCATCTTTTGAATGATTTCATAGACCAAGAACGTTTTTCCAAAAGACGTGGGCGCAGTTAAGACATATCGATTCCGCTGTGAATAAAAAAAACAATCCAAAACTTGCTTTTGATAGCGATGTAGTTTGCTACGCCCTCTTATCAAACTGGCATCATGAAACAAAGCACTCATTGTGAGTGAATTGATATTTTCATAGTCAAGTTTGACATTTGTATACTTGGATTTCAATAAATCATAGTATTGCGGAATGCCGGCTTCATTTGCCAAGAACAACAGCAAATTCAAATCAGCATCAGACAACGACTCATTTTTGATAAAGTCAAAATAATTGCATACACTTTTAATGAAAGTGGCAGCATCCGCTGTATGTTTGTAGTTGTAATACTCTTTAATTATATCAGCGGTTCTTTCGAATCTATCCATTTAATTACACTCTCCTTAATATGCTTAACTTCTGACAATGGCAGGAAAATGAAGAAAAGTCGGTAGTCGAATGAAGCGGGAATGTTGATCCCAATTCTTGCATATTCGTTAGAAATATGATCAATGCACTTCTGTATGCTTTGAATGTATTTATCTTTGTCATCTTTTTCGTAAGCAATGAATATGGGATATATT
>CALXMI010000045.1 GCA_944389435.1 uncultured Opitutales bacterium
AAAGCCGGCACGCCCCAGCAAGCCTTCAACGGATTATCTAACGTATCCCTTTGGATCCACTAATCAGCAGCAATGTGCCAACCTTTTTAACTTTTTTAAAAAACGATACAAAAATAACATAAAACAGGTAAGGATAAAATTTTCCCCCTACTCAACCATTTTTGCAAAAAATCGCTTTATAAATGATTTTGTTGTTTTTTAAAAAAAATTTTGATACACTCATATTGTTTAATGATGAATACACTGCCGATTTTTTTGGACGCTACTCCTTCTTTTCAGATACAATGGAATAATACGAATTTGTTGCAAGGGGACTGGACGCCTGGAGTGCAGCTTGTGTTGCTGATGACACTCATGATGTTGGGGCCATCCATTATCATGCTAACGACAAGCTTTACGCGCATTGTTATAGTGCTGAGTTTTGTCCGAAATGCATTGGGGTTGGGCTCCAATCCATCGAACCCGATTATTATCGGCTTGGCGTTCTTTTTGACTGTTTTCCTGATGGCGCCCATAGGTGAGAAGATCTACAAGACCGCCATCGTGCCTTATACCGAAAATAAAATTACTGCGAAGGAAGTGGTCCGTATTGGCGCTACGCATTTGAAAGCCTTCATGTTAGGGCAAACGCGGCCGAAAGATCTTGAGTTTTTTCTGGATTTATCGCGTCTGGAAAAATTTCCAGAAAAAAGGGAAGATTTATCAATGACCATCATAATTCCAGCGTTTGTGTTAAGTGAGCTACGAACAGCCTTTCAAATGGGTTTTATGATATTTTTGCCGTTTTTGTTGATAGATTTCTTGGTTGCGTCTATTTTGATGGCGATGGGTATGATGATGATGCCGCCTGCCATTTTAGCGCTGCCGTTTAAAATTTTATTGTTTGTGCTTGTGGACGGTTGGTCGCTGATTTTAAAAACTCTTGTGCGTAGTTTTTTTTAATTTAAGGCGATAAAAAAGTGAGATACGGGGCAATAAGGTAGTTGTTGATTTATAAAAAATTTTTTGAAAAAAGGCAAAAAAAATGCTTACCTTTAAAAAGTTTTGGAAAAAGCTGGACTTTTTTAAAAAAACATGAATAATATACTTGATGTTATAAACAAAAGAAATACCATGTGCGATTTCAGGGTTTATAAAAGCAAGTGAGTAAGTGTCCATGATAGAGAAAAAATTGTCTTCTAGTAAAAACATTCAGCCTTCGTTTGCGTATTTGATAGAAAAGAAACGCGAATGTGAAGAATTTTCCGATAATGAAATTCGTTATATTGTAGAGTCTATTTTGAAAAAAACTATACCAAGTCATCAACTCGCAGCTCTTATTATGGCGATTTACTTTCAGGGCTTGTCGGCACAAGAGACAGCCGTGTTTACAGAAGAAATCATGTTATCGGGCGAAGTAGTCGATCTGACAGACATGGGTATGCCAAAGATTTCGTTGTATGCCACGGGAGGAGTGAGTGACAAAAGCAATTTAGTGTTGACGCCTTTGGTTGCGGCTTGTGGCGTTATTGTGACGTCGGTTATTGGTGAGGATGAAGATTTCATCTTTGGTAATTTAAGGAAGTTACAGGCCATTCCAGGCTTCAAAACGGAAATGACTGTTAAAGCTTGCGTACAGCAACTTAAAAAAGTTGGATGTTGTTTTTGCTCGCAGCCAAAGCAGATTGCTCCTGTAGATCAGATTTTGAATGAGATACGTCAAGAAACGGCTACCGTCGCGAGTATTCCTCTTATTACAAGCAGTATTTTAAGCAAGCGCTTGGCGGTTGGTTCCGAAAACTTGGTTGTAGATGTTAAGTGGGGCAATGGTTCATTTTTGAAGGATGTTGAACAGGCAAAGCAGCTTGCTCGTGTGATTACGCGTGCAGCTCGTTCGTTACAACGACGTTGTGTCGCTTTAGTTACGGATATGAATCAACCCTTGGGTGAATCCATTGGAACGGCTTTGGAGCTTCAGGAGGTGATAGAATTGCTTCAAGGGCGTGGTACTGAAACGCAAAAAGAGCTTATCCTAAAGTTGGGCATGGAAATGGTACGTTTGTCAGGCGTTTCTGGATCAACTTTGTCTGCTAAACAGATGATTTTGAGACACCTTAACGATGGTTCAGCGCTCAATAAGTTTAAAGAAATGGTGGCCGCTCAAGGAGGTGATGTTTCGTATATTGAACATCCGGATAAGTTTGGTAAGGCGAAATACGTTAAGAAGTTGGCCGCACCTAAACGAGGTTATGTGCATGCCATTAATGCTGGCATGTTAGCGAAGGGCGTGGATATTTTGATGCATCCGGATGATTCAGACAAGATTGATACGCTTGTTGGTATTACACAATTGAAACGTGTGGGCACCCAGGTAAAGCAAGGTGATTCGCTGATGATGATCCATTACAACGATCATTCGCGTTTGGATACAGCTCTGGAATATTTAAGGTCAGCGTATCGTTTGGCTCCAAAGCGTCCAACGCCAGCCGATTTTATCGTAGAACGTGTTGCTTAAAGAAAGAAAATTTTCTCAGCATGCGCTGAATTTAATTGCTGATCTACGGGGGATTCCGGAGGAGGCTGTTGAAGTGCCTCGTGGTAAGCCTTTGGTCCCTTTTGCGACTGCAATGTATCAGGTTTTTCAGCGACGATTGCCATCGGGCGAGAAAACGGAAAATTTGTCCATCATTGCTTCTTATTGGAATGATTGGTTTCAAGGGACAGATTTTGCTGGTTGTAAGCCGGATCGCTTAGATCGTTGGCATTGTTTGTGGTTAAAGGTTCCCAATGCAATTGTACGTCAAAAGTTGCAGTTTAAGGCGTCCATGTTGCTGGATACTCTTCGAAAAATGAGTCCGGTAAAAATAGAAACCATTAAATTTACACTTTAAAAATCATTAGGACTGTTTTTTGCAAATCAAGGTTGTACGATGGCGAAACCAGGATCGATACGGTTAGTAAGGTTCAAGTGTACGTGTAGCCAAAAATTTGTAAATAGATTCAGTTATTAAATCGGAGAAGGAAGGAGACTGGAAGGCTTTCGTAAGGATAACCCTACGTGAGCAATATCTGTGGAATGGTTCATTCGTGAGGGTTCTGTCTATAAATAAGATAGAGGGGTTTACCCCCTCTACAACATGCTTTTAAGATGCACAGGACTAAGTTTCTCTATCCGTTAATGAGTTTTAAAGCTGTTTGTGGCAGCATATTCGCCTGTGTTAACATGGCCGCATTGGCTTGTGACAAGAGCTGATATTTGCTGAAGCGGGTTGATTCAAAGGCGATATCAGCATCGATAATGCGGCTGTTAGCGGATTCCAGATTAACTTTATTAATGCTGAGCATGTCCTGAGCAAATTCAAGACGGTTGCTTTGAGCTCCGTTGGTAGCACGATAGGTTGCAATCGTTTGAATTGCAGTTGTGAGAGCTCCGACTGACAAAGCAGTTAAGCCTGCGAGGCTAACGGTGGAGATGACGTGCGCCAATGTACATTGAGCAAGCGATAGAGTCTGCGATCCGTTTTCGTTGATAATAATTCTGTTCAATGCATCACCGCACAAAGTAACACCGTTAAAGGTTGCTGTTTTATAAACATTGAGCTGTTTTACAAGATTTTTGTATTCAGTGTTATAATTGTCACGATCACTCGCCGATTTTGTTACGTCTCCATGTAACATTTTAAGTTCGGAGATTCGTTCCAGAATTTCCCCAAAGCTTTGCAAAGCTCCGTCTTGTGTTTGTAAAAAAGATACAGCATTTGCTAAGCATGTTTTTACGGCATCTGTGCGCTTAATAGTAGCCTGAAGTTTTACTGAGACAGCCAAACCACCTGCATCGTCAGATGGTTTGTTGATACGTTTTCCGCTTGATAAACGATTTAAGCTAGATTCGAGTGCGGAATGTGTTTTATTTAAGAAGCGCGCTGCATTTGAAGCGACTTCATTCGTATTGATAGTAAGTGCCATAATTTTCTTCCTTGAATGTTTTTCAATAACGTCCTTGTTATTGAAGCCACGTAAAGCGTAGCCCTCTACTATATAAGAACGACATTTTTTTGTAAACTTTAGGAAATTTTTGACTTTTTTTAAAAAATATTTTAGAGTAGTCTCATGCGTTTACAAATGATTCCTCTTCTGTTTCTAACAATTTCGGTATCTGGAGCCACTGCCGTGTCTAATTCTCCCCATTCTCCCTATGCGCAACTTAGGACATTAATGGAAGATGTAAAATCCCTCAAAAGTGTTCAAGAGGCGACATGGCAACAATCTTTGGAAAAATTGAACGCATTTGCCACAACGATAGCATCGTTAACGCATGAGATCGATTCTCTCAAGGCTGATAAGGTTGCTGCGGATAGTCGTTTGCAAGAAGAGCTTGGCAAAAAAGAGGAAGCCTGTAATCAGATGTTTGAGGATATGAAGGTTGAAAGTGAAAAAATGAAGCTGGCTTTTGAAAAAGATAAGGTACTGCTGATGGGGTTGGTTGAAAAAATGAAAGAAGAAAATACTTTATTGAAGAAACAGTTTGCTTCATTGCAGTTTCAAACTCAAACGAGCGATAGTGTTTTTAAACAAATAAAATCCGATATAGCTCTCTTAAAATCTGAAAATGAAGCTTTACGGCGGTCTAAATCTGAACTGGAAGCTTCTTTAAAGCTTTCTTACGAGAAGCTTGTAGAGAAAACGCAATCCTTGGAGCGCTCATTAGCAAATCTTCCTAGCGCTGGTTTTTCAGGTGATATCGAAAAAAATCTGCAACAGTTGAGGGACGAAATTATACAAAAATGCAAAGCCATGTATATTTCAACCATAAACCAAACCAACGACCGCCTTCAAAGCTTTGCCGAGCAAGTACAGAAAAATTTAGAACATATTTATCAGCGGAATTAAGCAGGATAAGGGTATAGTTTACCAGTGCCCCTACGTATGACGAGATTGGCTAATTCTTTACGTATAGATATAGCTCCTTATTTTTCAAAGAAATGCTGAATGGTGTTGCAGACATGCTCTATTTGTTCGGCAGTTAAGCCTGGGAAAATAGGTAAACTGAGAACTTCAGAAGCGAGTTGATGTGCACATTCTGTTGGATAGCCTTTGTCGGTTGATATATCTTTCAAGCAAGGTTGTAAATCTAAGGTTTTGGGGTAATAGATCGCGCTGCCGATTTCGTGTTTTTCCAAAAAAGCTTTCAGTGCGTCTCGTTGTTGATTTAAAACGCGAATAGTGAACTGATTCCAGGTATGCCGACGGCCCGGAATTTCTTGCGGAAGCACAATTCCAGGTACGTCATGGAGCAATCGGATGTACATTTGAGCATTTAATCGTCGAATGCGAATGGCGTCCTCAACATGGGGCAGCTTAAGAGCCAACAGTCCCGCTTGGAGCGTATCGATTCGAAAGTTTCCGCCTAAATAGGTGTGTTCGTAGCGTATAGGAGAGCCGTGAACACGTATGCAACGTGCCTTTTCGTACAAGACCTTATCGTTCATGGTTACCAAGCCCGCGTCTCCAAAGCCGCCCAAATTCTTAGTTGGAAAAAAGCTAAAACAGCCCATATGTCCCCAGCTTCCTGCTGTCTTATTATCAGATGTAGCCCCTTGGGCTTGTGCAACGTCTTCAATGATGAAAAGGTTGTGTTTCTTTGCAAAACGAAGGACGGCATCTGCAGAACAACTTTGGCCAAATAAGTGTACCGGAATAATGGCCTTGGTTTGGGCTCCTACTTTGCGCTCAGCATCTTGCAGATCAATCGTGAAATCCGACAGATTCACGTCGACCCATACCGGTGTTGCGCCTAAACGTGCGACGCTACTGGCGGTTGCAAAGAAAGTAAACGAAGGACAAAGCACCTCGTCACCGGATTGAATGCCGAGCGTCATTAACGCTACCGTTAGTGCATCCGTTCCAGAAGACACACCTAAAGCGTAAGTGCAACCAACCGAATCTGCAAACGCTTGTTCAAATTGTTGAACTGTTTCATCTAAAATGAAACGTCCAGAACGTATAAAGTTACCAAAAAATTTTTCAAAATCTTCGTACAAATCAACGTTTACGGTGTGGATGTCAAACTGCTGAACTTTCATATACAAATTGTTTTAGAAAAAAATTCGCCTTGTTTCAAGAAAAATAGCGACCGTTATACTGAGTGGGTTAGGGATGTTCAAAGAGCGCCTTATTACCTCTCAGAAAATCTGTTATGGGGAGAGCCTTGCCACCACTTTTTTGAATGACATCAATCGACAGTCGTCCTTTTCCTGTTGTGACCTCCAAGGTGGTACCTTGGAGGTTTACATAAAATTGACCGGGTTCATCAATAGAATTGCAGTCAACCACATGCGCTTTATGGACAATAAGCCGTTCGTCGTTTTTAAAAAAATAGGACCCTGGCCATGGATGAAAGGCGCGAATTTGACAGGCCAACGACTGTGCGCTGTTTGAAAATTCTAGCAACCCATCTTCTTTACAAAATTTTTTGCAATAAGTTGCCTGTACGTCGTCTTGTTGAGTGGAAGGGCAGTGATGCTGGAGCAGTTTCGTCAAGTTGTCTCTTAACAAATCGGCGCTTTTTTCAGCCAATTTTAACGATAAAGTTTCGGTGGTATCGGTATCGCTTATGGCAACCTTGCCTTGGGCGATCCAGGGACCTGCATCCATTTTTTCGACCATAGACATAAGCGTTACACCCGTAACGGTTTCTCCTTGTAAAATAGCCGATTGTATAGGTGACGCTCCGCGTAATTTTGGCAATAAAGACGTGTGAAAATTCCACATGCCCAATGGAGGTAAGTCCAAGAAGTGTTTTTTAAGTATATGACCAAAGGCCATTACAAAGATCAAGTCGGGCTGCCAATCCTTCAGTGTGTTATAAATGCCGTTATCCATTTTTTCAGCTTCTAAGAAGGGAATACCTTGATCTTTTGACCAGGCTGCTACAGGATTTAGACTGAATTTTTGTCCACGTCCCTTAGCGCGTCCTGGTTGCGTAACGATACCAACAAAGTCGATATCCGTACAAGCTTTTAAAAACGACAAGCAGGGCAAAGAAATCTCTGAAGCTGAAAAAAATAAGACGCGTGGCTTCATCGAACGGCTTTCCAAACCTTTAGGCACTTTTCTAAAAATTTAGGCAAATCCTTTAGTGGCAATTGAGTGGATTGATCAGACAAAGCCTTTGCTGGATTTGGATGTGTTTCTAGGTACAGTCCGTTTGCTCCAGCTGCTAGTGCAGCCTGAGACAAAGCAGGTGCAAACTGACGATCACCTCCCGTGAAGCCCTTACCACAGCTTGGCATTTGTAGGCTATGCGTAGTATCAAAAATAGTGATAGCGTTGTTTTGTTGCATGATAGGGAAGGATCGCATGTCTACAACAAGGGTTCCGTACCCAAACATAGTTCCGCGATCGGTTTGCCAAATCTCTTCAGCACCGTAATACCTTAGTTTTTCCACAACAAATTGCATATCATAAGGGGATAAAAATTGGCCTTTTTTAACATTGACGACACGTCCTGTTTGCGCGGCCGCTTCCAACAAGTCGGTTTGTCGACATAGGAAGGCTGGAATTTGCACAACGTCACATACAGAACCGACCTTTTTAGCTTGTTGAGGTAGGTGAATATCGGTCACAACTTTTAGGTTAAAATCTTTTTTGATTCGCGATAAAATCTCAAGTCCACGTTCTAAACCTACGCCTCTTGCACTGTGTACGCAGGTTCTATTGGCCTTATCAAAAGATGTCTTAAAAATAAAGTCAATATGGTCCCGATAGGTAGCTTGTAATTCGGCAATTGTACCCGCAACTTCATCGCACAATTCTGCAGATTCCAAAGTACAGGGGCCTGCTATAACAAGTAGTTTGTTTGGGTGGTACAGTGGTTTTTGCATAACATCGTAAATTCTCTTAAAATGTGTAAATTTTGCAAGACGGTTTTGTAAAAATTTTTTAGAAAACATTTTTTGTTCCGTGAAAATCTTGATCTAATTTAAGGACAGCCGATGTTTGTTTTATGCGAGAAAGGCGTGGTAACCTCTGTGTATTGATTGCAAGAGATGAGAGGGGCTAAATTTTTTTATTTGTGTTTTTGTGGTAATTGTTTTAGTATAACAGAGTGAATACATCGGTGATTGTTTCGTTATCTTCAGACGCCATGTACTTGGTTCTTCTGCTGTCGTTGCCGTCTATTTTGTTAGCAACCTTTGTGGGGTTAGGGGTGAGCTTATTGCAGGCTTTAACGCAAATTCAAGAGCAGACCCTAAGCTTTGTGGTAAGACTTATTTGTATTACGTTGGTGCTTATCCTTACGGCACATTGGATGGGAATGGAGATGATTCGTTATATGGAATCCATTTTTACGCTTATAAAAAATTGGACCGGTAAATGAATGCAGCTCACATGCAGCCTTTTTGGGATGTCCTTCTTGTTTTGTGGGTATGCAGCAGTCGTATTTTAGGATTTTGTTCCACGTCTATATTTTTCTCTTCACAATACG
>CALXMI010000046.1 GCA_944389435.1 uncultured Opitutales bacterium
AACCTCCTTAGAAACGTTCCGCCAAAACTTCTCTACTCAAAAAGCGACAACGAAGACCCAGTTTACGATCCGCCAAAGCCATCGCTTCGCGTGCAATTGCCAAGGAAACACCAGCAATTTCAAACAAGATAACGCCCGGTTTCACAACCGCAACCCAATATTCGACGCTACCCTTACCTTTACCCATACGTGTTTCTGCAGGTTTACGTGTAATTGGCTTGTGTGGAAATACACGCATCCACATCTTTCCTTTTCGCTTCAGGTGACGATTGATTGCAACACGAGCAGCCTCCAATTGAGCTGCCGAAATTCGTCCACGCTCCAATACTTGCATTCCGAAATCACCGAAGGCTAACTCCGCTCCACCTTTAGCATTTCCGTAAATACGACCTTTTTGTACCTTACGATATTTTGTTCTTGCTGGAAGTAAAATTGCCATAATAACCCTCTCTAATTACTCAGCTCGACAAACCCAACACTTAATTCCAATAACGCCATACACGGTATGCGCCTCGTTGAAACCATAGTCTACATTAGCCCGCAATGTATGTAATGGGACAGATCCTGCACGTTGCGACTCTGTACGAGCAATTTCCGCGCCCCCCAAACGTCCAGCACACTGCAGACGAATACCTTTCGCACCCATGCTCATCGCTAACTGAACCGCTTTTTTCATGGCACGACGGAAGGAAACCCGACGCTCCAATTGCAAAGCAACATTTTCAGCAATCAATTGCGCAACCAGATCAGGTTTTTTCAACTCTTGAACATCAAGCAAAATATCTTTCTTCACAAGTGCCTGAAGCTGTTCTTTTAACTTATCCAGCTCTTGTCCTTTGCGACCAATAATTACACCAGGACGACCACTCAAAATAGTGATACGAATGCGAGACCCCGCACGCTCTAACAGAACATCCTGAACAGATGCGTAGCGTAATTTCTTTTGTAAGAAATTACGGATCTTGTAATCTTCAGTAATCCATGAAGCGTAATTTGTGCCGGTTGCAAACCAACGTGAACGCCAGTCTCGACGAATTGGCAAACGAAAACCAATTGGATTAATCTTTTGTCCCATATCTGTTATTCCTTTTGATCTTGGACAATTTGCCCATCGGAGGTCAATACTATTTTTAAACGACTTGTACGCTTACGAATGGAATGTGCCGAACCACGAGAAACCGGTTGATAACGTTTAATGGTCGCACAACTGTCAACGACGACTTCACAAATCATTAACTGATCCACCGGCAAATTGAAATTGTTTTCTGCATTTGCAATAGCACTCTTCAAGGTTTTCACCATCAAGCGAGCCGATTTACGAGGAATCCAAGTTAAAGTCTGCATGGCATGCTTTGCCGGCATTCCAACCAATCCCCTCGCCAAAGCTCTTAACTTCAGCGGAGAGATCCTAACATTTTTAGTTAAAGCTTGAACTTTCATTAGGCTTTCTGCGTATGAGGATTATGTGTTTTAAACGTACGAGTTGGTGCAAATTCCCCTAACTTATGACCAACCATATTTTCCGTAACATAAACTGGAAAGAAACTCTTTCCGTTATGAACATTGAAATTCAGACCCACAAACTCCGGCGTAACCGTTGAACGGCGAGACCATGTCTGAATAGGCTTCCTATTTCCTGTCTTTTGACACTCTTCCACCTTATCCATCAACTTGGGATCAACAAAAAACCCTTTTTTCAGAGAACGTGACATAGTTTTTATCCCTTTTTAACTTTCTTGCCATTGCGACGAATTAAAATAAATTTATCCGTTGCATTTGTACGCTTACGTGTGATATATCCTTTAGCTAATTGTCCCCAAGGAGAAACCGGATGATTACCGCCGCCAGTCTGACCTCCTCCCATTGGATGGTCGATCGGATTCATCGCATCACCGCGTACCGAAGGACGACGTCCGTTCCAACGTGCACGTCCAGCCTTACCCATAACGATATTTTGATGCTCTACATTGCCAACACGACCAATGGTTGCGCGACAACGCACGTCAATCAAACGAATTTCACCACTTGGCATACGAACGGAAGCATAGTTGCCTTCAAAACCGACAATTTCCAATGAAGCACCAGCTGTACGAGCCAACTGTGCACCCTTGCCTGGAATCATTTCAACTGCGTGAATTTTCATAGCCGTTGGAATACACGATAAGGGAAAACTCATACCAATCTTATAATTAGATACAGGCTTATCCAAACTTACAACCGAATCACCAACATTCAAACCGTCTGGAGCCAAAATGTAAGCTTTTTCACCATCCGCATATTTCAATAGAGCAAGATTAGCTGAACGATTTGGATCGTACTCAATCGCTTCAACGACCGCAGGAATGCTCAATTTGTTGCGACGAAAATCGATCAAACGATACAGCCGCTTGTGTCCACCTCCACGATGACGCGAAGTTAAACGGCCATAACAATTACGCCCTTTGCTGCGATGCCAACCAAAGGTCAATTTTCGTTCCGAAGGTTTGCGCGTGATTTCAACTTTATTCTTAATCAAAAACCTTTGTCCGGGGGTAGTAGGAACTGTTTTTACTAACACCATAATACCATTCCTTCTTAAATAATCTCTATTTTATGACCCTTGGCCAAAACAACCATGGCCTTCTTCATACCGCCTACCGAGCCGGGTAAATTTTTACGCATACGACTACGTTTTACTTTAGGCTTTCGGTTAATAATACGAACCTTGCTAACTTTTACTTTAAAGGTCTCCTCAATCGCTTCAGCAATCTCTGTGCGATTAACGTTTTTTACAACCTGGAACGTGTAACAATTCTCATTTGCCTGCAAAGCACTAGCCTTTTCAGTTACACGATACTCTCTTAAAATCTTCCGAGGCTCTATCATTTTTCTTCATCCTTTTTATTTGAATTCTCTAAAAAAGCATTCAAAGCGCGCTCGGTCATAATAACATTGGGATAACGAACGATATCCAATGCATTCATAGAACAAACATCTATTGAAAAAAACCGACTCAGGTTGCGGATCGATAATAGCTGATTTTTGGAAAAATCACTATCAATTACCAAACACTTGCGAGCAGGAACAATCTTGTTAAATAACACAGCCATCTCCGAAGTCTTTGGCGTTTCCATCAACTTCAAGGCCTCTAGAACAACCAGTTTACCCTCCGAAACTGCATCAAACAAAGCCCTCTGTAAAGCCAAACGCTTTTCTTTTTTGTTGATGTCAACAGAAAAATCCCTAGGTTTTGGACCGAAAACAACTCCACCTCCTCTAGCCAACGGACTACGTTTCTCTCCTTGACGAGCCATACCGGTTCCTTTTTGCCTAAACGGCTTTTTCCCAGAACCATGAACGTCACCACGCGTTTTTGTACACGCATTTCCTTGACGTAAATTCGCTTGATATGCAAGAACGACTTCCTTTAAAACCTGAAGCCCACGCTCGCCTTCAAACTCTGGAACTGCATAATCACGTTCCCCCTTGAAAGCACCATCGCTACCGTAAAATTTAATCTTCATGATTTATCCTTTATGCTCTTGCGCTCTTTGCTTTACGGATCATAACAAAGCCACCTTTAGCTCCGGGAACACTACCCTTTAACAAAATCAAACGCCGCTCTGGATCCGTTTTTACAACCATCAAATTTTGAACCGTCGAACGAACCAAGCCCATATGACCTGGCATCTTTTGGTTTTTGATGATATGACCCATCCGACGAAAGTGACCATAACCGCCACCACGACGGTGAGACATAGAACCGTGGGTCGCACGTCCACCTCTAAAGTTGTAACGCCTTACAACACCTTGAAAACCTTTTCCCTTAGATGTCGCAACAACATCAACAAACTGGCCCTTTTCAAACAAATCAACATTCAAGGACTGTCCCAATTCAAACGAATCAACTTCGTCGGTTGTAAACTCCTTAAAACGGCCCAATTGCTCCTCAATATTTGCTTTCTTCAAATGACCCATGGTCGCCTTTGCAACATGGTTTTTCTCTTGATAAGCAATTTGAATCGCTTTATAACCATCCGTCTTTTCTGTCTTTATCTGACTAACGCGACAGGGCTCTACTGAAATTACCGTAACAGGCAATAGACGATTGTTTTCATCAAACATTTGCGTCATGCCTATCTTCTTTCCAATCAATGATAATCTATCTTGCATAATACTAAGCGGCAGGAAAACATCGCTGCTTTTATCAAAACCTGCATTAGACTCAAACTGTTTATATTTTAACTGTCAATCAAAAAATCAAAGATGTATTGAAATCTCAATACCAGCAGGTAGGTTTAATTTTTTCAAATCATCCACCGTTTGTGGCGTTGGATCTTCAATTACAATCAATCGACTGTGTGTACGCAATTCAAATTGATCCATTGATTTTTTGTTAACGTGAGGTGATCGATTAACCGAAAAACGCTCAATTTTTGTTGGCATTGGAATCGGACCACAAACACGAGATCCTGAACGTTTTGCCGTATCAACAATCTCGAATGTGGATTGATCCACGGTTCGGTAATCAAAGCCTCTTAACTTAATTTTTATCTTTTGACCCGTCATTTTTTTTACCTAAAATACATAGATTACGAACGTGCAGGAGCTTTTGAAACCGTCTCCACAATCTTGGCCAACAAGCTCGCCGGTACCTGCTCAAAGTGTGATGGCTCCATGGAATAAGAAGCACGCCCCTTGGTAAGCGAACGAATATCCGTAGCATAACCAAACATCATCTCCAACGGAACAAACGCAGATACAACCGTTGCCTTGCCTTTGCTCTCCATGCCCTGGATTTGACCACGACGACGATTGAGGTCTCCCATGATATCCCCCTGATACTCATCAGGCGTGGTTACTTCCACCTTCATAATCGGCTCCAAGAGAATTGGTTTTGCCTTCTTCATCGCATCTTTGAAAGCAAAAATACCTGCCATTTTAAATGCTAATTCGGAAGAATCAACTTCATGGAAACTTCCATCCACAATACGAATTCGAAAGTCAACAACCGGATATCCAGCAACAACACCGTTCTGCGCGCCTTCCATCAACCCATCTTGTGTGGGCTTAATAAATTCTTTAGGAATAGCACCGCCTACAATTTCGTTAACGATCTCAATACCCTTTCCCTTCTCTAAAGGCTCAATCTTGATGATTACGTGACCATACTGACCATGTCCACCCGTCTGACGAATGAATTTACCTTCACCATCGGCAGCCTGAGTAATGGTTTCGCGATAAGCGATCTGAGGACGGCCCGCATCAGCTTCAACTTTAAACTCACGAAACAAACGATCACGAATAATGTCCAGATGCAACTCACCCATTCCGGAAATTAAAGTCTGCCCGGTCTCCAAGTTCGAACTTACGCGGAACGTTGGATCTTCTTCAGCCAAACGTTGCAATCCAATCGAAAGCTTTTCCTGGTCGGACTTCGTCTTCGGCTCAATCGACATGCTAATAACCGGCTCTGGGAATGTTGGAGGCTCCAAGTGGACCGCCAAATCCTTGTCACACAACGTATCCCCAGTCACAACTTCACGTGGACCAATCAAAGCACAAATGTCTCCCGAATAAGCCTCTTCAATATCCAAACGATCGTTCGCCTTCATAACAACCAAGCGACTAATACGCTCTTGCTTACGTGTACGAGGATTGTAAAGAACCATGCCCTTTTTTATAATTCCCGAGTAAACACGAAAGAAAATCAGCTTACCAACAAATGGATCTGTCATCAATTTGAAAGCCAAACCACAAACTTTTCCATTGTCATCAGGAACAATATCTACCTTCTCTTCATCGCGCTCACCTATCATCGGAGGCAAATCCAATGGGCTTGGCAAATAATCTACAACGGCATCCAAAACCATCTGGATTCCCTTATTTTTGAAAGAACTTCCAGGAATAACACCGATAAATTTTAGCTCGAGTGTTGCTTTACGAATGGCGCTCTTTAATTCATTTACAGAAATTTCAACACCCTCCAGATACTTCTCAGCGATGGTATTATCTAAGTCAGCCAAGTTCTCAATCAAAGCCTCGCGCAAATGCTCAACTTCGTCTTTGTAATTCGCCGGAACATCCTCCGTCGCAAAACGCATACCCTGAGGATCCGTTTCATCGTAAATATAAGCCTTGCGCTCTAAAAGGTCAATCAAACCTTTGAATTGATCTTCCGCACCCATATTTAAGAACAACGGATGTGCATTTCCACCCAACTTCTCACGGATATCGTTGACGGCACCCATGAAATCAGCACCCGTGCGATCCATCTTGTTAATGTAAGCTAAACGAGGGACACGGTATTTATCCATTTGGCGCCAAACAGTCTCCGATTGAGGCTGAACACCAGCAACGGCACAAAAAACACCTACGGCACCATCTAACACGCGCAGTGAACGCTCAACTTCTGCGGTAAAATCCACGTGTCCTGGTGTATCAATGATGTTAATACGGTGGTGAATGCCTGGGAACAAACCTTTTTTGTTTGTCCAATCACAGCTGATGGCAGCGGACGTAATCGTAATACCACGTTCACGCTCTTGCTCCATCCAGTCTGTCGTAGCAGCACCTTCGTGCACTTCACCGACCTTGTGAACGACACCCGAATAGAAAAGAATACGTTCGGTTGTCGTTGTTTTTCCAGCATCAATGTGCGCTGCGATACCAATGTTACGCAAATACTCCAACGGATTTTTACGCTGCGGAGCATTCGCCGAAGAAAGATCCTGCTTGCTCATATAAAACTTCAATCAATTAAGACCAACGGAGATGTGCGAAAGCACGGTTAGCCTGAGCCATACGATGAACTTCATCCTTTTTCTTTACAACCTCTCCTGTATTGTTGTAAGCATCAATAATTTCGCTTGCCAAACCATCGACCATGGCCCCCTTGCGCTTGTTAGCAGCTTGAACTAACCAACGAAAGGCCAAACCAACCTGACGCTGATAGGGAACCTCCATAGGAACTTGGTAGGTTGCACCTCCAACGCGACGGCTCTTGACTTCCAATTTTGGGCGAATGTTTTCTAAAGCTGCCAAAATAAAATCTAATGGGTCACCCTTGCCCAAAGTTTCACTTACGCGCTCAATGGCTCCGTAAACGATACGACGAGCCAATGCTTTCTTACCACAACGCATAACACGATTCGTCAATTGTTCCACCAACGTGCTCTTGTAGCGCGGATCTTCTTTTAATACTCTACGTTCTGCTCTTCTACGACGTGCCATAACAAACCTTATTTCTTACTATCTTTTGGACGCTGAACCCCGTACTTTGAACGACTACGACGACGTTTTTCAACCCCCTGCGCATCCAAAGCACCACGAACAACGTGATAACGCACACCAGGCAAATCTGGGACACGACCACCGCGGAGTAAAACAATGCTGTGCTCTTGCAAATTATGACCTTCATCGGGAATATATGCAATAACTTCAGCTCCGTTTGTTAAACGAACTTTAGTAACCTTACGAACAGCCGAATTTGGCTTCTTAGGGGTACGAGTCATCACCTGAATGCAAACACCACGCTTGAAAGGATTTTTCCCCAAAGCGGGCGCTTTTGACTTTGAACTTACTTTCGTTCTTGGCTTCTTAATTAATTGATTAATTGTAGGCATCTTATATTTACTACCAAAAAAATTAGATTTACTTATGCAGGATGCAAGTTTTTTTTTCAAAAAACTTCTTGTTCCTGCGTTTCACATTAATTTTCTGATGAATTTTCCTTCGATTTGTTCTCCTCGATGGATGGAACCTCTGCCGTTTCCTTAACAAAATCGACAGTAGATTTTACACGCATATGCCGATATTTCGACATACCCGTTCCTGCAGGAATCAGATTTCCCATGATTACATTTTCCTTAAAGCCCTTCAGCGTGTCCTTCTTACCCAAGGTCGCGGCTTCGGTAAGAACACGTGTGGTTTCTTGAAACGATGCAGCCGAAATAAAACTATCTGTTTCCAAGGAAGCCTTGGTAATACCTAACAGCACGGGCTCTCCTTCAGCAGCTTTACCACCCGCTTGCAGAACAACTTCGTTCGCATTCAAGAAATCGAAGCGATCGACTTGCTCACCCCAGAAAAATTCTGTATCACCGGGGTCTACAACACGGACTTTACTAAGCATACGCGCAATGATAACCTCTAAGTGCTTATCATTGATCACAACACCCTGTAAACGGTAAACTTTTTGAATTTCAGCTAATAAATATTCTTGCAAAGCGTGGACACCTAAAACGGCCAAGATCTCATGTGGATCTGCAGCACCATCCGTGAGCAGCTGACCCTTCTTTACGAAATCACCTGGCTGAACCACCATCTGCTTTCCGTGCGGGATGAGGTGCTCTTCAACGTCTCCAGAATCTGTATCTGTAATTAACACACGCTTTTTGCCTCGAACTATTCCGGACAAAGAAACAATACCATCAATACGTGCAATCTCAGCCGCATCTCTAGGACGACGTGCCTCAAACAATTCCGCAATACGTGGCAAACCACCTGTAATATCCTGAGTTTTTGCCGCCGAGCGTGGTGTTTTCGCCAACAACGCACCTGGGTAAATTTCATCGCCACTATTAACAATGACCTGGGCGCCTACCGGAATAGCATACGTTGCCAAAACCTTCGTTTCATCGGATGGATCTACAATCTCAACCGACGGGTTTAAATCTTCTTGATGCTCAATAATAATACCGGTTGATTGACCGCTAGAGCTATCGATAGAACGACGCAAAGTAATACCAGGCATCATATCCTTAAAACGTACAAGGCCTCCTTTTTCGGACAAAATCGGAATATTATGAGCATCCCACATAGCCAACACGCTTCCCTTTTCAATCTTACCACCATCGACAACCGTCAACAAAGATCCCGCGTAAATATGGATCTCCTCTAATTCACGATGATCTTCGGACATGATTCGGACAACGCCGGTCTTGTTAAGCACAATCGTTGCACCTTCACCGGTTGTTACAATACGCAAACCTTCATACTTGACCGTACCTGAATGCTTTACGCGGTATTCTGGCGACTTTAGAACCTGACTTGCAACACCACCCACGTGAAATGTACGCAAGGTCAACTGTGTTCCTGGCTCACCTATAGACTGGGCCGCAATAATGCCTATCGAAGTACCCTCGGCAACCAATTTGTGCGTCGATGGATCCAAGCCGTACGCCTTCGCAGGTATAACGTTTTTAATCATATGGGTCAGCGGAGACAAAACCTTTACGCGTTCGATTCCCAAGGTCTCAACATGCTTGCTTTGCTCCTCCGTGATCATTTCGCCGCGATGAATAACGATTTCGGTCGGATTAATCGGATTGAACACATCGTCACATGAACAACGGCCAACAATACGCTCCGATAGCTTTACTATCTCCTCGTCGCCTTCGCTAATGGCTTGCTTCCAAATACCTTTATTGTAGTCAATGTCTTCGTCGGTACCTTCCACAATACAGTCCATGGCAACATCGCACAACTTACGCGTCAAATATCCCGCGTCCGCCGTTTTCAAAGCAGTATCGGCCATACCTTTACGAGCTCCGTGCGTCGAAATGAAGTATTCCGAAACATTTAATCCTTCACGGAACGAAGATAAAATTGGCTGCTCAATAATTTCACCGGAAGGCTTGGCCATTAAACCACGAGCTCCACACAACTGACGCACCTGTTGTTTATTACCACGAGCGCCTGAATCCATCATCATGTATACAGGATTTATTTCGCCTGCTTTTACACCTTCCAAACCCTTGAAAGCAATCTTCGCGATTTCGTCGGTTGCAGTTGTCCAAATATCCACAACTTTGTTATAACGCTCACCATTGGTAATGATACCGCGCTTGAATTGGTTATCAACTTCCTTAATCTTCTTGCGGCTTTTTTCAATGATAGCAGCTTTTTCAATCGGAACAGACATGTCATCGATACCAATCGAAGCACCAATGCGCATGGCCATCGTAAAACCAAGCTGCTTTAATTTATCCAAAACACTAACCGCTTGGGTCTGATCAGCTAAATCGTACGTCGCCACAATCAGTTCTGAAAGCTTCGTTTTATCAACAACGTCGTTCACAAAACCCATACCGTCTGGCCAAATTGTGTTGAACAAAATACGGCCAATAGTTGTGCGAATGTACTTCTCTGAATCGATACCGAAACGTGTACTGCGCCCATAATCTGGATTCGGCATGTCAACCCAATCGTGCAACGTCAGCATACCTTCGGCTTCAATACGCAAGGCTTCTTTGCCTTCAGCAACAATGGTTACGCGCTGATCTTTTGTTGGCTTTTCTTTGATCTCTGCAGTCAACAAATAATTTCCGAGAATAATATCCTGCGAAGGCGTTAAAATCGGCTTTCCGCTCGAAGGCGCAAACATGTTATTGGTCGACAACATCAACAAACGCGCTTCCATAACCGCTTCACACGACAACGGAACGTGTACAGCCATTTGGTCACCATCAAAGTCCGCATTGAACGCCGAACAAACCAATGGATGCAAACGAATCGCTTCACCTTCAATCAAAACCGGCTCAAAGGCTTGTATCGATAAACGGTGTAACGAAGGCGCACGGTTCAACAATACCGGATGCCCATCAACCACTTCGGCTAAAATATCCCACACTTCAGGCGTTTTGTTTTCGATCATCTTTCGGGCTGCACGCACCGTATGCGCAAAACCTAACTCCTTCAGTCGGCAAATAATGAAAGGCTCAAACAAAATAAGTGCCATCTTTTTAGGCAAACCGCACTGATTAAGTTTCAAATCTGGACCGATAACAATGACTGAACGACCACTGTAATCCACGCGCTTACCCAAAAGATTCTGACGAAAACGTCCTTGTTTCCCTTTTAGCATGTCACTGAGGGATTTTAACGGACGATTGGATGAACTTGTGACAGGACGTGTTCCATGACGGCCGTTATCAAATAAAGCGTCAACAGCCTCTTGTAACATGCGCTTTTCATTGTGAATAATCACATCTGGTGTCTTTAGTTGCAACAAATTCCGCAGGCGATTGTTTCGATTGATAACACGGCGATATAAATCATTCAAATCGCTTGTTGCAAAACGCCCCCCCTCTAAAGGAATTAATGGACGCAAATCCGGTGGAATAACAGGAATGACATCCAAAATCATCCACTCAGGCAAAGCCTTCGAGTTGACAAAACCGTTCAAAAGTTTCAGTCGCTTTGCCAACTTCTTCTTTATTTGTTTGGACTTCGTGTTGTTTATTTCCATTCGAACAGCAGCAACTTCGTCCTCTAGATTCATTTTGTGCAACAAATCTTTGATAGCTTCCGCACCCATCTTTGCCACAAACGCATCCTCACCGAATTCCTCCTGCGCGGCTTGGTATTCTTGCTCGGTTAACAACTGTTTTTCTTCCAACGACGTACGTCCAGGCTCAATAACGATATAATTCTCGTAATAAATAACCTTTTCAAGATCGCGCATGGTCATCTCTAACAGAAGACCAAAACGACTTGGCATTGTCTTCAAAAACCAAATATGAGCCACCGGAACAGCTAACTCAATGTGGCCCATCCACTCACGACGTACACGCGATAGCGTAACCTCGACCCCGCAACGATCGCAGACAACCCCCTTGTACTTAATTCTCTTGTATTTACCACAAGCGCATTCGTAATCCTTCACGGGACCGAAAATCTTTTGACAGAACAAACCTCCCGGCTCCGGCTTGAAAGTACGATAATTAATAGTTTCTGGATTCTTTACTTCACCTTTGGACCAACGACGAATCGCATCGGGAGAAGCAACCGCGATACTAACCGCATCAAACGTAGGCTCCTCTTCAAAACCTAATACTTCACGAACTTCTTCTTTAGCCATAATAAACCTAGAACTTCATTCCTTCCAAAGATTGTTGTTGTTTAGACTCCAATTGAACATCTAAACACAACCCTTGCATTTCTTTTACCAAAACATTAAACGACTGAGGAATACCGGCCTGTAACGAATGGTACCCCTTTACAATCGACTCGTAAACACGGGTTCGACCTTGAACATCATCCGACTTAACCGTCAACAATTCTTGTAATGAATAAGCCGCACCGTACGCTTCAAGAGCCCAAACTTCCATTTCACCAAAACGCTGGCCACCGTATTGAGCTTTACCTCCCAATGGTTGCTGCGTAATTAAACTGTACGGACCGACTGCACGCGCGTGAATCTTGTTGGCAACCAAGTGGTTCAATTTCATCATATAGGTACAGCCCACGGTCACTTTTTGACAGAAGGCATCACCGGTATAACCATCATAAAGAGTAATCTTACCACTTTCTGGTAATTGAGCCTTTCTCAAAAATTCCTTAATAGTCGATTCTGAAACACCATCAAAAACAGGCGTGGCAATCTTCATGCCTAAAAGCTTACAAGCCCAACCTAAGTGCGTTTCTAAGATTTGACCAATGTTCATTCGGCTAGGCACACCCAATGGATTCAAAATGATATCCACAGGCGTTCCATCAGCCAAAAACGGCATATCTTGAACAGGAACAATGCGCGAAACGACACCTTTGTTTCCGTGACGTCCGGCCATCTTATCTCCGACTTGAATCTTACGCTTTACCGCGATAAAAACCTTTACGCTCTTGATAACACCAGCGCTCTCGATTTCTTCGTCTAAATGCTGAATTTTAGTCTCGTATTCGCGATCCAGCTCTTCAAAACGCTTCTTAAACTGATTGACAATCTCAAAAATCTTAACCTTCACAGGCGATTGCTCAATCTGCAGATTGTCCGGATTTGAAGCCAAACGACGCAACAATGTCTTTGTAATTTTGCGATTTGCAGGAATAATAACATCGCCGTTAACACCATTGATGATATCGATCGGTATCTTTTCCCCCAACAAAACGTTCGACAAAGCTTCCGTTAATTCTTCGCGTAAACGCTCCTTAGAAGCACGTTGATCTTCTGTAATTTTCTTCATCTGACGACGACGATCAACAGACTCAGAATCCTCATCCCCACTGTTATCAGCATGAATTGACGTACGAACGTCCATAACAACACCCAAGCATCCTGGAGGCGCCATCATCGAAGAATCTTTAATATCGGCCGCCTTTTCACCAAAAATAGCACGCAACAGCTTCTCTTCTGGAGCCAATTCCGTTTCGCTCTTTGGCGTAATCTTACCAACAAGAATATCACCTGGATGCACCTCAGAACCGACGCAAATAATACCGTTGCGATCCAAATTCTTAAGCGCCTCTTCACCCACATTCGGAATATCGCGCGTAATTTCTTCGGCACCTAGTTTTGTATCGCGAGCAATAACTTCATACTCTTCAATATGAATAGAAGTGAAAACGTCTTCCTTTACAACGCGTTCACTCAAAATAATAGCATCCTCGAAATTGTAACCATTCCAAGGCATGTAAGCCACTAAAACGTTGCTGCCCAACGCAAGTTCACCATTCTCGGTAGCTGCACCATCAGCCAAAACTTGACCCGTTTTAACCGCTTCACCCAAACGAACAATGGGCTTCTGATTAAAGCACGTGGTCGCATTTGAACGAATAAACTTGTACAGATTATATACGTAAATACCCTTCTTGGGATCAGTCTTAATAGGACGATCAGAACGCACACTCGGCAATTTTCCATCTGGCGTAATGATAATGTGCTTCCCGTCAACCGCAGCAACAATTCCATCGGCATCCGATACGAGAATGGTTCGCGAGTCTCGAGCAACTTTTTCTTCCAAACCTGTACCAACCAAAGGAGCTTGTGCACGCAACAACGGAACACCTTGACGTTGCATGTTAGAACCCATCAAAGCACGGCTAGCATCATCGTGTTCCAAGAAAGGAATCAAACCAGTCGCAACCGAAATAACCTGCTTGGGTGAGACATCCATGTAAGAAACCGACTTTGGATCCACTTCAACCAGCTCAAAACGTTTACGAGCAGTCACTTGGCCCTCCAAGCGACCATTGTCATCAATTTTCGAATTGGCCTGTGCAACCACCTCACGCTCTTCCTGTTCGGCCGTCAAATAACGAACCTCGTCAGTTACAACACCCTTGCGAACTACGCGGTAAGGGGTCTCAATAAAACCAAATTCATTGACGCGCGCATAGGTCGTTAAAGAGTTAATCAAACCGATATTTGGACCTTCTGGCGTTTCTATTGGGCAAATTCTTCCATAGTGCGAAGTGTGAACATCACGCACTTCCAATCCCGCACGATCTCGATTCAAACCACCAGGCCCCAACGCTGACAAACGTCGCTTATGAGTAATTTCAGCCAACGGATTAATCTGATCCATCAACTGAGATAATTGACTGCGCGCGAAAAAATCACGAATAACGGTTGTTAAGGCCTTTGTATTCATCAAACGCTGCGGAGTCATTGCATCCACAGTCTGATCGTAAAGCGCCATACGCTCTTTTACAATACGCTCTGTGCGAGACAAGCCCAAACGGCATTGATGATACAATAATTCTCCAACGGGACGTACACGACGGCTACCCAAGTGGTCAATATCATCCACCATTCCGTGCCCTTTGCGCAATCCGCATAAATAACGCGTTGCTTCGACAATGTCCGAAGGTTGCAGTAAACGCTTCGTTAAGGGTACGTCGTCTCCGAATTTTTCATTCAAACGATAACGTCCCACGCGACTTAAATCGTAACGCTTCTCATCAAAGAATAAATGTTTAAAAAAGGTCTTAGCGTTCTGTAAAGTCGCCGGATCTCCAGGACGCAAACGCTTGAAAATATCACGCAAAGCCTCTTCGTCATTTGGAACCACATCTTTTTTCAAGCATCGAATGATAACGCCATCATCACAACTGCTGTCAACCACCATAACTTCGTCAATATCGGACTGAACAAAGCTCTGCAAAACCGTCTTTGTTACCGGTTCAAACGCACGCGACAAAACCAGTCCCTTTGAGGCATCAATAACATCGTCCACAAGTACAAAATTCGTTAAGTCTTCACGCGCCAACAAATCTTGCACTGACATTTTTTCAGGACGATAGAACAACTTCAAAATATCCAAATCCCGACTATAGCCCAATGCGCGTAAAAATGTGGTTATCAAAAAGCGACGGCGACGACGACGGCGATCCAAATAAACATAAATCAAATCGTTCGGATCAAACTGAACATCAATCCATGTACCACGGTCTGGAATAATCCTGAAAGAATAAAGTGTTTTTCCAGTCGTGTGCGTTTCCTGTTCAAAACAAATACCAGGTGAACGGTGCAATTGACTGACAACCACTCTTTCGGCTCCGTTTATGATAAAAGACGCACGCGACGTCATCAACGGAATCTCTCCCATGTATATTTCGCTTTCTTGAACGTTATCTTCCGTCTTCAAACGCAATGTAACGTATAAAGAAACAGCATACGAATTCCCATCACGAATACAATCGTAATCGGATAATTTCGGATCAACTAGTTGATAAGAAACGTACTCCAATCGACACTTGTTATCATAGCTCTCGATCGGAAAAATCTCTTGAAAAACAGCTTCAAGCCCTACTTTTTTACGCTGGCTAGGCGTTACGTCGGCCTGCAAAAACTCTTTATATGAAGCCAACTGCAAACCAATTAAGTCCGGCGGCGGAACAACTTCTTTTAATTTTCCAAAATTGATACGATTTGACATAAGTAAGAACCCGTAAACAAGGATTTTTTCTCCCAACCCACCCTTGTTTATTTTTAAAAGCAATAAAAACGCTCTTTGTTACTTCAATTCAACTTTTGCACCCGCAGCTTCTAATTTGGCCTTGATTTCTTCAGCCTCTTTCTTGCTTACGCCTTCTTTGATGGCTTTAGGTGTTTCGCTGACTAAGTTTTTGGCTTCAATTAAACCCAATCCGGTAATGGCACGAACTTCTTTAATAACATTGATCTTGTTAGCACCTGCGTCTATCAAAACAACGTTAAAATCTGTCTTTTCTTCAGCAGGAGCAGCTGCCTCAGCAGGAGCAGCCGCAACAGCTGCAACAGGAGCAGCCGCACTTACACCCCATTTTTCTTCAAGATCTTTTACAAGACCTGCAACTTCCAAAACAGATCGATTGCTCAACCATTCAATAACTTGATCTTTTGTTATATCACTCATATTTTCCTCCTAGAACAGATTAGTATTCATCTTGTATTTCAGACGAAGCGTTTAAGGAAAGTCTTCCCTAACCTGATCTGAAAATTGTTTATATTACTTATTCTTTTCTTGTTGTGCTTGTAAAACATTTAACAAAGCCTGTGGAACGCCTTGCAGGACATACAAACATTGACGATAAGGTGTCAACAACAACGATAGCAATGTAGCACGTAGTGTTGGCAAATCTGGCAACTTTGACAATGCTTCTACAGCGACAACATCATACAGTTGGCCATCCATAATGCCACCCTTTGTCACCAATTTTTCTTTGTCTTTAGCAAACTTCAACAAAGACTTGGCAACTCCCGATGGGTTACTTCCTCCAAAAACGATCCCAGTTTGACCAACCAACCATTGTGTAAAAGATGGCCAAGACAAGTTCTCGGCAATTTTTCTCAACAAGGTGTTTTGGACAACATGAAACTGAGCTCCATCTTTAGCCAAATTTTTACGTAACTCGGCTATTTCAGCAACGGTAACACGGCTAAAATCTACCAAATACAAAAAGTTTGATTCTTCAACTTTGGCAGATATTTCACGCAACAAAAAAGTTTTTTCAACTCTCATTTGAGCTCTCCTCCTTTTCGCATTTAATACTTAGCAAACATGTTGTCATCCAAGGTCAAACTCGGACTCATGGTTAAAGCAACGGCTGCACCCAATACAAACTTCCCCTTGAACACCGACGGACGGGCGTGTTTAATGCCTTCCAATACCGCTTCCGCATTCTCAATCAACTTTTCAACTCCAAACGAACGTTTTCCGATACCCAACATCACGTTTGCACCTTTGTCCATCTTAAACTCTACACGTCCTTTTTTCAGCTCACCAATACAGCCAACGATATTGTCTGTAACGGTACCAGCTTTCGGGCTCGGCATAAGGCCCTTAGGTCCCAAAATACGGGCAATCGCCTTAACCTCTTTCATTGCTTCTACCGTGGCAACAGCGACGTCGAAATCGAACCAACCTGCTTTTATTTTTTCCATCAAATCTGTCAATCCCGCCTCGCAAGCTCCTGCTTTTAAGGCCTCTTCTGTCTTGTTTGTGAAGGCGATGATGCGAACTTCTTTACCGTTTCCATGGGGCAATTGAACCACGCCGCGGACCATTTGATCACTTTGTTTTGGATCCACCGCTAAATGAAGGGCCAATTCAACCGTTTCGTCAAACTTTGCAGCAGGCAATTCTAACAAAACCGAAAAGGCCTCTTTCAAATCATAACGCTTTTCGGTGTCCAATTTCTCTATGGCAGAACCATAACGCTTACTATGCTTCTTCATAATATTCCTTGTTAATCAACTACCTGTATACCCATGCTACGAGCCGTACCTGCAATCATTTTTGCAGCCTGATCAACACTCGAAGCGTTTAAATCCGCCATCTTTGTCGTTGCAATCTCTTTCAATTGCTTGCTCGTGACCGTTCCAACTTTTGTTTTGTTGGGTTCGCCCGATCCCTTCTGTACACCAGCAGCTTTGCACAACAGAACCGAAGCCGGAGGTGTCTTCAAAATGAAGGTAAACGACTTATCGGCATAGACCGTTATAACTACAGGGATGATAAGTCCCGCCTGGTCCTTTGTACGAGCATTGAACTCTTTACAAAAGCCCATGATATTAACCCCTTTAGCACCCAAAGCTGGACCTACCGGAGGGGCTGGATTCGCAGCACCAGCAGGTAACTGCAAACGAATTTCACCTATTATTTTTTTTGACGCCATAATGACACTCCATTATTGTTCTTCTCTCTGAACCTGCCAGTATTCTAATTCAACCGGTGTAAAACGACCGAAGATCGAAACAGAAATCTTCAACTTACCTTTAGCCGGATCGATTTCTTCAATCGTTCCAGATAAGTTTAAGAATGGTCCATCCGTAATTTTTACCGTCTCGCCAACTTCGTAAGAAACCTTCAAGACTTTTCTGCCTTGAGACTCTTCAACTTGCCCCAAAATACCATCAACTTCTGACTTTTTTAAAGCAACAGGACGATCACCGCCCATAAAGGTCAATACCCCTTGAGCGCCTCTTACAAATGCAGCAACGTGCTGTAAAAATTCACCCGATTCGTCGTACAACTTCATGCATAAGAATACATAACCAGGATAGAATTTACGAACATTAGTTGTCTTCCTACCTTTTTTTATTTCAACCACTGTTTTTGTAGGTACCAAAACAGTTTTTATAAAATTTCCAAAACCTTCGGGCTCAATAAAACGCTCCAGATATCGCTTCACCTTCAATTCCTGATTGGATGCTACCTGAACCGCATACCACTTAAAACCATCGTCTACTTTGGATTCTTGCATCTTATAAAATTAAAAAATTAACGACCCGCACAATGCATTAGCAGATCCACCATTTGAAACAGTGAAAAGTCCACCAAACTAACAAACAATCCCAAAAAAACGATTCCTAGCAAAACGGCAATTGTCGATTTTCTCAGTTCACACCATCCCGGCCATGAAGCTTTCTTCAATTCGTCCACCATTTCACGCATAAAAATGCGCACTTTTTTAAAAATACCCATACCTTAGCCCTCTGGCAGGGAAGGAGGGACTCGAACCCCCAACCGACGGTTTTGGAGACCGCTGCGCTACCAATTGCGCCACTTCCCTACAATTGTTCGTCTGTGTACAAAGATACCGGGAAGCTTTTCGTTCTGTCAACGAAAAAACTTCCCGATTTTTAGCTTCGTTAGAAATTTTGCATTAAGCAATAATTTCTGTAATACGTCCTGCACCAATCGTACGGCCACCTTCACGCATAGCGAAACGCTGACCTTTTTCCATAGCAACAGGCTTACCCAATTCGATTGTAATTCCCAAATTATCGCCTGGCATTACCATCTCTGTGCCTTCTGGCAATTCGCATACACCAGTAACATCAGCTGTTCCGAAGAAAAACTGTGGACGATATCCTTTGAAGAATGGCGTATGACGACCACCTTCTTCCTTAGTCAAAACATAAATCTCGGCTTTAGCTTTGGTGTGAGGGGTAATCGATCCTGGCTTTGCCAAAACCTGACCGCGTTCAACATCCTTCTTTTCAATTCCGCGCAACAATACACCAACGTTATCACCGGCTTGCCCTTGATCCAACAATTTATGGAACATTTCAACACCGGTGCAGGTTGTCGAACGAGTTTCACCCAATCCAACGATTTCCACTGTGTCACCCACTTTGATGCGACCACGTTCAATACGTCCCGTTACAACTGTACCACGACCGGTAATGCTAAACACGTCTTCGATGGACATCAAGAAAGGCTTATCCAAATCATGTTCTGGTAAAGGGATATCCTTATCAACAGCAGCCAATAAATCGTCGATAGACTTTACCCACTCAGCCTTACCTTCTAAAGCGCCCAAAGCGGAACCACGAATGATCGTAATACTATCACCATCGTAATCGTATTTCTTCAAAAGATCACGGATTTCCATTTCAACGAGGTCAATCAAATCCGGATCATCTAACAAATCAACTTTATTCAAGAAAACAACAATGTTAGGAACGCCAACCTGACGAGCCAACAAGATGTGTTCACGGGTCTGCGGCATAGGTCCATCGCTGGCACTTACTACCAAAATAGCACCGTCCATCTGGGCAGCACCGGTAATCATATTCTTAACGAAGTCCGCGTGTCCTGGACAGTCAACGTGCGCGTAGTGGCGATCATTTGTCTCATACTCTACGTGAGCCACAGCGATGGTAACAATCTTGGAGGCGTCACGAACAGTACCTCCTTTAGCAATATCTGCATAAGACTTCACCTCGGCCAGACCCTTGTCAGCTTGAACTTTAAGAATCGCCGTAGTTAATGTTGTTTTTCCATGGTCAACGTGACCAATGGTTCCCACATTCACGTGGGGTTTTGTTCTATTGAAGGTTTCTTTAGCCATATCAAAATTCGAATTCTATTTTTTAATCTGGTTTATGGAGCCCCCGAGCGGACTTGAACCGCCGACCTCATCCTTACCAAGGATGTGCTCTGCCAACTGAGCTACAAGGGCATCCTGCACATACTCTTTCTCTCGAAAAAGCACCTGCTGTCTCATAGTTTAACATTAGCCTGATTAAGTCAACTCTTTTTTCGCTTTTTTATGTGACAGTGTTTATGTGGTTTTTAGATCTCCCATATGGATGACACTAAACATAAAATGTCGCTCTTCTAAACATTCTTAGCTACATTTATCTACAACAACAAATCTGTCCTCATCTTCCATCCTCATTCAAGTTTAAAGTGAACTTTTTACAAAAATCTTAACCTCTGATCTGTAAGCGCGATTTCAATAAACATCCCTTATAAGCACTCCATCAGTTGAAATGATCTAAGAATCCAAAAATTGCAAGCTTTTAACTAACGACAAGTTACTTTTCGAAATGCCACCTAAAATAAAAGAAGCCTTCGTAACTCTACTACAGAATTTTCAACATCATTAAAAGCCTAAAAAACCGCCATAGACGGGCGCTAAGTTTTTGTGTCATCGTAAGGGTTGCTCTCAACCCGCCTACAGCGAGAGAAGATATCTCTCCTCAATAGAAAAGGTTGAAAAATCCTACACCATAAGTCAAGCTCTATTCTCTTAAAAAAACAAAATTTGTGTATTTTTTTGCAAGCTTGCACACATTTTTTATTCTTTGGGTTTCATCTGCATAAGCTTCTTGAGACAATGCATACACACCTCGACAACGCTGAAAAAACCATCGCGTGTTTTTCCGAACAAGCAAACCAAGCTTCTCCACAACGCCCTCATCCACAAAATTCCAGTCTAACGTTGTACGAAACTCAAAACTGTTTGGATTACGCTGTAAAAGCAACTGCATAGCGTCTAGGATAACTTTATCAATAGCCTCAATTTTTGTAATTTCCTGGTAACGCTTGAGTGACGTCTTCAAATCCATTGCAAAATAGTCTACAACAGGGGAAAGCGTTTCAATTTGTTGCGGATGACTTCCGTTCGTATCAATTTTTACCTTAAAGCCCATACCCTTAAAGGTTTCGACCAAAAAAACCAACGTCTCTGGAAACAACGTCGGCTCGCCTCCAGTAATACACACCGCCGTAATCATACGCTTGGCTTCTTGCAAATACCGAACAATATCCTTCAAAAACCAACCATTTTGCGCAATTTCTTGCCCAAGTAACTTATTATGGCAATAAGGACAATGGAAATTGCAGCCTGGCAAGAATACCACGCTGCAAACTTCACCTGGATAATCCACCAACGAATGTTTCAAGAACCCATACTTACGCATTTTTTGATTTCTTCTGTATCAAAAATAATCTGCGGATGATGGCCCGGCAAAACAAGCGCTGGAAGGTTTCTAATTTGGTACTTCTTTGCCAACTCAAGACCTTCGCTCGTGGATGTATTGACCCAAAGCCCATGAAAACCTTGTTCCTTTAAAAACGGCTTCAACTTTTGACATTTTATGCACGTATCGCTGAAGAAAAACAGAGGTGCTTCAGCAGTTGAACATGCACTACAAATCTCTTCACAGCCCTTTTCGCATCCACAGTGCCCATTGGAATCGAAAGGAAGCGTTGGATCGTAGGTAAGCCGCTGCTTAAACTCCTCTTTTTTACCTTTGTTCCAAAAGGTTACAGCACGATAATACCCCGTAATTCGACTGTAGATTTCCATTTCTCGACCGCATTGTGGACAAAATTCCTGCTTACCTGCAAAACGTCCATGCACCTCGCAAACTGAAAATGTTGGCGAAATTGAAACGTAAGGAATTCTGAAGTTGCTAACAATCTGACGAACAAGAGTGCGACAAGATTGCGCATCCGGCAAAGATTCACCCAAAAACACATGGAAGACGGTTCCACCTGTATACTTCGTCTGCAAAGGCTCTTGCAGCTTCAAGGCCTCAAACACGTCGGCCGTGTAGTCAACAGGCAAATTGGATGAATTAGTATAATAAGGATCTTCCGTGCCCGATTGAATAATATCCGCAAACATCTCTTTATCAATCTTTGCCAGGCGGTAAGACGTTCCCTCAGCCGGTGTCGCTTCAAGGTTATAAAGGTTACCAGTCTCCTCTTGGAAATCTGCCAAACGTTTACGCATGTACGACAAAACTTTTTCCGCAAACGTATGACCTTCTGGGCTTGCAATCGATTTTTTTAAGAAGTTCAAACAGCATTCATGCATACCTACCAAGCCAATCGTTGAAAAATGATTGTCAAAACCTTGCAGGTAGCGCTTACTGTAAGGGAACAGGCCCTGCTGCATGAGCTGTTGAATCGTCTTACGCTTGCACTCAAGCGAGTCTTTTGCCAGATTCATTAAGACATCCAAACGCTTGAAGAACTCCGACTCATCTTTGCTCAGGTAACCGATACGTGGCATGTTGATGGTAACCACACCGATCGATCCTGTAAACTCGTCAGCGCCAAACAGACCGCCGCCTCGACGACGTAATTCACGCTTGTCAAGCTGCAGACGACAGCACATACTTCGAACATCCGAAGGATTCAAGTCCGAATTAATAAAATTCTGGAAGTAAGGCGTGCCATACTTTGCGGTCATCTTGAACAACAAATCGGCATTTTCACTATCCCAATCGAAGTCCTTGGTAATATTATAGGTAGGAATCGGGTAAGCAAAGCCACGCCCATTTGCATCACCTTCCAGCATAACTTCCAAGAACGCACGATTAATGAGCCCCATTTCTTGCTGACAATCCTTATAAAAGAAGTCTTTCTCTTTTCCTCCGATGATAACAGGTTTATTGGCCAAATCAGCTGGGCAGACCCAATCCAACGTAATGTTGGTAAAGGGTGGCTGCGTTCCCCAGCGTGATGGCGTATTTAAACTGTATACAAAACTTTGGATATGCTGTTTGACTTCTTTAAAGGATAAGTTTTCATTTTTAACAAATGGAGCTAAATAAGTATCGAAGCTTGATAACGCTTGCGCGCCGGCCCACTCATTCTGCATGGTGCCTAAAAAGTTAATAATGTGCCAAATGGCTGTTGAAAAATGTTTCGCAGGGTTTGAATTGATTTTTCCTCGAACACCACCAAAACCTAATTCAAGTAATTGCCGCAAACTCCATCCTGCACAATAGCCAGAAAACATGGACAAATCATGTAAGTGAAAGTCGCCACTCTTGTGAGCATTAGCAATCTTTTCATCATAAATATGATGGAGCCAATAATTAGCTGTAATGGCACCCGCATTATGCAAAATTAAACCACCCAACGAATAATTGATGCTACTGTTTTCGTTAACACGCCAGTCGGTTTGGTTAAGGTAGCCTTCCATTGTTTTTTCAATGTCGAGTACCAAAGCTTTACCTTCGCGCATACGATTATGTTGATTGCGGTACAAGATATAAGCCTTAGCGACATCGGTAAAGTTCTCCTTCATCAATGTCTTTTCAACCTCATCTTGAATTTCTTCAATCGCCGGTATCGTTCGTTCATGATAACGCGTATTCAATTCAGCAACAACTTGGTCGGACAAACGTTGTACCGTCCCCACACAGGGTTCCCCCTGCACCGCCAAGAAGGCCTTATGAATCGCCGCAAAAATCCGATCTTCCTTAAAAGGGACGATCGAACCATCTCTCTTGATTATTTTTTTTATAGCCATAATTTTAACTTGTGTGTCCACATATAGACGAAAAAAGAGCCCATCCCTTTTTTGCTTTCTCTGACACACTTATAACATGTTTATTTTCTTATTCAAAAAAAGGCACGTCAAGAGGTTTTTATTTTCTTTTTTTAAGGGCATAAAAAAGCCTCAAAAAAGGCTTTCTTTTGCTTACTACTTTCTCCCTCCGGGAGGAACAGTTGTGTTTATTTTTGTCAAGACCTAAATACAAAAATACTGCAATGTCTAAAAACAGCTGATCGCATCTCGATTCATGCGCCGCAACAAGTAAAGTTTTACGAGAAAACACTCCTGCTGAATCAAATGTCGGCTCAAAAAAACAAAAAAATTGGCTATCGTTTACTCAAGTTCTTAAAACCGTCTGCTTAACAAAACATGAACGTATCGGCAAAAATTTTTTGAAACACAGACAAGAATTTAACCGAAACAAACAATAAGAAACAATGGTTTTTCAAACACAAAAAACCCTAAACAAACAGAGCCTTGTTTATCTGAAGGCTCCTAAATCTTGGGTTTTTAAAAAGCGTATCTTTAACAGAAACAGGACTTTGTTACAAAAAAGAAAAACGCCTAGGGGACTACCGCCAAAAGCGATTAACCCTTGATCTCCTTATGGAGCGTACGACGCTTCAAAAAGCGATTGTACTTCATTTTCTCAACTTTTTCCAATTGCAGCTTTTTGTTGCGGGTTGTCATATAACGAGAAGCTGGCTTTCCTTCTTTCCTGGCCTCCGTACATTCAATAATTACATGTTCTCTAGGCATATAAAGTCTTTAGTTACAAAAGATACGGTAAAATGTTTTCCATTTATTTCAATAAAAAAAATAGATTTTATGCAAAAATCTTCTAAAAACAAACGGCAAATCATCTTCTTTTTACAGATCAAATAAGGCTTTAAACCCTGAAGGATACTCAGCAAAAAAACGCATTTCTGGCAAATCAAAGGCTATAGATTCAGCATGCAGAAACAATCGTTTGGTCTTTTGGTTTCGATTCCAATTAAAATCACCGTACGTCTTATCACCCAAAATAGGATGATGGTGTAACGCACACTGTACCCTCAGTTGATGCGTACGTCCCGTAAGAGGCTGCAATTGGACTAGGCTCAAATTCCCTTGAGATCGATGAAAAACTTCCAAGCATTGTACCTTCGTTTTGCAAATAAGGCCTTCGTTTTTAAAAGAACGATATGAACGAACGTGCGTCTTACTTTTTTCCACTCTCAAGTAATCTTGCCAAAACAGTGGCGTCGTCGGTAACACACCTTTCACAATCGCCTGATAAGTCTTCTGGACTTTGTGCTGTTTAAACAACTGGCGGATTGCCTTGGCCATTGTTAACGAATGACATAGAAGAAGCACGCCTGACGTAGGTCCATCCAGTCGATTGAGCAAATAAAGCTTTTTATCGCCCACAACATAAGCCTCTTCTTTTGCCTGATAAGGAGCCAATATAATCGCCTGACTACATGAGCCAGGCTTATTGGGATGTGACAACAACGAAAAAGGCTTAAAGACAGCCCATAGGGGACCTACGTTGTTTACGATTTTTACAGAAGCGTGCCAAGGAATTAAAGGAAACATG
>CALXMI010000047.1 GCA_944389435.1 uncultured Opitutales bacterium
CTTTTAGGTCCTGTTCAATGTGTTTAACGTCGTGCTTTTTGCTAAGACCCCATTTAAAGGCCAACCGTTGAACGTGGGTGTCAACAGGGAACGTGGGGATTCCAAAGGCGTGCCCGAGTACAACAGAAGCGGTTTTGTGGCCAACGCCAGGCAAGGTTTCCAATTCTTCGAAAGATGCGGGTACATCCCCGTTAAAACGCTCGCATAACATCTTTGATAAAGCTTTAATGGCCTTTGCTTTTGTCCTAAAATAGCCGCAAGGATGAATAATTTGGCTGATTTCTTCCTCGGATAATGCAGCCATTTGCGTAGGTGTTGATGCGTACTGAAACAGAAGGGGTGTCACCTGTTCGACCGTTTTATCTCGACAGCGAGCCGACAGTACCGTTGCAATTAAGAGTGTGTAAGGACTGGTAAAAGACAAAGAGGGCTGTGGGTTGGGTATCCACTGGTCCAAAAGGTTTGTAAGAATTTGAATACGGCCCATTTCAGAAAGCCAAGGGTTTAATTTTTTTGAAAATAATCAAGCTCCATAGGATTAAAGCTGTGGCTACCACGATGAACACGGCTAGCGCATCTTTGTAAGTGTCGTATGTCTTCATAAGCCCTAAAAAGGAGGGGCCTACCGAACTTCCCCAGCAGATGAAAGCGGAAGCAAGACCGTTTATGGCGCCAATATTTCCTGTTCCGAAGATTTTGGGCAACACCATATAAGCAACGATTTGATTCATGCCCCAATACAGTCCGCAAAAGGCTACAAATAGTAAGTTCATGTAGGGCAGGGTTATGCAACGAAATGCGATTAAAAATAAGAGATCAGCGCTCAGGAAAAGCAGGAGTGATCCGCGAATGCCTAGTTTTTCAAAATAGTGACCTGCTACAAAAATCGTTAAAGATGAAATGCCTGAAATAACAATCATGTACAAAGCGACTTTTTCGGCACTTGTACCCAGTTCTTTGCACATATCAATCAGATGCAAAGCGATACCGGTATTTTGCATGGCTTTAAAAAATAGTGCTGCCATAATAAGCCAAAAAATAGACTCTTTGTAAATAGCCTTATTAAGCTTCGTTTTAACCCTTTTCTTTTTGGGTTTGTTACCGAAAGTGGGTATTTTTATAAAAAAGCAGACCGGACCTGCTATTAGAATCCAAAAAACACCCACAACAATCCAAATTTGTTGCCAGTCAAAGTAATCGTGTAAACGCAAATTAATCCACGGCATGGTGGATGCAATAGTTGTCAAAAAAAAGCAAGATAGACCTGTAGCCAATCCTTTGTTGTTTTTAAAACAAACAGCGATGATGGATCGTCCGGCAACCGTGTAAGCATGTACGGCCGTTCGAATACATGTGAAGCCAATGAAAAGCGCTAAAAAATTGAAGAAAGATACCATGTTTAGGAACTTCAATGTGCTCAAAACGATAAAAGCACCGCCAAACAAAGCCACATGAACGAACAAGAAAAATGAAGGTGTGCGTTTGTCATAAGATCGCCCTACTATGGGTAAGAAAGCGCCCGAACATAAATTGGCTAATGTATAAGCGCCCGAAATTTGTGCTAACGTTAATGTTAAGTCGTGACAGATGTCTTTCAAAAAAGGACTAAAAGCCGATGTTCTACCGAAGCCGCTAAACCCTTCAATCAGCGTAATGATTCCAAGGACAACCCAACTATAAAAGCGCATGATCCCACCACGTTAACATAACTACCGTCAATTACAAGCTTTTTATTTTTTAACAAAAATCTTGATTTGTACAAAAAAAGCCTCCATAGTTTTCAAATGTAAAGCGTAAATGCCCTGTTCGTCTAGTTGGTTAGGACATCGGGTTCTCATCTCGACAACAGGAGTTCGAATCTCCTACAGGGTGCCATTTGGAATGGATTTGAGTGGCTGAGTGCATGGAAATGGGTGGTTGCTTCTAATTAGATTCTGTTTGTGATAGGCGGATGTTTTAAATTCGTCGGGTTGGTTTTTGTGAGTATGTTTTTATGCTTTGTCAAAAAGTTTTCGTATAGAATTGTGGCAAAGACGCTTCGTTTAACAAAGGCGCAATCGATCCGTCTTCTTTGATCGCCGTCAAATTCCTTGAAGGCGTATTCGGACGTTCAGCTGAAAGTCCCTTGTCTTTGATGCTGAAGCAGTAAAGTTTTTTCGGCAACCAGAAGAAATATCCGAAATGAGATTATGGGTAGGCGAGTATCATTTTAATATAAAATTGTGCTTGCCCATGGGGGTATAAAAGGTTTGCATGGGTTCATATGATAGGATTTGCTCGTGTGTTTGGTTTGGTTTCAGTTTTGTTATCAACCTTGTGCTTCTCACAAAGCGGACAGTGGTCTTTTATTGCGGCTCGTGTCAATAACGATGTGATTACGCAATTGGATGTTCAGAAAGCAGCCAGAGAGATGCAACAGAGCGAGCAGATTGCCTTAGAGGCATTGATTGATCAAAAGCTATTAATTCAAGAGTTTTATAAAAAAAAGGGACAAATAGCTTCTATTCATATGGATGCCCAGATGGACGCTATTGTGCAGGATAACTTTAATGGTAATCGCGATGCGTTTGTGGATGCTCTTAAATCGAGTGGGCAGACATGCTTGGGCTTAAAGCAAGAGATGAAGGATGCCATTATTGTAAGCATTATGCGAGAGCAGGTGCAAAAACCCCAGAGCGTAAGTCCACAAAAAGTTCGTGACTATTATGAGCAACACAAGGACGATTTTCGTGTCCCTGCGCGTTATTTAATTCAACAGAGCGGTTTTAAAGCAGAATCTACGTTAATCATTGACGAACAGCCTGTTCTAAAAATCAACCGACTGATTGCGTTAACAACCGCCCACGTTCCTTTCGTAAATATAAAAAAGGAATTGGATGAGTTCGTGCAGCAACCTGTAGAATACGCTGAGACAGAGTTGGATAAAAAATTACTAAAATGTTTGAATACATTAAAAGTGGGTGAGGAGACGGGTTATATGCTTATAAATGGTCTTTACGTTACAACAAAATTGGACCGAAAGATATCGTCAACAACATTAGCGCTTGCGGAGGTGCAATCAAAAATAGAAAAACTTTTACGTAAAAAAATGCAGGATAAGGCCTTAAGAGATTATTTGCAGGGATTACGTAAACAATCTGCCATTCATTACGAAAACGTTTCAAAAAGCCGCTAATGGAGTTTTTTAGAAGGGTAAATGTGCTAAGCTGTCAAGGTAAACTTGGGCACTTTCTTCGATGAGGCGCAGGTCGGCTTCCGTCAATGTTCGTGTTCTTTTACCGGGAATACCCAAGATAAGCGAATAGGGTGGGAAAGTTTCGTTTTCGGTCACAAGTGCGTTGGCTCCGATGATACAATGATGACCAATATGGGCTCCGTCTAGAATCGTTGCGTGCATGCCAATGATGACAAAATCTTCCACCGTACAACCATGAACTACCGCTCCGTGTCCGATGGTTACATTACTGCCAATGTGGATACTCGCATGCCTGCTGACATGAAGGGTGACATGTTCTTGAATGTTGGTTCGATGTTCTATGCGAATAGGGGCCACATCACCTCTTAAAACAGCATAAGGCCAGACACTACATTGTTCGCCCAAAGTTACGTTTCCCCAAAGCAGTGCATGGGGCGAAACATGCGTATTGAAGCCTATTTTAGGGGCTGATAAAGAAAATTCGTTAGCATTTTGCATAAATTTAAAAATTTTGCTTCACAAATGTTATTTACTCTACTAAACTCCTCGATTGTAGTAAAGAGTAAACCAATTAATTTTATTGAAAGCACAAGCGGAAGCCGTTTTACGGCAGTTACAGGCTCTTTCATTAGGGCCTCTATGGGTAGAAAGCAATTATTCAGACCCACATCAACGCGAAGAAAAAACACCACCGGCCAAAGAAGGTTGGTTCGAGTCGGATGCGCAAAACATAGATCATGAGAAAGGCGTCGAAGAACACGAAAGCTGTTTTGTAGTTGATTTTCGTCCCAATGGTTTCGTGATAGATAGGCTCATTCGCCTCCTAAAGAGCAGTTTTTTAACGTACCGATTTGATTCCTTAGTTCGTTTGTTTCTAGAGAAGCCGGATCGTTTTGATGTGGTTATCTCTGCCGTTAAAGGTTCCTATCTTTATTGTGTGGGACCTGAAAAACAACCGTTTTTACACAAGAAAGCTGCAGAAGCCTATTGGGTGAATACGCGTTGGGATGATTTCTTTGAAGAACGGCATGTTCATGTTGGTTCACCGAAAGGAGCTTTTAAGTCCGTTAACTATTGTGGAATAACAGGCATTTTATTAGGGCCGCCGAATTACCATTTGTATGGCGATCTTATCCGAGAACATTACAATGAACGTTTAAAGGATTTCTGTACATGGAAAGATTTTATTGCTGGCATCAAAAACTCGCATGATGAACGATTGATCCGAGATTGGCTTGAATCTAAAACTTATGTGCGGTTCTATATTCCAAGAAAAAATCCAGAAATGGTTTTTCAGGATTATTATAGTGCAAAACAGTACCTGTTGGAAAAGACATCTGCTGATAAACAGATCATACCTACAACACATATCCGTTTCCCCTATGCTGATTTAGAAAAACTTCAAGATAAGGAAATGAAAGCTTTTGTGAAGGAGGAAAAACATAGGGAAGTGAGAAATATACGTCGATTGGGCAACAATTGTCGTATTTGCATGTACCGAGCTGGACTTCATTTTTATAAGCGCGCTAAAAGCCTTGGATGCCATGTTTATGTTTGTGCGGTTAAGCGGAATGTTCGGGATGAATTTACGAGCCTGCCAGACGATTTAACGGCTATTATTGAGTGTATAGCAGCCCATCCATTGATTAAGTTTGATGATCTATTAAAGCAGGTTTCAACAATGGAGCCGTGGGCAGATGCTCCTATCGATGTTTTAGTCTTTAAGCAAAAAGTTATTCAGCTTGTAAGGCAGGGGTTCGTTACACAATACGAAAATGGCCTGCTATATGTTTCACCCAAGCAAACACGAGCGTCGAAAATGAACAAAAAGAAGGTAAAAGTCTAAAATGAGGTTTTAGTATAGAGGTTGGCAAGGTTGTTCCTATAGTTATCCTCAAGTTCGGGAATTTTTTGCGCGCAAGATGTGCACAACCGAGGTGACGGGATACCATGAAATAACGTAACCTTGAGTGTTTTTAATGGTGTTTGTATGTAAATAGGAGATAAAAGTTACAGAAAAATTACTGTTAAATCACAAGTATCATCTGTTAAGCTCCCGAAATAAAATTTCTAAAATTTTACAAATCGAACGACGAGTGCCAAAAAATGGGGTGGTAGACCGGGATCGAACCGGCAACCCCTGGAACCACAATCCAGTGCTCTGACCAATTGAGCTACAACCACCAAACAATTCAGAATTAAACGTTGTTGTAAGGAAGCTGTCAATCCTTTTGTGGGATTATTTACGATCCGGATGTTTTGGGTCGTTGTTTCATCTTTTAGGTTAATTTTACGCGTGATAAATTAATGGTGCTTTTTCCTTAACTTTTGTCCATGGTAAAATTTTGCTTGCGGAATAAATTTTTTAGGATTAAAATGAAGACATGGGACTTAGAGCTTTTTTTGAGAACATGTTGTTCACAAGTAAGGAACATTTTTTGATAGGAACACCATTTTTTTGTCTAAATTTTGTTGCACAAAAGGCAAAAACGGGAATAACAACCATTATGGATACTCAATATTTTCCGAATGTCATATTAAAAGACAACATGTTTATTGACTCAACCGTGTTCAAAAACTTGAAGGGTAATAAAAACGTTATTTACATGGTTGCGCCACAAACCCACTTTTTGTACCGCACAAAAATGGAAGCAAAGGCTAGAGGCAGAGGAATTAACGGTTTAGTAAGTGTTATAAAAGAACGCTTTAACGTTGATATTACGCAGAACAAAGTTGCCGTTCTGGACGCAGAAACGGGTATAGAGGTTACCCAAACAACCAAAATTTTGCCAGAAAACCTTTGTTTCGTAGGTGCTCAGAAGAAAGAACTCAACCTTTTGCAGAATGAATTGATTCGTCATAAATTTTTTCCTAAAAAGCTTTACTTCCTGTCGCTTTTTTTTACGCAAGCCCTTTCAAACTACTTAAAGTTTGTAAAAGCAGATAAACCTGTTATCGTTTTTGATTTTTCTATACGTCAATCGTCCATTTATGTGGTCCAT
>CALXMI010000048.1 GCA_944389435.1 uncultured Opitutales bacterium
TAAATTATTCATGAAAGATTTTGTCGATCGTGAGGGCAATATAGACTTTCGCGCAATTTTGAAAAGTGAAGATCCATCGATATCAGATACTGAAATAGAAAACCTCATAAAAGATTCCCATATACAAGGAAGTGTTCGTTTTGATGTAACAATGGGCAAATTAGACTTTCACTTATCTGGTAATTTAGGGTCTCAATCCGTCAAAATAATGGCAGCTTTGAAAAACCAAATCAATGCTGTGGCAAAAGATATAGACAAAGATAATCCGGATATCATTACGCTACCCCCTGACAGTGTCAATACACCTAGGGATGAAGAGGCAAAGCTTCTGAGACAGGGTGGAACGATTCATTACAAGAAATTGTCTGATGGAAAAACCGCTAAACTAGTTCTACCAAAGGGAGAGGATGGAACGTTAGATCATGAGGCAAAGTTGAGTGTTTTAGATAAGACGGGAACTGTGAAGTCGAGTACGTTGACTTTATCTGATGATGACAAGAAAGCTCTTGCTACAGACAAAGCTGATGTTTGGGGAAAGATTTGTGAAGCTGCGAAGAACTACTTAAATCTTCCAAACAATCCCTCAAGTACGTTCGGTTTTGGTAGTGGGTTGGGTCCGCAAGAATCTACGGTGGCAGACTCGACAGCAGCAACAGAAAAGCCATCAGAAAAACAACAGACAATACATCCGTTAGATGCTAAAATAGATGAGATAATAAGTCAAGCTCCTACCGAAGAATTAAAAACATTCCAAGAGCTTAGAGAAGCAAATCAAAAAAATGGTGTAAAATTCCAAGAAGATTATCCTCACACCACGTTTCTTAAAAAGAATTTCGATTTATTGCAGGTTACAGGAGATGGCAATTGTGCATATTATGCGATAGCACAAATATTGATGTGGCAAAAAGATTCGGCAGGGATGTTGGATTTTAATGGTAAAGAGAAAGGTATTCCCGAAGGAGCCGCCCAAAGAAAATTGGCACAAGCTATAAGGGAAACCATGCATCAGATGGACGACCCAAAACGAACAATGGTGCCTGAAAAAGTCAGTGATGCTGATAGAGAAAAAGGATATTTTGATGCTGATGATGTTGATGCCATTCAAAGACTTGCGCAAGCAACAGGTAAAAAAGTTGTTATATTTTCGAACGTAAAAACAGCAAAAGATGAGAAAATAACTGCGATACAAGTTGTTGGTGCTGACGGTCTAGAAGAATACGTAAATCCAGAAGAGTATGTAAATGATTTTAAAGATGCGATCTGTCTTTATTTTCCAGAGGGACAAGGCCATTTTATGCCAATGTTTCCAAAACCGGCTTCAATTTTGGCCGCAAGTGCCCAGTCAACTACAAAATATGCAAAAATATTGGCACAGTATAAGTTACAAAGACAACAGAATCTTCCAATTGGGGACCAAAAATCTTGGACCGAAACCCAAGCAGGGGGTACAACTCCAGTGACTGCAACTTCCATTTCTCATCATTCAATGCCAACAGATAAAGGAAGTGATATAATAACCAAACTATCTTCCATATTGGATGGTTACAATAGTTTCGATAAAGATCGTATAATCGATGTTTTTTCAAGGTATCAGTTAGGGCTTGTGGTTAACTTTTGTGCTAATAATAAAATAAACTTAGAGGTGGAAGGTAAATCGCTGAAAGAGGTTTTAGATACTGCAAAGGGGAAGATTACGTATTCGGATTCGTTAGACGCAGAAGACAAAAATCAAGCTTTGGCTAATATAGCTGTACTGGAAGCATTCGAAGAAGTAAGATTGTTGCAAGAGCTGGACGATACAAAAGAACAAAAACCTAACCAGTTAATCAACAAACAGGACGCTGATATTGTGCAATCCCTTGTACCTCAAATTGATACAATTAAACAGCAAGTTCTGCAAAATCTTGAAACACAGGTATCGTAGCCATTCAAGACTAATGTATAATTCGTTTCCCCTGCATTTTGTTACTATAGTGCCTTCCCCTGTGTATGGTGCTTGTTCGTTACATGTTTTTTGGATAGCAAGGCTTTGCGGTGCGGTGCTGGCAATGTAGTTGAAAATAGTTTTATAAAAAGCTTGTAACCAGCGAAAATCTTGATTGAATAGAGTGTACTAAGGGCTCTTAGCTCAGCGGTTAGAGCAGAGGACTCATAATCCTTTGGTCGTAGGTTCGAATCCTACAGGGCCCACCAAAATCTCCTCATGAAGTGTTGTAATTTTTTGTTTTTTGGCGATGTGGTCGGACGGCCTGGGAGGAGCTTTTTGGGCAAGCATTTGCCGTTATTAAAGGAAAAATATAGCCCTGATTTTGTTTTTTTGAATGGTGAGAATGCAACCGGCGGCTTTGGACTTAACGTTGCCATTGCGAAAGAACTGAAGGATATGGGTGTGCATGGTATAACGCTTGGCAATCATACTTGGAATCAGCGTGGTTTTTGGGAAGAAATCGACAGCCTTGATTACGTGTGCCGTCCTGCAAATTTCCCAGAAGAATGTCCAGGGCGTACGCATTTAATTTTTGAGCACCAAAGTGAGAAGTTGGCTTTAATAAATACCGTCGGACGCGCTTTTTCCAACGCGGTATTGGATTGCCCGTTTAAGGTTATGGAGCGGAAAGTTGCCAGTTTGAGGGAGCAGGGTGTGAAAAATTTTATTGTAGACTTTCATGCAGAGGCTACGGCTGAAAAGTACACATTTGGCTGGTTTTGTTCGAAATTGGATGTTAGCTGTGTGGTGGGCACTCATACGCATGTTCAGACAGCCGATGAGCGTCTTCTTGATCAAAAGATGGCTTTTATCAGCGATTTGGGTATGTGTGGTAGCTATAACAGTATTTTGGGCTTTCAACCTGATCCGATCATCGAAAAGACTCTGCACGGTAAACCTTGTCGTTTTGAGGTTGGTAATGGACCAGCGATGCTGAATGGCGTGTGTGTTCGTATGGACTTAGAAAATCATTGTGCACTATCCATTGAACGCATTCAGATGGTTGAAATGTAAAATAGCCCTCGAAGACATTGGACGAAAAAAGATGAAAATCCATACTTCTGTCGTCAACAACGGCAAAAGGAAGAGCGTTGGCGAAGTATTCTAGGCGGCGAGAGGCCGTTGTTGGGGGAGTATGAGCAGCTCAAAGTGGGAAGCCTGTCGATTTTTTGAAACGGAGTGGGGCGGTTGTAAGGATTGTTGATCACACTGTTGTAGGTAGGCTTAAATTTTTTTTGGTTAGTTTTACATGTGTTAAGCAATTTTTTGCCTTTTATCGACTTTCGCAAAAGGACTTTTTCTCCAATAAAAACAAACGCAAGCCTTACGTACCTAAAGGCTTACGTTCAATATCAATAATAAACTGTTTTTTATTGGTTAATTTTGGTAAAAAACGCCGCAACGTCCGCATCTTTCAAGTTAAGCGGCTTACCTCCTGTTACCCGCGTAAACTCAATACAACGTAGCTGATTACCTTGCTGTTCGTCATGTCCAACAAGGCCACTTTGATTACGCAAAGCACATTCAACGGCATAATCAACGCAGCGTAAGATGAGATTCAAATCAAAGGCATTGGCTTGAGAGGAACGGGCAAAATAACCGCTTTTTTGGACTAACATTTTTTGTCCGCCCAAGCGCTTCAAAAGCTGATCGCCGATCCATTTGCCTGCATTGACTTTGTCCAACTTTACATGGCCAAAAGCGTCGCGTTCAATCTCGTCACCGCTTGCCTCCAAAGTCTTTACAATGGAAGAAACGCAAGCTCCTTCACTGACAAACAAATTGAGGCAGCCTAAACGATCAAACGTAGGTTTTAAGCGTTCAACTTCGACATCCAAATCGAAGTCCATTTCCGGAACATAGATGCCATGGATTTCAAATTTTTCCTTTGCAAAGCCGAGTTCAGGCACAAATGACTTGTATTGTAAACGTTGCATGTAAATACGGGCCGTTTCATAGGTCAACCAACCGCAATGGCGTCCCATAACCTCGTGAATAATCAGCATTTTTGGATTGGCACTGTGCTCATGTACAACATGCTCAAAGAAAATGGCGCCCTGTTCATCTGCCGTCGTGGCTCCTAAACTGCACTTGACCGGCTCAATGTCGTTATCGACGGTTTTTGGAAGGCCTACAATGGGCAAATGATAGTTGTTTTTCTCCAAAAAATAGGCCAATTCAGCCGCTGTCGTACTGGTATCATCGCCGCCAATGGTGTGCAAAATATCAACTTTGTCGGCCATCAGCTGCTTTGCGGCAACCTCAAAAGGATTTTCGCCAGGTTTTACCAGCCCTTTCTTTTCGCAATCCTTTGCGTTGGACAATTTGACACGGCTGTTGCCAATAGGACTGCCTCCAAAACTAAGCAGCTCGAAGGCCTTCTTACGACCTTTTTCTTCAACCAAGCGACTTTGCCCCAACAGTAATCCTTGGTAACCATTCAAGTAGGTTATAATCTCAATGTTGGGATCCAATTCGTTATATCTTTGTATCAAACCGCCTACAGCCGCTGATAGGCACGGAGCCAATCCGCCTGATGTCAAAATCGCCACTTTTTTCATGCCTAAATGATACACCCTTTCACAACTTTCGTCCAGGATGTTTTTTAAAAAATTGCAACATTGGCACTCAGAAGGCAGGGAAGGGTGATCTATAAGTACAGTTTTATGGTTTGGTAGGTTGTGTGGCAGGCTTAGATTGTGGAGTACCGGAAGGCGTTTGTACGAGTCCAGCTGCAGCAGCCGCGGCATTTTTGTCAGTAGTTAAAGGAGGGAGACGGAACTGATTGACGTGGTTTTGTACATCAGGTGAATTGAAATCGGGATTCCATAGGAAGTTCTGCTTTTTTCCTGGATACTCAATTGACGATGAGATGTAAATGGTGTAAGAGGGACTACCACATATTGCATCACCGAGTTTGTTTTTAAGTTTTTGAAAAAAAGTTAGGGGAGGAGGTGGGTTTGTAAGAGGGTTTAGGGTAAGATATAGAATCATGTTAAAATTAGCGTAGCATATGGGACACATGTCAAAATAAGAGTGTCCATGCAATTCAATATTGCTGATGAAGTTAAAATATGGAATGATGCGTTAAAAAAGATGTCACACGAATCTAGTGATCTTTTTGGAATGTTTGCGCGTATTGATGGTACCGGTTATAAACACGAAGATAAGATGTGGGGCGTCATTGTTTTATGTTGTTGTGCGTGCGATGCAGGTATACCAGCAAGTAGCATTAACGGTCAATTGAACTTATTACGCGTGTCGTGTGGGGAGCGTCATGCCAGAGAATTCTTAACAGAAGAGCAACGAAGCATTTTAGGTAGCGTACCGACAGGTGCTACGAAGGAGTTAACACAACTATTTACTAAAAAAATAACCCCATTAAAAAAACTCTCCTATGAGGAATGGGCAAAGGGGTGGTTGAATGCATGCGAGCCCTGTGACGAGTCGGAGGATGGTGTAGATTTTTTTGTGCTTGCTACCGCCATAAATTCGGACGACAGTGAGAGATCGGCAGAAGAGACCACAAATGATTCTTTTAGGGGAGAGACTTCTGAAGAAAGTGTCGATGGGTCAGTGGCAGATGATAATGTTGTGATTCCACAAAGTTCTATTGATAATAGTGAAGTCTCTGAACAGTCCACGTCTGGTTCTTTTGATAGAACAGAGACAGGGTCTGATACTAACCAAGGTACTATTCAGCCGAAAGTGGATGTTTTGGGTGAGCAAGCTCCTGAAGCTAACAGGGATGTAAAGGCTGCAGTAGTGCTTGTCAAGGAGGCCGAGGATGATGCAAATGACGTCTGTCCTTCCGCCAAGCGGCCGAGGCTGTTCTAAGCTTAATGGTAGCGTATTCTGGAGGTATTCTACCTCATTTAGCACCTAAACGAACTGTTTTTGTCGGTTTAGCTTGATCGTTTGCTCCATTTATGTTTTAATCGGTATAGGACATGAATGTTGAAGTTGCCATTGATTTACTGCGTCAGCTGATCGTAACAGCGGTTACATGCGTTGGCCCATTTTTAATTTTGGTAATGGTGGTAGGTATCATCATTAGTTTGTTTCAGACAATTACAAGTATTCAGGAACAGTCTCTGTCGTTTGTACCAAAATTGTTGGGTTGCTTATTGCTGCTTTGGCTACTTTCGCATTGGTTGTTTCGTCAATTGATGGAATTTACAATCTTGTTATTGAATCGTACGAGTTCTTTAATAAAATGATCATCCCGCTTTCAACCGTTTACCTTTGGATGCTCATTATGTGCCGATGTACAGGCTTATTGGCAGGTTTCCCATTCGGTGGTAAGGATAGCGGTATCCCGAATATACCCAAGGTTTTTTTAGCGTGTTGTGTGAGTTTTATTGCGCTTACAGTTTTGCCAAAGAGCCTTGTGCCGCCTGAATCTTTAAACAAAGTTATCGTTTTGGCTATACGTGAGGTTTTAATCGGTATTGGCATGGGGCTTGTGATAAAAATTGCGTTTTCAATGATTGAAATGACAGGCTACTTAATTGCCAGTGAGGTGGGATTGAACACAAGTGAGCATTTTGATCCGCTTACAGAAAATTCTACTACGTTTACAAGTACACTGCTGGTACAATTCGCCATTGTTTTCTTTTTTATAACAGGACTTGATAAGGAAATTTTGCGCGTTTTTGTAGAAAGTTACCAAGTAGTTAACTTTGAGACTTTTTTCCCGGTGGATAATGTCATGCAATTGATTGATTTTACGGCACAAATTTTTTCCTTAAGCTTGAAGATTTCTGCCCCATTGATGGTACTCAACTTCCTTATCAATTTCGGGTTTGCAATTTTAGGTAAGGCAGCTCCTAAAATTAATGTATTTTTTTTAAGCTTTCCGCTTAGAATTTTTGCAGGACTTTGCTTGTTTAACTTATTAATTTATCTGATTTATGTGCATATGAGTGCGGATTTTGAAAAAATTCCTCAACGCATATGGAACTTAATTCATCCATAAAATGGCAGACCGAGATAATAGAACAGAGGAACCAACAGAGAAGAGGATACAAGAAACTCAGGAACGGGGGCAATTTGCAAAAGCAGAAGAATTAGGTGTCGTTTTTTTACTTTGTTCAATAGCTTGTTTTTTGCTTTTCTATGCCTCTCGTATCGGGCAAAAATGTTACGATTTTTCAAAAGATATTTGGTCGCATTTTTCTACCTTCGAAGGCAATTTACCTCAGGCTACAGAAGCTATAAAATACTTGTTATGGTGCGGATTAGATATTATTTTAGGTTTTTTAGGCTTATGTATGCTTTCAGCTATTATATCCGGCGGCTTACAGTCCGGATTTAAGCTCACCCTGAAGGCTTTAAAAATGCATTGGGACAGATTAAATCCCGTCCATGGACTGCAGAAACTCTTTTCGTTACGAAAATGCGTAGATATTTGCCTGGATGTCTTAAAAATGGCGACCATCGCTTGGTTCTTATACGGCGCTTTTCAGCAAATTCGACAGGATCCTATCTTTTTTAACCCTATACCCTTAGAAAGGGTGCCTGAAATCTTTTTGCGAATCATTTTGGTCTTTTTAAGCCGACTCATTGCTATTTTGCTTGTCATTACGTTTTTGAAATACGCTTATGAGCGTTATCAGACTCACGAAGATATCAAAATGACACGCGAAGAAGTAAAAGAAGAACATAAGCAGTCGTTTGGTAATCCGGAAGTTAAAACAGCTCAGAAGCGCCTCGCTCAACGTTTGATGCAGAAACAAATGATGGATCAAATTCCGGTTGCCGATGTGGTTGTAACCAATCCAACGCACTTTGCGGTTGCCATAAAGTATGAGCGCGGAAAAGACAAGGCCCCTATTGTTTTGGCAAAAGGTGAGAATTTACTAGCACAAAAAATTAAGGCTATTGCCAAACACCATGAGGTTCCAATGGTCGAAAATCGTATAGCCGCTCGATTATTATTCCGACTAGGTAACGTGGGGCAAACCATTCCGGTTGAGCTTTACGAAATGATTGCTGAGATTTTGGCTTATGTGTATAAGACACATCGGTATTACTTTCACAACCTAAAGCGTCGTCGTTTAGAAAAGCAAAATTAGACCAAAATGCTTGAGGCTTTGTGTAAAATAGCAGAAAAAAGCACGCATGGAGCGTTATGCGTAATGCATTTAAGCCCCATTTAATATCTACTGACCGAATCCAAAAAGTCCCTTTTTTCGAACGGGAGTGAATTGTATGCGATTTTCTAATTCGGTTGGCTTTACAGCTTTCGATAGGGCTTCTTCTTTGGAAACGTGTCCACTTTGCCACAATTGGAAAAGGTGTTTATCCAGAGGTATCATTCCAAGTAGTTGATTGACTTCCAGCTCGTTTGAAATTTGAAAGGTTTTGTTCTCACGAATCATGTTAGCAATGGCATCTGTGTGAATCATAATTTCAAAGGCAGGTAGACGGCCTTTACCCTCTTTTTTCCGAAGTAGGACTTGAGAAATTACGGCCGTTAAATTGGCTGCCAGCTGTGTGCGAACTAACGCTTTACTGCTATCCTGGAAAACGTCGATGATGCGTTCTACGGTTCTTGCGGCTCCGGTGGTGTGAAGGGTTGAGAGGACCAAGTGACCTGTTTCTGCGGCTGAAATGGCGGCTTCAATTGTTGCTAAATCGCGCATTTCGCCTACCAGAATAACATCTGGATCTTGACGTAAAGCTCCTGATAAAGCTTTTTGAAAGGATGCGGTATCTTTAATCAATTCACGTTGCGTAATGATGCTACGTCGGCGTTGATAAACATACTCGATGGGGTCTTCAATGGTGATAATATGCTTACTGAAGTTTTTATTGATATAATCAACCATGGCAGCCAGCGTTGTTGATTTACCCGAACCGGTAGGCCCTGTTACAACAATTAATCCGCGTGGTGCTTGAATGAGTTCTTTGACTTTTTTAAGTTGAAACTCCGGGAAGCCCAAATTGTCTAAAGTAAACGTATCTTCGTTGATGATACGCATGACGATACCGTAATGGCCGCATGTGGTAAAGACGTTCACACGCAGACGATATTTTTTGCCATTGATTTCCGGCTCGTAGGCAAAATCGATTTCGTGTGTTACTTTAAATAAGGCCATGAGTTTTTCGGTGGTAATCGCTTTAATACACTCGGAGATGTCTTCGTCTGTTAAAGCAGCCATCTCTAATATACGAATGATACCATCAATTCTAAAGATGGGCTTTTCGTTACACCGCAAGTGTATATCGGAGGCGCCTTCTTCAACCGCTAATTCAATTAATTGATTTAGTTGAAAACTCATGGTGGAACTTCCTGTGTACAGTTTTTAGAATTCAGATTTGGCGCTTATATCGGGCGGTAAGGCATTCATATCCGCTTGCGCTCCTGTTGGACTCGTGGTGTCAATGACACCCAGGTCACGATTCAGAGCTTGATTTTTGTCCATTTCTTGGAGTGGGGCATTTTTTTCTATCACCACCTGATTGAGATTTTTTCCGCTAGAGATAACAATATCGCTGGAGGTTTGTGCGGTTCTAGCTATGTTCTCAGTAGGGTTTGACAGAGGTTTCTGATTGTTTTGTGTTGTTTTTTGTTCTGTCGCTTGAATGAATCCTTGCTGGGAGTCCGGAAGAACGATAGAATTTCTTGTATCTGAATTGATTGAGCTGACCATGATATTCCTTT
>CALXMI010000049.1 GCA_944389435.1 uncultured Opitutales bacterium
ACAGCAAATGTTTTTGGAAGTCATATCAACGTCTATTCTTAAAAGCGTCAATGGCATACCACCGTTGATGGCGATTGAATATGCACGCAGAAAGATAGATCCGTGCATTCAGCCAGATGTAAATGAACTAGAAGCGTTACTCAAGCAATTAAATAAGAAATAATCATGTCCCAAAAAAAAGGTGAAGGCCATCACGGAGGTGCATGGAAAGTCGCTTATGCGGACTTTGTCACGGCCATGATGGCCCTTTTTATGGTTTTGTGGATTATTGGACAAAACCAAGAAAAACTCGAAGCCATTGCGGATTATTTCAAAGACCCTATTGCTTACGAACATGACGTTCTTATGGGACAAAAAAATTTATCCGGCGAAGGCTCTTTAGGTCAAGATGGCACAGGCCTTTCCAAGATGATGCAAGAAAAAATGAAGGCTCTTGCAAGCAGCATTTATAAAAGTTTAAATCTGAACGAAAACGCCAAGGATAACCCTGCGGATGTTTTTATTACGCCGGATGGGATACGGATTTTGATCTACAATTTACCTAACCATCGGTTCTTTGAAGATGATTGCCAATTAACACGTTTCGGCGAATTGGTTACACGTTCGCTTGCATGGATTTTAGATCCTTACGAAGGCACATTAGATGTTTCTATTTATGATGTTTTACTAAAAGATGAAACCCAATTGAAGACACTTCAACAATTACTACGTACGCAGAATCAATCTGTAGATCCTAAAAAAAACCTTTTGACACAAACGCAAACGAAATTAACCCATACCTACGAATCACTTGTTTACCACGGTTTCCGATTGAGTCGAGTGGGGAATTTGAGCATTACCAACCAAATACCCGAGGGTGCAAGACACGATTGCCTAATGGTTGACTTATCACTTCATGTAAATACAGTCACAATTATGAAAAAATAGGTTTATCGTAGATGCGTACAAGACGTGCTTGATTGGGCAAAATAGAAAAATGTAAGTGCAGATCGAACGTCGGTGCATCTGTTAAACATTCCGGCCATTCAACGATCAGACAAAACGGCGGTCGGCATAAATCATCTATATCAAATTCACTTAAACGTCCCTGTTTTAAACGGTAGGCATCTATATGAACAAGCGTACGATTACCTTGATGCACATCAACAATTCCGAAAGATGGGCTTTTAACATCCTCTATACCCCATATGCGACCCAAAACCTTTACAAATGTCGTTTTGCCGACTCCCAAATCGCCATGCAAGGCAATACAACATTGGTCGGTACAAAGATCGGCAATTTTTTGGCTAAAGGGAACTAAATCCGCTTCCGTATTGACTATTGTTTCAAATTCCATCCAAATTAAAACACAAAATAATTGCAAAATTAACGGCGTTAAATAAACTATGGATACCTACATTTACGCCCATGTTACCGGTCTTACAGTAATTTAAACCCAACCAATAGCCTAAAAATAACAAAGGTACACTGGTCTCAAAATGGAGATGTGCACACGCAAAAATCAAGCTACTTGCCCATAAGCTTTTACGAACCGATAAAAAGGAATTAAAAAATCGCAACAAAATACCTCTGAAAAAAAGTTCTTCAACAATAGGTCCTAAAAACACAATACTCACACCTGCAGCGTATACGCCATACCCATGCGAATCTCTTTGCTGCAGAAGTCTAATAATAGGTTGTGGGTTCAAAGAAATCGGAACACCCCATTGTATAAGCCATAACAGGCATGTTTCCCAAATAAAAGCAAGCACGCACACCATCGGTAACGCCTTGCAGTAGCCCTCAAAAACCGGCCGTAAAATACCCTGCAAGCTAACAATGTACGTTATGCCATTGCTTCGACTGAACCACAAAACAAGCCATAACAGACAGATCTCTTCTATCAAAGCCAAGTAAAAACACCCATTGGTTGATTTTAAAAAATTGGGAATAAAAGCTTTTAGCAAGATTTGAATCAATATAGGAACCGTAAAAAATCCAACAAATAATTGAAACATACGTCCTACAGAAAGCGTAATAGACGAAGTACAAATCCCATAAGCAGGCTTCTTGAAGTCCTTCAAACACAAAATTACCCCATAAACAAAGCAAACCAAAACACCTATTAACAGCCCCATTTTCATGAAATCTCATTTAGGTTATTCGACCTTTGACAAGATGCAAAGATTTTTTTAAAAATTTTTGAACGTTTTTTCACGCCCCGTGTCTTTACTTATGCAAACAATTCGTTTTATTTTATCTTTCACTGCCGAGATGCTAGAAACATCTCGGTTTTTTATTCTCTAAAGTATACTCAAATAAACAACTCATAAGGATGAACCAACACTCACAACACAAATCATTAAAAGGAAACTTTTTCTTTAACAAAATGGTGGTGGGGGAGCGATTCGAACGCTCGAAAGGGAAACCCTGACAGATTTACAGTCTGCATCCTTTAGCCACTTGGATACCCCACCTAAACTTATGGATACTAATGTAGTTTATATTAAAGCTACCTGACAAGCTTTTTTTTGATTTTTTTACAAAAGCCATGCACAAGGCAATATCAGGTGACGGAAGCACGCATGCCACCAAAGTCACACGAGCCTACACAGTTCCTTGAGGGTTCAACCTCTTACGATTGTACTACTAAAAGACCCTTCTGTCAATATCCATACACTCTGCCACACCTCACGAAAATCTTTCTCTACCTTTCCTCTTAACTTTTGCAACATTTGGATTTGGATTCACTGACGATGACGGCAAGGACTTTTTACTGTTTATGCTCCATTAGAAAGCAGAACTAGAAAGTTTTTGGGGTTGTAAATTACAAAAAAGGCTTTACAGGGCATACATACATAAGGCAGAATCCGTAACCAAAGTTCCGTACCTCGATAGGTAATATTTTTTTAGCTTCTGGGGACAATCTGCCAAAGGATTTTAATCCAGACAAGTTCTGTTTTATTTTAAAATATCGATACAACTTGCAACGATTGTACGTTTCACCTGATAATCTAAGCCTCTCTTAGCCAGCAACTTTTCACTATTCCTCGTTCACCAAACAAAAAGTATGCACTTTTAAGCTTTTTTATCGCTCTCTCACACATACAATAATATAGATTTTAAATAATTGCGGAAACAAGAGGGCAAATTCTTGGGGCGGCTGAGTCCGTCTAGCAAGAGCTTAGGCAGAGCTCCACATCATATAGTAAGAACAGCTGTGGGGTGCAGGACCGAAAAAGAGTCCAAAATTAACAAAAAAAGTACATGACGGTGATTTTTAGCAAAGACTCATGAGACGTACCTGGTGGGTGGTCGTTGCAGGATATCTTTGCCGGGAGCATGGACGATATTCGCCACAGTTTCAGCAACAATGGCTTCGATAGCTCCAGCAATTGGATCTTCTTGGCTTTTCAAAGTTGCTTAACCAGCACTTGATGTGGCAGTGAGCACAATCCAATATCCACACACACAACAAACAAGCATGTGATGATGGCATTCAGTAAGGACTTAAAGCGCATCATTCACATGCTTTTGATGTAAAATAAAAAAAAGGGGCCCATCACCTAAGGTGATTGAGCCCAAAAGATTGTTAAAGTTACATGCGTTTTGCTTGTGTTGCTTGATCGAGCAAATCTCCCAAGTTTGTAAGATCCTGGCTAGCCGAAATCGTATCATAATTTCTGATTTCTTCTGCCAAGCGAGAATCGTCGTAAGCAGCTGCTTTGATGGAGAGGCCTAAACGGCGTTCATCCTTATCAATTTTGATAACACGCGCTTCTACGTTATCGCCAACCTTGAAAGAATCCTTCAAGTTATCAACATGCTCTTCGCCAATTTGACTGATATGTACAAGACCATCAATATCGTTTTTCAATTCAACAAATAAACCATAACCGGTAATCTTTGCGATCTTGCCATTAACAATATCACCCACCTTGTAAAGGCTTTCGATGCGAGCCCAAGGATCTTCGGTAAGTTGTTTGATACCCAAAGCAATACGCTGCTGAGATGGTTCAATTTCCAAGACAACGGCATCCACTTCGTCACCTTTCTTAAGAAGCTCACCTGGATGATTGATTTTCCGGGTCCAACTCATGTCGGAAACGTGAATCATTCCATCGACACCTTCTTCAAGCTCTACGAAAGCTCCATAAGTTGTTAAATTGCGAACTTTTCCACGAACATGAGCACCTACTGGGTAATTGTGCTGTACCATATCCCATGGGTTTTCGGACAACTGACGGATACCCAACGAAATTTTTTGTTCTTCTTTCTGGATATCCAAGACGACAGCCTCAACTTCGTCGCCAACACGCAAAACCTCACTGGGCTTGTTGATACGCTTGGTCCAAGAAAATTCAGTAATGTGAATGAGACCTTCAACACCCTCTTCAAGCTCAATGAACGCACCGTAAGGTACCAAATTGACAACTTTTCCACGGATTTTGGAACCGATTGGATAACGTTTTTCGATCTGATCCCATGGATTTTCGTGCAATTGCTTAATCCCCAAGGAAACACGTTCTTTATCGTGATCGATCTCGGTAACCATGACCTCGATTTCTTCACCCACTTTAAGAACCTCGTTCGGATGTGAAATACGTCCCCAGGTCATATCGGTAATGTGCAACAAACCATCCAAACCATCTAAGTCGATAAAAGCTCCATAGTCAGTAATGTTTTTAACAATACCCTTACAAATTGAGCCCACTTGAATTTCATTCAGGATACGCTGACGCTTTTGTAAACGCTGGGACTCAATCAATTCGCGACGAGAAACAACAATGTTACGGCGCTCCTTGTTGATTTTTACAACTTTCAAATCGAAGGTTTGACCGATGTATTGATCTAAATTCTTTGGCGACTGAACATCAATTTGAGAAGATGGTAAGAAGGCATCTACACCGATGCTGACGATAAGACCACCCTTGACTTTCCCTTTTACACGTCCAGAAACTTCAGCCCCTTCCGCACATTTCTCTAAAATGTTTTCCCAATTCTTCTGTTGCTGAGCCTTATCATAAGACAAGACAGGACGACCTTCCAAGTTCTCTACACGTTCTACGTAAACCTCTACTTTATCTCCTACGGATACTTCATCAATGTTTAAAAATTCCGTCGCGGGTACAATACCTTCGGATTTTGCCCCGATGTCAATAACAACTTCATTAGGGCGTATTTCTGAAATAGTCCCTGTAACGATGCTATTAGCTTTGAGGTTCTTTAACTTGTTTGCGTCCAGCAAACGATCCATTACTTCTGACATAATATAATTCCTTTCGTGTCGAAAGGTGTTAAGGGTTAATATAATAGTTAACGGCTTATAATGTGATAGATCCGTCAATTTTTTTCAACAAAAAATTAAAGGTTTTTACTAAAATTTAGGTTCTTACGATACTGGCTCGACGTAAGGCCTTCTAACCACCTTAAGTGATCATCTCTTCGTGGTATATTGTTACAAAGAAAACCGGCCGCTTAGATGTAAAATTTTTCAAAAAAGTTAATAAAAAGGTTGAAAACTTTTCTTATAAGGTGTAGGATAGTAGTGTCTTTTTTGAAAGGTGAGATTTGTAGGCATATGCAGTTAGATAAAGTATTAATTGTTGACGATGAACAGATTATTCGTAAGACGCTAGAAGAACAACTTAGAAGCAATCGGTATACGGTTGCCTCT
>CALXMI010000050.1 GCA_944389435.1 uncultured Opitutales bacterium
AAGGTTATTCATTGGCTTTGTCGTTATTACGCCTGTACCTCTTCGGTGGCAATTGAAACCGCCTTGCCAAGTTTGCTACGTCAAGGGAAGCCCTTCCCCGTCTATTGTAGCTTGCAGGTGACCTCGCAAGAGCCTGTGTTTCGCAAAAATAGTAAGCTTCAAATAAGTGCCTATGAGTGGATTAAGGCTCATCCGCTTATTCCGTGGACTTATTTTTCAAAACAATTTCCGAATCAAATATCAGCCGTAAAGCAGTTGATTGCTAAGGGCTACGTTGAGCGTATTCCTTATGACCCTATGGCCGAAAAAGAAACCGACGAAGGGGTTTCAATTGCCTTAACACAAGAGCAAGAAAAGATCTGTTGTCGGTTGCAGGAAGCGTTGCAGGCAAAGGAACATTCTACGCACTTGTTGTGGGGCGTAACCGGCTCTGGTAAAACAGAGGTCTATCATCATCTTATACAGGAAGCGAAACGCCTGGGCCGACAAACGCTTTATTTGGTCCCAGAAATTATGTTGTCAGAGCAGGCTCTCAACAAGCTTAAGAAGCGCCTCAGTCGTCAATCGATTCGTGTGGCGGTTTGGCATTGTCGGTTAAGCGATTCGGATAAGTTGTACGTTTGGCAGCAGGCCATGTTGGGGAAGATTGATGTTATTTTGGGGACGCGTTCTGCCATTTTTGTACCTTTAAAGGACCTAGGGCTCGTTATCGTAGATGAGGAACATGAGCCGTCTTATAAACAATCCGATAGCCCGCGTTATCATGGCCGAGATTTGGCTGTTTATCGTGCCTATGTAGCCAATACCTTGTGTGTGTTGGGATCAGCCACACCTTCAGTTGAATCCTGGTCTAATGCCAAACTGGGCAAGTACACCTTGCATACCCTTAAGGAGCGGCCGACCGGTGTGCAGCTTCCAAAGGTTCATTTGGTTGATATGCGGTACGAAAGACCAAACTTTGAAGGCTCTTTCATTCTTTCTAACTTATTACAAGAAAAAATTCGTCAGCGTTTAGATAATCGAGAGCAATGTTTGTTGTTTTTGAATCGGCGTGGCTATGCTCCCTACTTGTATTGCCCTAAATGTGAAAAACGTTTAGAGTGCCCGCATTGCCATAGTCACTTGGTTTTTCATAGGGCCGACAACACCTTACGTTGCCATTTGTGCGATTTAAAGATCCCCGCGTACGAACATTGTCAATTATGTAAAACACCACTAAAACTCAGCTGTGGGTTAGGTACCCAACGGATAGAGGCTTGCCTGAATCGTTACTATAAAACCGCAAGAATTTTGCGTCTGGATTCTGATGTTATTCAACAGCATCCGACTTGGTATGCGTCTATTTTAGCGCACCGTTATGATATTATTGTGGGCACGCAAATGCTAGCAAAGGGTTTAGATTTTCCAAATTTAACTCTTGTCGGTGTGATTCAAGCGGATGGGCAAATGACGTCCGATGATTTTAGGGCTGGAGAACGCTGCTTTCAATTGTTGGTTCAGGTGAGTGGGCGTGCTGGTCGAGGGAAAAAAGCAGGTGAGGTCGTTGTGCAATCTTTCAATCCGGAAGCTCCCTGCATTCGTTACGGAGTCCAGCAAGACGTATCGGCTTTTTTGGAAGAGGAATATGGCTTGCGGGCTCAGTATAACTTTCCTCCGTTTCGGCACATGATTCGGCATATTTTTCGATCGCGTTCTGAGAAAATACTGCATTATTCGGTGCAAGCATGGTTTCAATCTTTAAAAGCGCAATCGAGCCTGTCATTTGAGATTTTAGGGCCGTCTGTGCCGAGTCAAGACAAGATCAATGGTTACTATCGTATGCATTTATTGTACTTATCGTCAAATATCCTTGGTGTCATCCCCGTTTTGCAAGCTTTAAGAAAAAACTTCAAGCAGCCGTCAAACGTGATTGACTTGTGGGATGTGGATCCCCTAGATTTTCGATAAGTATGATTATTGATGACAACAATACGTTAGGTTGCTATAAGGCTCAAATTCCAGGGCTGATGTCTGTTTTGAATTTTATGCAGGTGAACGACTTGAGGACCATACAATCTGGGCGTTATCCGATTTCAGGCACAGGGGATTACGTGAACATAGATGTTTACGCAACGGTTTCGGATAAACAACTGGAGGCTCACAGAGCCTACGTGGATGTGCAGATGCTAATTGAAGGTGTTGAACAAATAGGGTGGGCGACTTTATCAAGCGTGCAGCCTGCTACCGAGTATGATGAGGATAGGGATATCCAATTTTTTGCAGGTGAAACGCAAAAATGGATTGCCGCTCCAGGGCTTTTTTTCGTCTTTTTCCCACAAGATGTGCATCAGCCTTGTTTGCATTATAAGGGTGTGCATAAGATCAAAAAAGCCGTATTTAAGTTGAGAAATGGTGATCTGTAAATATCTAAGTCTCTGTTGACGATTTTAGGGTGCGTGGTGATGTAGTGTTACGTATAAAAGTTTTGGAGCAAAGAAAGAATTTGGAAGATTTTAACGTAAGTGCTCGAAAATGTTCTTACAAGGTTTTGAATGGAAGGTAAGCGGCAAAACGGTTGAACATAAGTCTTGACCTAACGTTGAAAAGGTCATAAAAGTTAGCCTATGAAAAAAGGTGGTATAAGTGCCTATATTGTTTGGCTTACAGGATCTTTATTTTATTTATATGAGTATTTTGTACGTGTTATTCCTGGGGTTATAGAGACCGATTTAGAGAAGATTTATTCCGCCAATGCCTCTCAAGTTGGAATGATGGTGGGGATGTATTTGCTTATTTATTCCCTTATGCAAGTCGTCGTTGGGCCTTTATTTGACGTATTCGGAAGTCGAAAGCCCTTTTTGTTAGCCAGCGTTATATTGACGTTTAGCTGCCTGCTGCTTCTATTACCCATTCATTCCTTAGCTTGTTTAGGGATAGGTCGTTTTTTGATGGGCTTCGCTTCTGCTTTTGGCTTTGTGGGCGTTATGTATCTGTGTACCATTTGGTTTCATCGGAAAAATTTAGGACTGTTGTCAGGATTAACGACCGCCTTAGGCCTTATCGGGGCTGTTGCGGCGCAGATATCGTTGTCCTGGATAAGCGAGAACTGCGGCTATCGCTGTGTTTGGATGATTTCGTTTGGTTTCGGAATGTTTACAACCTTAATGTTGATTATTTTCATTCCAAACAATCCGGATTGGCTGCCAAAGCCCAAAAGTAAGCACGTATGGAAACAGTGTAAGGATAACTTAATTTTTGTAGCCAAGCGCTGGCATACGTGGAATATCGGACTTATTGCAGGTGCTTTGTACATGCCTTTGGCGGTATTCGCAGACTTCTGG
>CALXMI010000051.1 GCA_944389435.1 uncultured Opitutales bacterium
CAACCACCATGGCTTCGCAACGCAGATTGTCCAAAAAAATTAAGGACGGCTATCTACATCCTTACAATAGCCCGAAAAATCGTGTGGCTATTAACGCTTTCGTTCAAGATATTCCAATGGATGATACCCATCCTTCCTACAAAACTCTTGCGCAAATTCAAGAGAATTTGTGGCTGTTAGAGCAGAAACCCTGCCTGTTAGCTTGGGGTATGAAGGACTTTTGTTTTACGCCCGAATTTTTAAAAAGGTGGCAATCGATTTTTCCACAAGCTACATCGATCTGTTATGACGATGCGGGCCATTACGTGCTGGAGGATGCCAAAGACGATCTTTGCCCAACCATACGTAAGTTTTTACTGAAGCATCCCATTCAAGCAATGTAAAGCGTCTACAACTTGTTTATAATCTTGATAGGTGTGGCTTTTGTGTTTGATTAAAGTGAGTTTCTTAAAAAACTTGCAATTTTATAGAGAAGATTCATGTTAAATGTATCATGCTTCGTTTTTTTGTAAAGCGATTTTTGGATTCGTTCATGGTGCTTTTTTGCCTATGCACAATTACGTTTTTTCTCATAAGATTCGTTCCGGGTGGTCCTTTTGATCAAGAACGCGGACTGTCACAAGAATCGGAGCAAGTTTTACGGAAATTTTACGGCTACGATAAGCCTTTATACCAACAATATGCAACCTATTTAAGGCACTTAGCACAAGGAGATTTAGGCTGGTCCATGCGTTACCCTGGGTATTCTGTCAACCAATTGTTAAAGGAACGGATTCCTGTCAGCATTGAGCTTGGATTTTTATCAATGATGGTAGCTGTTATTATCGGCGGCCTAATCGGTATTGTTGCAACGATTTACCATGGGACCTGGATAGATAGATGCCTAATGGGGGCATGCTTATTTTGCCTTAGTCTACCAACCTTTGTGTTGGGGCCTATCGTTATTTTGATTTTTTCGCTTAAATTGGATTGGTTTCAGGCAACGGGATGGGAACGTTTGAGTGATCGTGTTTTGCCAACGATTGCCTTGGCATGCATGTACAGCGGCTATATTGCGAGATTGATGCGAGCAGCCTGTTTGGATATTATTGGTCAGCCGTTTATTAGGACCGCACAGGCCAAGGGATTAGGCCGTTTGCGTATATTCATTTTTCATGTGTTTAAAAACGCTGTGACGCCCTTGCTTAATTACCTAGGGCCAACCACAGCGGCCATTATGAGCGGATCGCTTGTTATTGAATCCATTTTTCAAATTCCAGGAGCGGGCTCGTTGTTTATTTCTGCTGTTGCTCAACGCGATACGCCTTTGCTCTTAGGTACGGTCCTGTATTTTGCTGTACTCATTTTGTGTTTTAATTTGCTTGTAGATTTAGCGGTCGTTATCTGTAACCCTAGACAAAGATTGATGTCATGAAAACATTATTTAAGAAACACCCGTGGATGCTTTTTCATATTCTCTTTTTGTTCATCATCGTCGGAGTATGTTTCCTGGGGCCTCTTTTCTACCAACAAGATTACCGTAGTCAAAACCTTTGCCTGGGCGCTCAAGCGCCTTCTTTGGAACATCCTTGCGGGACCGACATTTTGGGACGAGATGTATTGGCGCGATTGCTCTACGGAGGGCGCTTATCCATTTTTATCGGAACGTCTGCCAGCCTAATTGCGATTATAATTGGAATCATTGTGGGGAGCATAGCAGGCTTAATGGGAGGCAATACGGATCGTTTTCTAATGCGTCTGATTGATATTATTTATCCGCTGCCATTTACCCTTATCATCATCCTAATTATGTCGCTTGGCGGACGACACCTCAGTCTACTCATTTTTGCCATTGGCTGCTTCAATTGGCTAACATTGGCGCGAATGATCCGCGGGCAAGTTTTGTGTCTAAAAAACAGTACCTTTGTGCAAAGTGCTCAATGTTTAGGGCAGACGTCTTTCGGAATTTGGCGCAAGCACATTTTCCCCAACTTGATGAGCATCCTGTTTGTTTATGGAACGCTTCTTATTCCCAATATTATCCTTGAGGAAGCCTTCATCAGCTTTTTGGGCTTAGGCGTTCAACCCCCGATGAGCTCCTGGGGCACATTGATCTTTGATGGCGCTAAAGAAATGGAATCTGCTCCTTGGCTTCTTATCTTTCCTTGCTTATTCTTTTCCCTTACCCTCGTTTCACTCAATTTCTTAGGTGATCATTTTCGCGATGCTTTGGCCCCTAATCGTAAGATGTTACAAAGGTAGCAAGCTTTTATTCTTACGACTTTGCCAACGAGCCATTCCGGCAACTGGCGAATTTGTTTGTCCTTTTGGGATGTGGGATAGCAGGTCTATGAGAAGCCTGAAGTCGCTTTTGAGGGCTGTTACGGATGTTTTGCGACGTTAGGGCTTATGGGAGGCGCATACGTATTACACGCTTTCCTGCAAGCACTGAAGGAAGTCTTTAAGGTGATCATTATCCGTCTTGAACAGCTCAACGTACTCTTGAGCCAACAGATCAAGTAAAGGACTTACTCGCTGTATCCCATCATCCTAAAATTGTCGAACGGATCGTTATTGTGTGAGATTGGGATACCTACGGCATTATGGCTATATGCAGCCTCTGCAGCGGCTGCAGCTTGAAGGCTTTGTTGTCGCATATAGCGTTGCAACCGCACCTGCCATTGCTGATATTCCGCTGGAGCAGCCGACGCTGCAACTATAGCATCCTTGGGTTTAGCAATCTATTTCATCACTTTATCCCAAACTGTTCTAAATTTATTTAATGTGGCCTAAAATTTTTAGGTCAATTGCTTCAAAAGTAGTCTATTTTTTCCCCTCAAGTTTTACTCCGAGTCTTCAGAGTCAGAAAAAGGACACAATTCACTGAACATTTCATTCAGTTTATTCAAATTACTTATACAAGGAGAATACGCTTCCCAAAGCTCGTCAAACATACTAATCACATTAGGGTCAATTCGTTCAAAAATACTCTTAACTTCTGTAAATTTTCTCTCCAATTCTGCCAACTCATCTAAACTAATATTAGTCTTACCTTTTGTAGCTTGCGACGCAGTCTCAACTCTCAACCGATTCTTAAGTTCTTTCAACATACCCTCAACTGCTATCAGCCTATCAATTGTTCTTCCATGTGCAAGGACGTTTTCTCCCCTTCCTTCCAAGAAAGACTCAATGTCTTCCAAGTAATCTTTAATGCTTGTCAGTCCATATCCATATAAAGCATCTAGTCTTGTAATTTTATCCTCAAGTTTTCTTGTTTCATAGTCAGCTTTGTAAAGTTCATCCTGCAACTCTGATATCCTCTTTATCTCCTCAAGTGCTCTCTCATCTCCATTCCTAGCTGCTTCATCAAGTAATGTCAGCCTTGATCGTTTGGCCTTTAAACTTTTCGAAGTTTTTCTTTTCTTATCCTGTGGCATACTATCCTGTGGCATACTATCCTGTGGCCTCTTTTGTCCTCCTCCAAACACAATCCCTGTGCTTACAAAAGCAAGCACGCCCATAAACAATGCCTTCAAAACATTTTTCTTCATAAAAAACCTTTCAATAATTATATAACAGTTAACTTTTAAACGATGATTTTAAATAAAGAACTGATTTCACCATTTGTCAAGAGATTTTTTAAATTTGCTCAAAATCTTCTCTTATTTACATGCTTTGAGAGATGGGGAAACAGGAAAAAAACGGTTTCTTTTTAAAATGTGAAACGAAAAGAGCTTGTCTTTTTAAGAAAGATAGCTTTACATGAAAGGGCGATGGAAAATTATACGGTTATTGCAAGACGTTGGCGTCCCAAAAAATTTGAGGATTTGGTTGGACAAGAAAGTGTTGTTACAGCTCTGTCGAACGCAATAACTTCTGGACGAATTGCACATGCATACTTGTTTGTGGGACCTCGTGGAACTGGAAAAACAAGTATGGCGCGTCTATTTTCCATGGCACTCAATTGCGAGGGTGGCCCACGATTAGATTTTGATCCTGAAAGTCCGCGTTGTCAGGAAATTTTTCAGGGCCGGTCCATGGATGTCATTGAGATCGATGGAGCTTCCAATAATTCGGTTGAGCAAATTCGTTCGCTCAGGGAAGAATGCCAATATGCACCTGCGGAGAGTGCATATAAGGTGTACATTTTGGATGAAGTCCATATGTTAACGACAGCCGCTTTCAATGCCCTGTTGAAGACGTTAGAGGAACCGCCGAGTCATGTGAAGTTTATATTTGCGACAACCGAAATTCATAAGGTCCCCAATACCATCGTTTCTCGCTGTCAGTATTTCGAGTTTTTCCCATTGGAAACACCGGTTATTGAAGCCCAACTGAAACGTATTGTGGATTCCGAACATTTAACTGCGGAACCGAGTGCCCTTCATATTATCGCACAGTTGGCAGAAGGAGGTATGCGCGATGCTCAATCCATGCTGGACCAATTACTGACATTTTCAGAAGGTGCTTTAACAGAAGCACTCGTTCGTTCCATGTATGGGCTTTTAGATCAACAAACCTTGATACAAATAGCCGAAGCGATTGAGGCAAATCAATACGATCAAATTTTGTCAGGTATTGAAACGGTTATTAAGTCAGGCTGTAACGCTTATCGTGTTTTGATCGATTTGGAAACTTATTTCCATGAAAAGCTCGTAAAAACCTCTAAAAATCACAAAGAAGCGTACGCCCCCTACGTTTACGCCAAGATTTTAGAAATTCTGAGATCGGGCGAGGAACAATTACAGCGGGGATTATCTGTAAAAAGCAACTTCGAGGCGATTCTTTTTAAGGCGGTTGAGTGTACAAAGTTAGCTTCCTTAGAGACGTTACTAGAGGCTTTTAACCACCTCGATGACGATGTAAAAAAAAACGACTGAACGCTCTAGCGGCCTACCTAGATGCTTACAGTGTTGTTCCGTTTCCACTGAATAGAGCCATTGAACTCGTTGTTGAAGAAGCGCAAACCTCTTCAGAAACGACTCAGGAATGTTCAGTTGCACCTTTTGAGGCATTCAACGATCCTCATGAGCTTGTGTTTGAACAAGAAAACAACGTTGCGGATTTTGAACAAGAGCCGGTCTATGATCCGGACTGTTTTGATTCAAAAAATTTTAAATTATCTTCTCCTATTTCAACACCGCCACCAAACTTCCAACAAGAGCTTCAAAAATTACCTGAAGATCTAAGAAAGCATTTCGAGCAAACCTTAAACGCATCTATCGTCGGTATTTGGCCCATAAAAAAAGAAAATTTCTTAGGACAAGCTTCAAATTTAACGTAAAGATAGCTGCTTAAAGCGTTGGAACCGCCTCGATTAGCTGCTGCGTGTAAAGGTTCTGCGGGTTGCTATAAATAACCGATGCAGGTGCCAATTCTATTATTTCGCCCTTGTACATAACCGCTACATGATCGCTGATGTATTTCACAACCGCCATATCATGTGAAATGAAGCAGTAGGTCAAATGGAGGCTTTTCTGCAAATCCTTGAGCAGGTTTACAATTTGAGCCTGAATGGAAACGTCCAGGGCACTCACCGGTTCGTCGCAGATTAACAGCTCGGGTTCTACCGCTAAAGCACGTGCAATTCCGATACGTTGACGTTGGCCACCGCTAAATTCGTTCGGATAACGTTTTAAAACAGTTTCCGGCAACTTTATAGAGTTTAGAAGACCTCTTATGCGTCGTTGGTGTTCCGCTTTGGATAAATGAGGAAAGTGAATTTTAAGCGGTTCCAACAGGATTTGCTCGATCGTCATGCTAGGGTTTAAAGCACCAAAAGGATCCTGAAAAACCATCTGAATCTTTTTTCGGTAAGATTGAAAGCTTTTTTTGGGAACCTTCAATAGATCAACGCCTTTAAATAAGATTTCTCCCTGGGTTACGGGTACCAAACCTACAATAGCCTTCCCAAGCGTACTTTTCCCACTGCCACTTTCTCCAACAATTCCTAAGGTCTGACCTGCAAAAATTTGCAAGTTAATCTTCTTTAATGCATTCAGAGAAGAAAGCAAACGACAGCGTGTCTGCGGATAGACAACAGAAAGATCTCTGATGGCTAATAGCGGAACATCCATTATAATAACATTTATAAATGGTCAAAATCAACCAAATAGGTTATAGCTGATTGCTACCAACAACAAAACCACTCTAAGAAACCGCTGTCTCATATGTTATAGTCAATTGTGCCCATATGAAATTTTTTGTCAAGCAAAAACCATTTTGCTCCCTACCCTATTTGAGTTACACCGCTTGTTATATGATGGAGAGCTCGTTAGAACCCAATCCCCAACAACAGGACTTATCGAAAACTCATAAGCCAAACAAAGAAGAATTTTCTACCCTATTTTTACACGTACCAACCGGGAATCACACGCTAAAAATGAAGCTCAACAGGCTACGTTTGCCAATATCCTATAAACTTCAAAAGGTAAAATTCCCCACATACCACAGTAGAATCAAACAGCCTGAGACGTTATGACCCGTCAACGCTTGCCTTCAAGTTCGACACGTTCTTTTTCAAGACGTTTGGCCTCGAGTTCTAAGCGCTTTTTCTCGAGTTCTAAACGCTGCTTTTCCAATTCTTGCTTCTGAAAATCTATCTTTTCTTGCTCGACATTATATTGCTCGCGTCGAATTTCCTGCCGCAAATTGTCATCCCTATAGGTCGAACTGGGGCGATATTCTACCACACGCTCCTCTGTATAAGACGATTCATCTTCTTTACAGGTTGCGCTACCTGCAGCAGCGCCAACAATTGCACCCATAAGACCCCCAGCAAGAGCTCCACCAGCACCTCCATCGATGGCATAACCTATGCCAGCTCCTACCGCTGTACCAATACCGCCTCCTGCCAAACCAGCCTCAGTTTTTGTACAACCGCTTAAACAAAACAAACTGACTATGGAAACTATAAACCCTAAATACTTCATAGCCCCAAAAGCTAATGCTTTAATCAACAACCGTCAAGTTAATAATTGAGCGTATAAAGACGCCCGGCGTTATCTGAAAAAAATAGTTTTTTTTCGACCGGGTCAATATCGCTCCAAACCAAACAAAACCTGTTGTCCTCTGAAACGATCGTATCATTTAAGTGATATATTATTTCGTTTAAAATAAGACGGCTTTCGAAGTCTTTATAGGCTACTCCCTGAAGACGTTGCTTAGACAGCCAATCT
>CALXMI010000052.1 GCA_944389435.1 uncultured Opitutales bacterium
GGCTGTTCGACCCGAAAGGAGTGTATCGCCTTCTGTACCACATTTTACGCTGAAATCTTCCATGGAACCTTTTAATTCGTCCTGGGTATAATTTACTTGCGGCATGCCAGAAATTTGTAAGCGGTTCAACCACTCGCTGTTTTTCCAACATAAGGTAAGGTCTTTAAATATACAGGGTTTTTTAGATATCAAACGAAGTGCACCCTTGTTAGCAATCATCTCCGAGTCACAAGAAAACGATCCTGTTAGCTTCAGGTCTTCGTATTGAATACAATCTAGAGGACAATTTTGAGCTTTTACTGTCAAAACAAGCCCCTCTTCGCTAGGCAACTTCAGGGTTTCATTGGACCATTCTATGGACTTGCTCGTGCTTAAAGACAACCATTGGTTATCACCTGAAGCTTCCGTTAAATTCATAGCGACATTTTTCAATAAAAACTCTTTCGGCTTCCATTCAAAATCGTAATGACTCTTAAACAGTAAGTCGGGCCTTATTCTGACCGGACTTGCATCGAATTTCAGCATGTCCTTTCCCCAATAATAGTCAAAATAGACATCGCCTTGTGCGGACAAGTAGGTACATTCACCTTCTTTAACTTGTGTCATACCTGTAGAGGTCAATTTAAAGAAAGGGGTAAACTTTGTATCGCTTAATGCAATTTTTGTTTTAAAGGTTGCTGCATCAAAATTGTTGGTAAAAGACACGTTGTTGTCGCATCGAATAAGGGTATTGGTAAGCACATTCTTTTGACCGACAGCCATCTCGATCACGCGTGCGTAAATAGGCTGTAAGGTGGCAATCTCCCAATGATTCTTCTTTTCACTCCACTGAAAACTAAGCATGCCCGAATCCAAACTGCCACGTAGTTTGCAATCATATTTCTGCAGATAGGGATTAAACAGCTCGAATGGGATTTCGTAGACATTTAATTCCAGCAAAGGTACGTCTGTTTTTTCAGCTTTTTCAAAGCCAGTAGCGTAATTGTAGGTTATTGCATGCGCCCCATTTAAGGCAAAAAACAACCGCTGAGCACCCTTTTCCTTTAACGAAATATTGTACTGCTTCAAAGTAACCTTTTTACTATCCAATTCGGCATCTACATTCATCTTTAGGTTAAGGCTTGGCAGTTGGCTTAATCCAGGATCAAGGACTTCAAAACGCTTACCCCAAGCACTTATGTAGGTATGCGTGTTCCAAACGTTTGTCTTCTTGTTAAGAGAAACTTCGCCTTCCGCCATAAAAGACAATGTCGGTAAAGCCTGATCCAAAAAAACCTTTAGCAAACTATGATCACAAACACCTTGCCAAGTAAACGTATAGGCGTGATCGACCGTTTTCAAGGACTCACCTACGACAATAAAGTCGTTCGCTTGCCCATAGTGAACGGATAGCTTCAAATGCTCCTGTGGAGCCGTATCAGAACCCTTTACGTAGAGCGAATATGTTAATGTCGGCAGTTTTTTGCCCGCTTGAACGACCCTCATATGCCCGGAACTATTGAGAGTTTGAAACACACCCTTAGCATTGGAAGTTGCTTGAATTTTACCTTTAGTTTGCAACTTTAAGGCTTCACCTTGTTTCATAAGGCCTGAAAACTTCAACTCTCCTGTCTGACCGGGCATTAAATTTTCAAGCGTAATATGCAAACCATCCATCTCGGTACCCATTACGTGACCTGACAACCAAATGTCGGTTTGTTTGATTCGTACTGGGAGCGGCAGCCGCAAATACTGCAAAAAGCTGTACTTTTTTTCAGCACTACGTGTTAAAAAATTGGCTTCTGCTTTCTCACCTTTTTGCAAATCCACACCCTTTAAGTCTAAATTGACGTACGCTTTAAAACTATCAATATCCAAACCTTTACCGAGGACTATAGACCACGGATTCCATTTAAGGGAAACTTCTTTTGCCTCCAAAGAGAACTGTTTTCGCGAAACCGAAATGCGAGCCATATTTATTTCATGGCAGTTGCTCTTATAGTTTACAATCTCTACATTTTTAAAATAGCACTTTAACGCTATAGACAGACAAACATACTGCAGTTTAGAGCTCAATGCAAGTGTAACGATAAGGGTAGCAAAAAGGGCTCCAATGAACAAAGCATATTTCCAAAACCTTTTCATCGTACCGTTTATGAAATACTTTTTTAAAAAATTTCGCAAACATATTTTATAAAAAACGCAATAAAAGCTTGTTTCCTTTACGAAAACAGTAGATAGTTTTATTACTATGAAAAAATTAGATAACCGTGTTGCGCTTGTCACAGGAGCAGGTAGGGGAATCGGCAAAGCTATTGCAGAACATTTTGCTAAAGAAGGGGCGACTGTTTTGTGCGTTAGCAAAACGCCAATCAACTGTAAACAGGTTGCGCAAGGCATTATCGATCAAGGAGGTAAGGCGGTTGCTTTCCCCATGGATGTTGCAGACAAAGCATCTATTCAAAACGTCAGCCAAACCATCCTAGCAGCTTATCCACAAGTAGATATTTTGGTAAACAACGCAGGCATCACTCGCGACAAACTTTTTGTTCGCATGTCCGACGAAGACTGGGAGCAAGTTCTATTCACAAATTTGTTTAGCGCCTTTTACCTTTGTAAGCAATTCGTTCCAGCCATGACACAAAAACGCTGGGGTCGCATCATCAACATTTCGTCCGTTTCAGGTATTATGGGCAATGCAGGTCAGGCCAATTATTCGACCGCCAAGGCAGGTCTTATCGGCTTCACCAAAACCTTGGCTAAAGAATTGGCCTGTCGCTCCATAACTGTCAACGCAATTGCGCCTGGATTCATTGCCACCCAAATGACGCAAAATTTAAATGAATCGGTTGTAGAACAAGCCAAAAAGTTGATTCCATTGCGCCGTTTCGGAGAAGCTAGCGAAATCGCCAACATGGCTACATTTTTAGCCTCTGAAGAAGCCAGTTACATAACGGGACAAGTCATAAAAATCGACGGCGGTATGGTCATGTAGCCTTTAGACTATTTTGCGTTGTCATTAGAGCACCGTGGATATTGCTAGCGGGGCTTATTTTTTGAAGTTCATTGTTTTTAAATAAGATTTTACACTCTTAAATAACAAGATCTTTGTAACATTTATTCACCGACAATATCGCTTGCTTTCGCGTAAAAGCAATAAAAAGACTCCGAATAGGCTTACGTGTTAAACTTAAACAGAGCAATGTCGCCTTCTTGAAAAACATACTCTTTGCCTTCAAGACGAACCTTACCTTTTTCTCGAGCACCGAGGAAGCCATTGTTCTCGACAAAATCTCTGTAAGAAACAACTTCAGCCTTGATAAAACCTTTTTGGAAGTCGGTGTGAATGATTCCGGCACATTCGGGGGCTTTCATACCCAACTTAAACGTCCAAGCTCGCACTTCCTGCACGCCTGCTGTAAAATAGGAGGCCAGACCAAGTAACCGATAGGCTTTCTGAATGAGCTCATTAACGCCACTATCCTGCAAATTTAAGGATGCTAAATATTCTTTGGCTTCATCCTTTGACAAATCAACCAATTCCGCTTCTAGTTTTGCTGAAAGCATGCAATAAGATGCTTGCGTCGTTTTCTCTAAATAACCTCGTACAGCTTGCACGTGATGATTTTCTTCATTCGATTGCAAATCCTCTTCAGCAACGTTACAAACGTATAAAACCGGCTTCTGCGTTAGCAAACAAAGCTGTTTCATGAGATGAGCCTCATCGTCTTCTATGTCAAACTGGCTTGCGGGCTTACCTGCATTCAGGTGTTCACAGAGACGCTTAAGCAAGTTATGCATGGCAACAGCCTCTTTGTCGGCTGATTTGGCTTTCTTGGCCCAACGATCGACCTGTTGCTCAACCGATTGAACATCCGCCAATAGCAGCTCGGTACTGATGACTTCAATGTCGCGCACAGGATCAACAGAACCCATATTATGCAAGATATCATCGTTGTCAAAGCAACGTACGACTTGCGCAATCACATCCACCTCTCGAATATTAGCAAGGAACTGATTGCCTAGACCTTCCCCTTGATAGGCACCCTTTACAAGACCAGCAATATCTACAAATTCAATGACGGCTGGAACAATTTTTTCCGTATGTACCAATTTTGCCAAAACGGGCAAGCGATCATCAGGAACCTCGACCATACCTACATTGGGTTCTATAGTACAAAATGGATAATTCGCCGCCTCAGCTTTATGCGTATGTGTTACCGCATTAAATAGCGTACTTTTGCCTACATTTGGCAGTCCAACAATTCCTACTTTCAACATAACTTCAATTCCGTTCTCTCATGGCTTCATTTAAGGCTTGAACACTTAATCGATAAGTGTGGCAATCGTCTTTATCTTTATGCCACTCTGTAACGTAAATACCTGTAGGATCTTTTGAATCCTTATGCAAGGTTATTTTGAAACCACCTGCATTGATGACATTATTTTTGTTTGAAAAAGGATACTTTTGCTGTGTTTTTTCACAAAAAATCAACCCGCTAAAAGCCTCTATGTTATAGGCAGCCACGCCTTTTGTAAGCGTTTGTAACACACCCTCATCGGTTGCAATAATGGCTTCTTTGGTATCACAACTTACCTGTCGTAAGGTAAATCCATACGGCGATCTTTGGCCTTGTGTCAAGTGAAGCAGTTCCTGTTTATATAAAAATACGAAACGTTGTTCCCCTGAAGGCATTTGAAGGCAACCATGGTACTGCAATGGAAACGGCTCATATTGGAATTGCTCCAAACGGTAAGCGTTGGTTTGATTCTGAAGCGGGACAAAAATGGATACTTGTGGTAAGTCATCTGCCATAACAAAAGTTGACAGGAACCATAAAAATAAGGTGCGTAAGGATTTCATAGCGTTAATTTTGAAAAATCCATTCAAATTGAGGAACGGCAGCTTGTGTCCATTGCTGATGAATTTGCAGTTTTACGTTATCCTTAAAAACAGAAAAATCGATACCTAATTCTGCGCAACGTTGAGAAACCATTGCCAGGTCGTTTGCATGCAAAGTCGTAATAACCAAATAGCCAGATAGGCTAGAATAAAAGGCAGCTTGAGCAGTTTCAGTATCTCGAATTTCGCCCCAAACAATAACGTCTGGATCTTGTCGCAAAACGGCATGCATTGCGTCTTGGATCCTGTAATTTTGCTGTGGATTTATTTCCGTCTGAACAAGCGACGACAGTTCAATTTCTATCGGATCTTCAATCGCAATAATCTTCTTACCCTGTTTATGCAGAAAATCTGCAATTGAATAAAGCGTCGTCGTTTTTCCGCTACCGGTTGGCCCTGAAATAAGGATCATGCCTGCTTTAAAGGTTTTACCTTTCTGGGTTAAAGTCTGATATAAGTCATCTGGCAGCTGCAACGACGATAACTGACACGGAAAGATCGATTCACTCAATAAACGCAACACAAGGCTTTGTACAACCGGACTCGCCATGTAAGAAAGACGACAAAATACATGCATTTGTTGACAGACATATCGAAAATGACCTTCCTGAGCTCGAAGCGTATTGTCAATGTTTAAGGAGGCTGCCGACAAAAAGCTTTTTAACAAGAGCTCGCCTTGTTCAAGCGGTAACTGCTTTTGCGTAAACACTTGCCGCTGACAACGAAATTGAAGTTGTGCCCCTTGCGATGTTAACGTTAGCAATACATCCGAAGCTCTTTGCTGTAGTGCTTGAGATAAAATGTCTTCAAATGCATTATGGTCCGACAAGAGCCTAACACCAGAAAGCTTCGATTTATGCTGACAAGCATACCATCGAGCATCGGTTGCCGCCTCAAGCTTTGTCCAACACACTTGCGGCAAATCCCAAGGCAAAGCAATCGTGAACGTTTGCGGTCCCATTTGGTAAAAAGGCACTCGCAGCTTTCTTAATTGCACTAAAGTCGAAAAACGGTCTTCCGCTTTAAGCTTTGTGAGGGCATGAATGATGGTTCTCTTTTGAATGGCAGCCTGAACACGTTGCAGGATGCTTGTAATCCGTTTCATAAAAGCCATGTCCTTTAAAGATGATACCCGAACCTGCTCCAATACACTTCTTCAAAGCAGGTTTGTTGCATTGTGGACAAATGGTCTTCGCGGGCTCACTGATGGAATGAAAAATCTCAAACTTTTTTCCACACTCAAGACAAATGTAATCATAAGTTGGCATACGATCATTCTACAACACCTCCTTTTTTATTTTGCAAGAATAAACAAAATGTTTTTTGAGCTAAAACAACCCATATTCACAGATAAATCACCGCAAAATAGTTTCTATTTGCATGAGCAATACTCCTGTCTGCCAAAATTTTCTCTGTTTACATCTAAGATTTTGCAAAAAAGTTATCGATACAGGTGATCTTTAAGGAAAATTCATTTTTCCCATGGACAAATCAAAAATTTTAACTACATACTAGGACTGGATACATTATGCTTTCTATTATCGATTCGGGTAGTTTACATGGGATAGACGCACTTCCTATTCAAGTGGAGGTCAATACAGGAGAGCGCGGTGAATTAAAATGGGTTATCGTCGGTTTGCCAGACGCAGCTGTTAAAGAGTCCCAAAACCGTGTTTTTTCCGCATTGGGCAACTGTGGATTTATGCTGCCTATTTCTCGAACAACCATCAACTTGGCTCCTGGCGACTTGCGCAAAGTCGGGCCCATTTATGATCTTCCTATCGCCTTAGCCATTATCTCGGCAACACAACAGGCTGATCTTTCGCTTGCTTCTGACTTTTTAATCGCCGGAGAGCTCAGTCTTTCGGGGAAATTGCGATTTATCCCTGGAGCGTTTAACTTCGCACTTTTAGCTAAGAAAATGGGTAAAAAAGGCGTCATTTTGCCTTTAGAGTGCGCCCATTTGGCAACCTACGTAGAAGGTATCGATGTCTATGGCATGGAACATCTAAGCGATTGTGTTGCGTTTCTAAAGCGAACAAAGACCGTTGAGCCTCTGAAGATTCCAACACAAGAAAGCACGCCTTTAATTACGAACGACTTACAAGCCATCCATGGTCAGCAAATCCTAAAAAGAGTCGTTGAGATCGCCGTTGCAGGCAATCATAATCTGTTGATGATGGGCCCTCCTGGATGTGGCAAATCGATGATAGCCAAATGTATTCCCGACTTAATGCCCACGCCTACATTGGACGAATGGCTCGAAATATTGAAGATTCAAAGCGCCTGCGGTCTGCATCCAGAAACCTCTCAACGACGACGTCCTTTTCGCTCACCTCATCACAATGTAAGTGACGCAGGGCTTATTGGTGGTGGCATTATTCCACAACCCGGCGAAATTTCTTTGGCTCACGGTGGCGTCCTTTTTCTAGATGAATTGCCTGAGTTCAAACGTTCTGTTCTGGAAATGCTGAGGCAGCCGCTTGAAAACGGACAAGTTTCTATTGTTCGTTCTAATGGAAAGCTAACATTTCCTTGTCAAACACTTTGTATTGCCGCGATGAACCCGTGTCCTTGTGGCTATTTCGGCAATCACCAGCGTCGTTGTACCTGCTCACAGCGGCAAATTCAACAATATCGTTCGCGCATAAGCGGGCCTTTAATGGATCGTTTTGATTTGCAACTGGACGTTCAACCGGTTGACTTATCCTCCTTTCGAGAGTCCACACCCAAAGGACCTTCGTCGGCTGAAGTAAAAAAGCGCATTGTATCGGCTCGTAAACTACAAATGGAACGAAGCCATAGTTGTAACGCATACTTATCTGCAGGCCAAATTGAGGCCACCTGTCAGTGCTCACAAGCGCATCTGGTTTGGTTGCAAAACGCTTGTCAACAGTTACAATTGTCCGCTCGGGCTTATCATAAAGTCCTAAAAATTGCACGTACGATAGCCGATCTTGAAGCTAGTTCCTCGGTTGAGCAAAAGCATCTTATGGAAGCTATGCAGTACCGCTGTCTCGATCGATCGTGGAAATAGGCTACAAATTTAAGGCTTCATCTTGCTATCAAGCTTGTTAGGTCTCTTTTGCGACTTGTCTTGCTTCACATCCGAAAAGGCAATATAAAAGCTTGATTTTTTTGAAGAAATGCGTCGAAATAGTGCCCATGTCTTTACCATCGGTTTTATTATTTGGCCAAACGAACGTAGGTAAAAGTACGTTGTTTAATCGCTTGACTCGTACCAAAAATGCAGTTGTATATAATCAGCCAGGCATAACACGTGATTTTATTTCAGGCGACGTAGACCAAACGTTTCGATTGATGGACAGTGGCGGGTTATTTAGTCCAAAAGATGACTTTAGCAAGTTGGTCGAAAATCGCGTATGGAAAGCCCTAAAGCAGGTGGACGTTATTATCTGGGTTTTGGATGGACGACAGGGACTTAGCCCCATGGACCGCGAAGTATCGCAGTCCTTACGTAAACTGCCTCAACCCAAGATTTTAGCGATTAACAAAATTGATAACAATGTAGACGAAACCCATTTGTCCGAATTTTATCGACTAGGATGGAACGTCTTGATCCCTATTTCCGCAGAACATAATCTCAATATCGATCTTCTGAAAGAAGCCATTCGTCAGTTTTTACCCAAACAGGGACAGCCCGAAGAACCTATTCCGGTAACAGCTCAATTTGCCCTGGTTGGACGGCCCAACGTGGGCAAATCCTCTCTGACAAATGCGTTACTGAAGGAAGAACGTGTTTTGGTAAGCGATGTGGCCGGTACAACGCGTGATGCGGTTGAGTGTCCTTTTACATGGACCTTCAAAAAGACACAAACCACGGAACGCTTTATCCTTGTAGATACAGCCGGTATTCGAAAGAAAACAACCGATGCAGTCGAGTTTTATTCGTCTGTTCGCACCAATGCTGCGTTGGCAAAAGTAGACATGGCCGTTATTTTGTTGGATATTTTAGCCGGGCCAACAACCTTGGACAAAGCCCTCATTCAAGAAGTCCAAAATTTGGGCAAAGGCTGTATTTTAGTTGTTAACAAGTGGGATATTGCGCGTGAAAAATTGGCAGAAGAAGGCCAAAACATTGCTAAATTCCAAGAAAAGTTTCTAGAAGAAGTTCAACGCGCCTGCCACTTTAGCGACGCAAGCATTACCTTTGTTTCAGCAAAAACTGGCGAAGGCTTAGAAAGTTTACTGTATCAAATCAAAGCTTTACAGCGGCGTCTACAAACGAAGATTACAACCGGCATCTTAAATCGCTTCTTTCAAACGATTCAATTAAAGAGCCCACCGGCATCTTGCAACGGAAAGCATTTTAAGATTTACTACGCCGTTCAAAAAGGAACGCGACCGTTCACTTTAAAGGTTTTCTGCAATCGCTTAGCCTGGATACCACAAAATTACAAACGCTTCCTGGAAAACAGCCTAAGGAAATCCTTTGATTTGGCTGGTTGCCCTATTGTTTGGGATTGGATTGAAAAGCCAAAAGACAGCGGCGTATCCAACGAATAGTTATGGAAGAAATCGAAGAATTTAAAATCTTCTTGAGGAAGCGCAATTATTCCACTTACACCCAAAGAGATTACCTGGATACGGTTGAACGATGGCATGCTTTTACGCAAAGTCAGCATATTGCCTTAAACGATGGTCATTTGCTACCTTCCTTCTTAGCAAAAAGACAAGTGGGGAAGCGTACGCTGAATCATGATTTATCGGCCCTAAGGACCTTTTTTAAGTTTTTATTAGACACGCGAGGTCTCGAAATTCCAACGGAGATATCAGAAACAAGCCCTAAGTTTACTGCAAAACTGCCTACTTTTTTTACAATAGAACAGATTAAAACTTTGCTCGATATGCCCGATCAATTGTTTGCCAAAGGCGCCTTAAAGGACTTCTTTTGGCGCCGTGACAAGGCTATTTTAGAACTTTTATACGGCAGCGGCATCCGTGTCGGCGAATTGGTTACGTTGAAATGTTCAGATGTTGATTGGGAACACTCCTTTATACGCGTTATGGGCAAAGGTCGCAAGGAAAGAATCATACCCATCGGTGTGCCATCCCTGAAAGCCTTACAAAATCTACACGTGCTCATTCAAACGCCAGCGCTGATTCCTAATGAACATGGAAAGTTTCTGACAACGCGCTCGGTCCAATTGATTATAAAAAAATATCTGCAAGAAGGACACTTGCCCATGAACATGACGCCACATAGTTGCCGACACAGTTACGCAACACACATGATTCAAAATGGAGCTGATTTACGTTCCGTCCAAGAATTACTGGGGCACGCTAATTTATCTACAACACAAAAGTATACCCACGTTAACATCAACTTTTTGAAAAAAGTATACCAACAGGCTCATCCGCAAAAATAGCTTTTCAACAATTTGCTTGTAAATTCAATGGTATCATGGCACACTCCATCTATTTTATGAAGACGGTAAAAGGCGTTAGTTGGTTTTTTGCAAGTTTGTTTATTGGCGTTGGGCTAGATGTCATACAAAGGCTATTGGGCAAGACGTTAAGCGGCGAGGAAATTACTTTCTTTCGGTTTTTCTTAGGGACGGTGGCTTTGTTGCCCTTTTTGTGCCATCGATGGTTAAAGAAAGGCTTTCAAGTAACTCAATTTTGGGCTATACACCTTTTTAGAGGATTTTTACTCTTTTCGGGCATGGTGCTTTGGTGTCACGGTTTGCGCTTGGTACCGTTGAGCACAGCAATCGCCTTAAACTACTCCATCCCCTTTTTTACACTCATTTTATCGAGGCTACTCTTAAAAGAAAAAGTTAACGCTATGCGTTGGCTTACAACCTTTATCGGCTTTTTGGGTATCTGCATCGTCCTTAAGCCGCAAAGCATCGTCTTAGATGTAAGACCATGTATCATTCTAGTGTCCTCGTTTTTGTTTGCCTTACTGGATGTGTTTAACAAAAAATACGTCTGTAAGGAATCCATGTTGAACATGCTGTTTTATACCGCCTTTTTCACTTGTCTGTTTAGTGCTTACCCCGCATGGAAACATTATTGGTACGGCTTTTGGGACAACCTAAACCTGCTGGTACTTTTGGGGGTTGGGGCCAATCTTATCTTTTACTGCTTATTGAAGGCCTTTAAGTACATGGATGCGTCAGCTTTGGCACCTTTCCGGTATTGCGACTTTTTTATCTCCGTATTGTTAGGCTTTCTGTTTTTTTCGGAAAAGCCGGCCCCTTCAACGTATATCGGCTTTACCATCATTGTACCCTGCACATTGTTCCTAACTCACCGCGAAATAAAAGACAGCAAGAACAACCGCTAATCTCATCAAACAGCTTCACGGTAAGATCTATCGATGCAACACTCTACTTTTTTGATGTGTTTTCTCAACCTATCGTCTTAATCTATGGGTTTAACATTGACTTTACCGATAAAAAGAACTTGACTGGTTGCAATGGATTTTTCTTTAGAGTCGTATTTAAACAATAAGCTTAAAGTATTGGCTGCCGATTTGCCAATTTTTGGAAAAGATTTTGATCCTGAAATTCGGCCTGCAGATGAACGTTTTGGCGATTTTCAAGCTAATGGTATCCTTTCTTACTTGGGCCGACGAAAAGAAAATCCACGTCAAGGTGCTTTGCAGATGTTGGAAGTGTTCAAACAAAACGATACGTTGTTTGACGTCGAAGTTGCTGGGCCTGGTTTTTTGAACTTTAAGCTGAAAGATGCGGGTGTTTTAGCTTGGTTAAAGCAGTTTCATACGGCCGATTCCTACAAAGGGCACTATCAATCTATTTTTTCCAACAAAACGGTCGTGATTGATTATTCATCGCCTAATACTGCCAAACGAATGCATGTGGGCCATTTGCGCTCGATGGTTATTGGTGAAGCACTTCAGCGTTTTATTCGTTTTGGGGGCGGAAATGTCATTCGAGACAATCACATTGGCGACTGGGGAACTCAATTCGGCATTCTGCTTATGCAGATAAAAGCTACGGGCTATTCTTTTAATGAAGCACCTGAGCAGGCAATTGAGACTTTGGAGCGTTTGTATCAAGACGGAAGCGCTCTAACCAAGGAGGATACTCATGCTTTAGAGACGGCACGGCAAGAATTGGTTAAGCTGCAGAAGGGCGATGCAGAGAATTTGGAGCTTTGGAAGAAAATCAATGCCATTTCTTATCAAAGCTTTGAAGTCATCTATAAGCGCATGGACGTTACGTTTGACGAAGTACTCGGTGAGTCTTTTTATCGCGACAAAGTGAATGCTGTCTATGAAGCTTTACAGCAGCATCAACTTGCTGTTGTAGATCAAGGTGCTTTGGTTGTTTTTCATCCGGAGCATCCTCGTTTTTGTAAGCAACCGTTTTTGGTTCGCAAGTCCGATGGTGCTTCCAATTACGCTTCTACGGATTTGGCTACCATCCTTTATCGCGTTCAACATTTTCAGGCGGATGCCATTGTTTACGTAACTGATTGCCGACAAAGAGATCACTTTGAGCAGCTGTTTTTGACGGTAAAGAAATGGTTTCAAGCTGAAAGCCGTCCGTTACCGGAATTGTACCATGTCTATTTTGGTACGGTTTTGGACGCCAACGGAAAGGCTATTAAGACCCGTGAAGGTAAACCGATCCAATTGCAGGCGTTGTTGGACGAGGCCGTTCGTCGCGCGCATGCATTGATTTGTGAAAAGAGCCCTGATCTGCCTGAAGATGAGAAACTGCATGTGGCCGAGGTTGTTGGCATTGGTTCTATAAAGTACGCCGATTTGTCTCAAGAGCGAACGGGAAATTACCGCTTCGAGTGGGATAAGATGATCAATTTTGATGGTAATACAGCACCCTATCTGTTGTACGCAATTGCACGTATTTATGCAATTTTAAGGAAGTGTGATGCAAGCGATACCGTGAGTGGTGAAGGCGTTCTATCGTTTTCGACGGAAACTGAGCGCGCTTTGGGCCATAAATTGCTTGCGTTCTCGATGGCGCTAACGTTGTCGCTTAGAGAGCTGAAACCACATTGGTTGTGCCGTTATTTGTTTGAATTAGCTGGAACGTTTTCAACATTTTACAATGCCGACAAGGTTATGACGGAAGATAAAAACACTCGCTGGGTTCGATTAACGTTGTGTAAAGCCACTTTGGCGACCTTAGAAACTGGACTGAGTTTGTTGGGCCTTAAAACCTTACAAAGAATGTAACGATGGAAGTCTATCTCATAGCGCTTTTGGTGGTAAGCATTTTGGGCTGTCTGGTATTTTTATGCGGCATAGAAGATCGTCAAATAAGCCGCTATGAAGCTTTAGAGGCGAAACATGCGTTTCTTTGTCATGATTGTCAGCACGTATACATCGGCAGCAAGGACTTAGTTAAATGTCCGCATTGTGGGCACAAGAATTCTTTTTTAAGGTTTTAATATGCAAGCATGGGGCGATTGGGGTAAAAAGGTTTTAGCTGAAGAAATTAACAGCTTGCAGCGTATATATGAGCGTTTTGATGGGATTGGCTTTGCAAAAGTGGTTGATTTGATTATAAAGCATACTGGTAAAGTCGTACTGACGGGCATTGGTAAATCCGGCTACATCGCTCAAAAAATAAGCTCAACACTGAACAGTACGGGCACACGTTCTGTTTTTTTACACCCATCGGAAGCGCTGCATGGCGATTTAGGGATTTATACAAGCGGCGACCCTACTATTTTTCTATCGCGCAGTGGAAGCACTACAGAATTATTGCGACTTGTTCCCATCGTTCGACAATTTAATTCCCCCGTCATTGCCTTGGTGAGCAATTTGATGTCGCCTCTGGCCCAAATGGCTGACCATGTACTTGACGCCTCCATTTTGAAAGAAGCCGATCCGCTGGGCTTTGTACCCACATCCAGTACCACACTTGCGTTAGCTTTAGGAGACGCTTTGGCCTGTACTCTCATGCAGGCACGTGGGTTCAAAAAAGAAGACTTTTTCAGATTTCATCCTGGCGGTCAACTAGGTAAAGCCTTAAGTCGATGTGTAGGCGACTTTACCTGCGCGTTGAAAGATGTGGCCTGCGTAACCCCAGCAACATCTTTGCGCGACGTTGTGATTGCCATGACCCTAAAACCACTTGGTGCGGCTTTTGTTATGGAAGGCAACCTATTTAAGGGACTGATAACCGATGGCGATATTCGACGCTCTCTGCAAACGCACGCATCCATTGAGAACGTTTTTGCTAAAGATCTTATGACCGAAAATCCGGTAAAAATTTATGCGAATATGAATCTCGAAGAAGCATTACAGCTGATGGAAGCGCGCCCGCAGCAATTGAGCGTGCTACCGGTTTTCAACGAAGATAAATCCTGTCGCGGTCTATTCCGCTTGCACGACGCTTATGCCCCCTTACGTAGCTAACAGAAGCGGAATGGGAGGACTAGTGTTTCCAAACCATCTGGCTTCAAAAACTTTGACGTTTAAATACTGATACTGAAATTCTTTTGTTGAAATGGGCTGACACGGTGGAGTGTGATTTGTTATTTTCAAAATTCATACGGGACCTTTTACCAATGTGGGAAGGTGTGAGAGATCGAATTAACACTTTAAATGAGAATTAATCCATAAACGGATAAACTTAACCATCGTATAAACAATGTGATAAAACACCTTAAAAACGAAAAACAACTCATTTGAGAAGTTTTCCATCAAAATAAACCTTAGTGCTTCATGCAGCACGCCCCAGCCAGCTAAAAGCTGTCTGGGGGACATTTTTTGAAAGATTAGGGTTGAATTGAAGGCCATTTTTCCGTTTTAATGCTTATGTATGCAAGGTGAGAAACCAATTACGCCGATGATGCAGCAGTATCGTTCGGTACACACAAAGTTACCTAAGGATACGATCCTGTTTTTTCGATTAGGTGACTTTTACGAAATGTTTTTTGATGACGCAGTCACCGGATCGCGTATATTGGGATTGACGTTAACACAACGTGGGGGAGCTCCAATGGCTGGAATACCCTTTCATGCATCGGAGACTTATATTGACAAACTGCTGAAAGCCGGCAAAAAGGTTGCCATTTGCGATCAGATGGAAGAGCCAAAACCCGGCAAGTTGGTTGAGCGCTCTTTGACGCGCATTTTAACGCCTGGAACGGTTTTGGAGGACAGTCAACTTGAAGCGTGCAACAACCATTATATTGTATGCGTAGAACTAAATCACGGACAACTGTGTGCGGCTTGGCTTGATCTATCAACCAGCGAATTTAAGATCGCTGCAGAAGCCGACAAGAGCAGCCTTCTATCATTTCTTCTCGCTCTAGACCCAAAAGAGGTGATTTTATCTGAAAAGTCCACGCAAGAGCAGCGAGCTGAACTCTCATCCCTATTACAAAATCGCGTTGTTTCAGAAGTTCCGCATTTTTCATTTGATAACAAACAGGCACGTGAAAATTTACAGCAGCTTTTAGGTGTTCAACACTTGGATGGCTTTGGAATTTTAACCGATGAGCTTGCTTTGGGATGCGCCAATGCTCTTGTTTATTATGTAACCGAAAATCTGTGCCATTCCCCGAAAAACCTGAAAAAGATTTCGCGTCATTATTGCCAAAAAAATTTGCAGTTAGATGGAGCTACGCTTCGAAATTTGGAAATTTTGCAAACCCAGCGTGGCAGCCGAGAGGGCTCCTTGTTGCATTTTCTGGATGTTGCAAAAACAGCTGCCGGCAGTCGACTCATTCAAACCTTTCTTGTTAGCCCGCTTATTGATTTAACACAAATTCGCTTTCGACAAGCTTGCATAAAGGCTTTTTACGACAAACCGATGGTAACGCATGGCTTGCAGGAAGCCTTGATGCATACAAGAGATTTGATACGCATCCTGTCCCGTTTACAGAATCGCTTACGGTCACCTAGAGAATTGGGAGCCATCCTGGAAACTTTAGAGCAATTGCCTATCATTGACGACTGGATCCGTCAAACAGACGATGTACATATTCATGAACTGGCTAAAAATTTAAATCTTTTTGAGGACTTAAAAGCCTTATTGCAAACATTTCTGGTAGATGATCTACCCAATGATTTGAGCGATGGTGGTTTTATTCGCACGGGTGCAGATACAACCTTAGACCATCTGCGTTCGGCTCAAAAAGAATCACAAATTTGGCTCCAGCAATACGAGCAGCGAGAGCAGCACAACACCGGTATTCGTAACTTGCGAGTCAAGTATAATTCGGCTGTTGGATTTTTTATAGAAGTTTCGAAAACGAACTTAGGTCTCGTACCTGTTCATTACATTCGAAAGCAAACCATGACACATTTTGAGCGCTATTATACGCCTGAACTGAAAGAGAAAGAGGATTTTATTGTTCATAGCCAAGAGCGTTCGATTGCCCGTGAGAAAGAGCTTTTTACCAACCTTGTTCAACAGGTCTTATCCCAAACCGACGCTTTGCTTCAAACGGCAGAAATCTTAGCCCAACTAGACGTGTTCTCGGCGTGGAGCTGTTTGGCGCGTGAACAACATTACTGTTGCCCTACCGTAGATGACTCGCACGTTTTCGAAGTTGAAGCAGGCCGGCATCCCATTGTAGAAAGCGCTTTGCGGGCTAAAAATTCTGTCACCAATTTTGTTGCCAATGATCTTACTCTCGATAGCAGCTCGAATCAAATATTGATCTTAACCGGGCCCAATATGGCAGGGAAATCAACCTACATTCGTCAAAACGCCATCATTGCCTTAATGTCCCATATTGGCTGCTGGGTGCCTGCAAAAGCTTGTAGAATCGGCTACGTCGATCGAATTTTTTCCAGAGTGGGTGCCAGCGACAATTTGGCTAATGGACAGTCTACGTTTATGTTAGAAATGCTAGAAACAGCCAACATTTTAAACAATGCCACTCTACGTAGCTTTATCATCTTGGATGAAATTGGACGTGGTACCAGCACGTATGATGGCCTAAGCATTGCCTGGTCGGTTGTTGAGTACTTACAGCGCGATTTAGAACAAGGACCGCGGACGCTTTTCGCAACCCATTATCACGAACTCACGCAACTTGAAAAACTTTACCCGCGTATTTTTAATGCTTACGTAATGGTCAAAGAATGGAACGACGAAATCCTCTTTGTGCATCAAATCTGCAAGGGCAGCGCGCATCGCTCTTACGGTATTCAAGTCGCTAAACTAGCCGGATTGCCGCAGGATGTGATTGAAAGGGCCAAAAATGTATTGGGTAAACTTGAAAACGAAGGTAAGGTTTTGCAAAAGCTACTAAAAGAGCATCCTGTCTCTGACATCCCCCAATTAGACTTGTTTTAAACATGGACCGTCGTATTCATCATCTGCCTTTTCATAAAAAAATCGCGATCGCGTTCGTATACATACTGTTACGCTTTTGGTACGCGTCTCTTCGATTAAAAATGGATAAAACCACGCAAGAGGTTATGTCCCAAAAACCACAGGTTCCTTGCATTTTTTATTTTTGGCATCATAACCTTTTTGTAGCTCCAATGGTCCGAAAAATGCGTGGTAAGCGTCTCATGTATGGCCTTATGAGCGCTAGCAAGGACGGTGCTTGGCTAGAAGCACTCGTACGTTGGTTTCGCGTCGAGGCTATTCGTGGCTCAAGTTCTTGGCGAGCCTCTAAAGCTTTGCAAGAAATGGAACAATGCACGCATACGGTTTGTGACATCGTTATTACGCCCGATGGCCCCAAAGGTCCACGTTGCCAAAGCAAGCCAGGATCGATAAAATGGGCTTTCAATCAGCAAGCTAAGATCATTGGCATGAATTTTCAGATGCGTAAAGCTTGGTATTTAAAGTCCTGGGATCACTTTTGTATACCCATGCCCTTCTCCTCCATCTACCTAAAAGCACGCTATTTAGAAGCCAAAACTCCGGAAGTGCTTACCCATCAAATCGATACCTTTTTATGAAGTAGGCGTAACCTCTAACGTCTTCAATCGTTGGATGTTGTTGGGAAGCCCTACCACAAAAACGCAGTCGCCATTTTTGAAAATATCGGTAGGTGTAAGCTGATCCAAACGCTGTGTCTTCCTTTGAATACTCAATACATTGACACCAAAGCGATTGCGAATGTTAGCTGAAGCCAAGGTTTCATTCAAGAAAGGATGCTTGTCGGTAATAACAATTTGATCAAAATCAAATTCGGCACTGTTGTTGATCGGTACGGTTCGTGCTTGTACCAGAAGACGTTCTGCCGCATTCAGTTGTGAAAAGGTGCCCAAAAGCAGCAGCGCATCTCCTGGGAAAAAAATATAATCCGGTGGTATGGTATCGCAAAAAAAACCTTCACGGCCAATACCTAATAGCGTTACCTTGGTTTGTTCACGCAAGCGACAATCCTTTAAGGTTTGCCCTACAAATTTAGAAGAAGGTGCTAAAACGACCTGCCGTGAGAGTACTTCCTGTGGATGCCTTTTAGACACGACTTTTATCATGGCTTGACGACGTTTTTCATTCTCTTGCTCAAGCTCATTAGAAAAGCTTTCCAAAAACTTAATTTCAAACTGGCTATTCAAATTACGAATACGTTTAAAAAATGCAAAACTCAAAATAATACCGATAAAGCTCAATAAAATAACGGGCATGTATGTGGGCAAGTATTTTGCAGAAGAAATTAAGAATAGCCATGTAAAGACAAAAATCGCAATCGTAGCAACAAACAGCTGAAATATTTGATAAAGCGCCGCATGTTTTGTAAGGTTCACAAACAATCCGCGCAAGGTACTTTTACAGACGGTTAGGAAAATAAGATTTAAGTTTCTAACAACGCTGGTCATAAACGGCAATGCAAGACATAAGGCAAGCATCGAAAGGCCTCGCTGTATCCAAATAAGGTAGGGTTCCGTTCGAGGAATCGGGTGGACAAGCAAAAATCCACAAAGCCAATTATTGCACCAAACAATTGCGTTTATAAGACAAAAATGGATAGCAATTTTGATCATAGGTTTCTTGACGATATTTACGAAACGGCTGCCCGACAAGTGATTTTGGATAGATATCAAAATGCTTTGATAAACATTGCAAAGAGACACAAAAACGTGCGGAATCATTCGCTCACAACACCTCAAAAGCACTTCTTCTTTAGCACATAACACGTTTACGGCAATGATCGTGAACAACGACGTTCCAACGGTAATCGCCATCAGCTGGCCATCATCGATCCCCAGATTTTTAGCCAATGCCGCAATGACGAAACTAAACTCACCTATTTGCGACTTGGGCAAAGAAGCTCGAAAGGCGACGCTTGGTTTCTGTCCACTTAAGAAAAAACCGAACCATACACTGCAAAATTGGCCAATAATAACGACCACCGTTAGCAGACAAATGAGCCATCGATATTGCCATAAAAGCTTGGGATCTATCAACATCCCTATTGAGACAAAAAACACAGCTGTAAACACATCACGTATGGGGGCAATCATACTTTCCAATCGATGAATAACGGTCGTGTTTGAAAAAATCGCACCCGCCAAAAAAGCACCCAATGCAGTTGAGTAACCTTTGGACATTTCACTAAGCAGCAAGATTAGGCCCACGACGCAAACGTGAATAATTTCTTCATGCGGAATTTTTTTCAATAAGCCAATAAAACGCTGCGCCATAAGTCGTCCGAATATGAGCATACTCGCAATAAAAACGGTAATCCAAAAAATCAAATTAAAGCAGTCTACGAAGTTAAATTGCCCATGCCTTAGATTGGATAAAACAACCAATAAAACGACCGCAAAGATATCTTCCAAGACGGCAACTCCTATTGTAAATTGAGCAAAAGGCTGTTTGAGTGCATTTTTATTTTTGAGAATAGGAATTGCTACCATACTGGAACTAATAGAAAAAATAGCTCCTAAAAAGGTTCCCAATAAAGGATTCCATCCCAATAAATTCGCCACCAATGCACCTAAGAAAAACGAGGTAACCGCTTGTAAAAACATAGCCAAAACGGACGGAAATAGCGTTTGCTTTAATTTTTTCAGGTCAAACTCCAATCCGATACAAAACATCAAAAAAATGACCCCCAGCTCACTTATACTGTGAATAGAAGCTTGGTCGTGAATCACAAGATTGGATGTGGTGTAAGGCCCTACAATGATACCTGAAAGCAAATATCCTAAAATGCTGGGCCAGCGTAGTATCGCAAAAACAATGGACACTAAGCTTGCTGTTACAACAATGGTTGTTAAGTCTTGTATAAGAAAATCTGTTTCCATTTTTTGAAAAGATGTATTCTTTCGCTTGACGAATATAATGAACTCGTTAGAGTATGAGACAGGTACTTTTATATATAAAACACTTATGTCGCTATTTGGCAAGCTATTTTCTTTCATGTCTCACGACATTGGTATCGACCTGGGAACTGCAAATACACTTGTTTTTGCCAAAGATCGTGGGGTTGTTCTCAGTGAGCCAAGCGTTGTTGCAATCTACAACAAAACACGCAAGGTAAGAGCCGTGGGGTTGGAAGCCAAAAAAATGTTGGGACGTACGCCCGGCAACATTACCGCCTTAAGACCCATGAAAGACGGCGTTATTGCTGACTTTGAAGTAACAGAGGCCATGCTGCGCTACTTCATCAATAAGGTTTGTCGCAATCACCGATTCGTTCCTCCTAGGGTTGTCATTGCAGTACCGTCTGGCATCACCGAAGTTGAACGTCGTGCCGTTAAGGAATCGGCTATACATGCAGGCGCAAGAGAGGTTTTGTTGTTGCAAGAACCCATGGCAGCTGCCATTGGTGTAGGGTTACCGATTGATGAGCCTGCTGCAAGTATGATTGTAGACATTGGTGGAGGCACAACCGAAGTAGCCATTATTTCTTTGTCCGGTATGGTGTTCACTCGAAGCCTACGTGTAGGTGGCGATCAAATGGACATGGCGATTGCAAATCATCTGAAAAAAACGTACAATTTGTTGATCGGTGAACGGATGTCCGAAGACATCAAAATAGCGATCGGATCGGCCACTCCACTTGAGGAAGAACTTTCGATTGAGGTAAAAGGCCGCGATACGATCTCGGGGTTGCCGCGAACGGTTGTCATTTCGTCTTTAGAAATTCGCGAGGCATTAATGGACTCCATTTCATCGATTGTTGAAGTAGTTCGACAGGCATTAGACCGTTGCCCTCCTGAATTGGCAGCTGACTTAGTTGATCGAGGTATTGTGTTAGCAGGCGGTGGTTCACTGATTCGTAACTTGGACCGAAAGATTAGCGAAGCAACCCATTTGCCTGTCGTTGTTGCAGAGGATCCTTTACGGGCCGTTGCCAACGGAACCGGTGCTGTCCTACAAAATTTAAGCTTCTGGCTAAATGAGGAATGTTAATTGGTTCATAAAAAGCATGCATCTTTTTGGGCCTATTCTATCCTTCTGTTTGTACTTTGGCTATTTGTTTTTCCATTAACCGTCAGAGAGCGCATTCGGGATACGTTTTTTTCGGCCCAAGTCGTTATTTTCAATTTGTTGCCCAATCTTTCCAATCTTCAGCAAGAAATTGCCTTACGCACCTACCCCAAAGATTGGTGGATAAAAAGGACGCAGGAACTCCTTCGTGAAAATGCTTACTTAAAGCTTCAGCTGCAGGAACATAGGGACGTTCACGATTTTGCAAACCGAATTCTGAAGCTGAATCAAATTCAATTAGGCGAGGATTTTCGCGGCATATGTGCGCGTGTTATCTTTAGAGCTTATGAAACTTGGAATCAAACCCTTGTTATCGATAAAGGCACGCAAGACGGCATAAGTGTAGGCCAAGGTGTTATCTGTACAGGCGGCATCGTAGGGCGTATTTCTCACGTAAAAAATCATCTGGCTTTTGTGGAATTGGCCACATCGCCTCAATTCCGCATGTTTGTCCATCTGGAAAAAGATACGCAACCGCATTTATTAAAGGGTGTTGCTAACGTTAGAGGCGGTTTTAAAGGTAAAGCCCATTTACTAGACATCGTCAGCGATAATCCAGGAGATTATCCCTGCCGTATTGAAACAAGTAGCCTTGGCCATCAGTTCCCTGATCATATTTATGTCGGCCAGCTAAAAAAGTTGAAAAAAAAACATGGTCAATCTTATGGCGTTGTAACTCTTGGCAACTATTTTCATGATTTGCGTGAAGTAACCGTTCTCATTCCCAACACGCTGCTATGAAGTATTTTCTCCGTTTTTTTTATTTTCTGACCCTTAACTGTGCCTTTTCCATCCTAACCTTATGGGCAGGAAGCGCCCTAAACCTCCATGTTTACCTAGGCGGTTTTTGGGTGTTTTTGTCAGTTTGTTTGTTGCCTAAATTTGAAGGCCTCTGGAGCGTTTTTTTCTTATGCCTGCTTTCAGAAGCATTATATGTACAGTCGTTTTTTGGTATCGTCTCCTGTTGCTTGGCCAGTTCCGTCTTATTCTTTTCAAAAGAAATTTGGAAGAACATCTGCATCTGTCGATTAAGATTAAGTTGCTTCCTGTTCTCGCTTATGGGACATATCCTATTTCTTCTCTTCCACCTTGGATTACAGTCTGGTTTTACAAAAAAATTATTGTATTATCTGCCATCGGTGCTCGTGTTAAATGTCCTACTAGCCTTTATCGTACCCTATTGGCTTAAATTCCAACGTCGGTATTTTGTATGAACTTAGAAAAGTATCAAGCCTTAGGAAATGATTATTGGGTATACGATCCCAGCTTTAATACAGAGCCTTTAACCCTTGAAACCGTTCGAGCGCTTTGCAATCGGCACTATGGCCTAGGTGGCGACGGCGTCCTGGTAGGCCCCAAAAGTATTTTTGGCGGTGCCTTTTCCGTGGAAATTTTCAATGCCGATGGTACGCTTGCCGAAATAAGTGGCAATGGTTTAACGATTTTTTCAAAATATTTGTATAACAAGCATTACGTTAACCTAGACGAAGACTTTCAAATCATACCATCGGCTTTACGTAAAGTACATGCGGTTTGTTTTCAAAAGGGGACTACCATAGCCTCCAAAATTACGTTTGCTAACGGCACCTGTTTAGAAACGATTCCGTATAACGTTCCAAAAGATCTGCAAGAGACGCTCGGCCTACCCAAACAGCTGTTGTTGTATAAAGTGGATATGGGTAATCCTCACTGCGTTGTTCCCGTCCATCAACCCACATCTGAGTTAGCGTGCCTGTTAGGGCCCATCTTAGAAAAGCATCCTAGCTTTCCTCAAAAAACAAACGTGCAGTTTGTTCAATGGGACGCTTATCTTCCTAAAGCTTCGATAGAAATCTTTGAACGTGGCTCTGGGTACACGCTCGCATCCGGCTCAAGCGCTTGTGCCGTTGCATGCGTCTATGGCCATTTATTTCAACAGGAAACTTACAGCTTGGAAGTTCATATGCCTGGCGGTACGTTAAACGTTTGCTGCAACCAATCCATCATCTCTTTTACAAACATGGCTACACATATTGCATCCGTAAAGATTGTGTCATGGTAAGTAAAGCCTTGGTTGACTAGCTAGCTTAATTCTTATGTTTTTTAGATTGTCGTTTATTCATATTTTTTATTGAATACAAATTATGAGCGTTGAATGTTTTGTATATCTATTAAGTGGGTTGTTAACGACTTGTGGCCTTCTTGCGTTTTTTGTCCAAAAAAACCATCAGGATGCCGTTTATCGGTTCCTACGAAAAGACAGTTACGGCCTTATTTTTTTTGCCATTGCATCCATCTGGTTTATATGGAAATTGGCCCACTTAGGCGAAGCTGATTTTGGACAATACAAGCAGTGGTTGATCGGCATCTTTTTGTTTGTTTTCATTGGGTGTAGCATTTATTGGCGCGATTTTTTAATTGTCCGTGCCTTAGCCATGCTATACATGATGCTTGCGGATGTCATGCTAGATATTGGATATATGAGCGACCGCCTCATTCATCCCTTGACTTCTGCGTTGATTTACATCGGCATTATCATTGCGTTGTTTTTTGGGACCTATCCATATTGGGCGCGAGATGTTTTACCTTATTTGTTTGCAAAAAAATGCCGTCTTATAAAGATAGCAGGCTGTATTTCGGTATTATATAGCGGCATTCTTTTATGGTTTATTCGGAAGTGAAAAACTTTTTAATGGTATTAACAGGACCTTCTGGAAGCGGTAAAACAACGCTATGTAGCCGCCTGTTGGAACATTTTAAGAACACACAGCGCGTTATTACAACCACAACGCGCTTGCCTCGTCCAGGGGAAATCGACGGTGTGGATTATCATTTTGAAACGCCAGAAAATTTTGAAAAACGATTAGAAAACGAAGAATTTTTTGAATACGCCAAGGTCTATGATCGCTATTATGGTGTTTCAAAAAAAGCTATTTTGGATGAAGGCCTTGCCGGACGAGATCTGGTTATTTGTTTGGATGTTCAAGGTGCCCAAACGTTAAAAGCAAAGTTTTGTGTGTCTACAAATGCGCGTAAATTAATAACGATCTTTGTCTGTCCGGCAAGTTTGGATGAATTAAAACATCGCTTGATTACACGCGGAACCGACGATGCAGAGACGATCCAAAAACGCCTTCAAATGGCTGAAAAGGAGTTGCGTACTTTGTCTCAATTCGATTATCATCTGTGTAGTCAAGACAAAGAGCACGACTGGCTTTGCTTGCAGCACATTTATTTTGCAGAGAAAATCCATATTTAAGCAATGTTTTCAAGATAAACCTCCTTGGATTGTTCCGCAGCAGGGATTCCCAGTTGCGATAGATTAAAAAATGCGAGTCCCATTTGTCCAAGATTGGAATCTCGAGAACAGGTCAAAATAACTTTGCCATCCTCTTTGAATAAGCAACGACCTTGCAAATCTTGAGAAATGGAAATGAGCGAATTTGAACTGGTTCTGAATTCACCCAGTAAAGGATTGTTATTGATAGATTCCAATAAATCTGCTTTCAGGCGGTAAACAGTTGACTGCGCACACCCTTTTCTTGACAGGTGTTGCATAATTGCTTTAAAATTAATGACGCCGTGTTCATTGTTTCTGATCTTGCTTAGCGTTTGATCGAGCAGTGAACTACCGATGCTTGATAAACCACTGATAATTAAAGGATGCATGCCCTATTAGAAGCAAAATTCATGCCAATTTTTTGTTTCACCTCTATTAGTTGAAAAAATAACAAATATGCTCAAAATTTTTCAAAAATTAAAAATTTTGGCATCAAAATTGACTTTTGGCATCAAAATTGACTTTTTGCATCTTAATTTTTACATCCACCCATATGGAAAAATTTTCCTACTTGAAAAATTTTCCATATCCATCTCCTTGAAGAAAATAAGACTGAGCCTACATTTTAAAGCAAAATTTCGACTTAAGCATACCTAGGATACAGATAAAATCACCAAAAATGTGTTCATTTTTTATAAGCATCTCTCGACAAAGATTTTCTTGCTCGATTTTTCAGGATTTTACACAAACAAATGGCCTTCTCCTGCGTACAAAGGCACTTTATCACCGTAACAAAAACGAACAAGCTACAAAGGCAAAACCTTGTAAGAATCCTTCGAATCTAGAATCTTCCAACCTGACTCTTCCAGAATCTTACGAATATCATCAGCAGCCTTAAAATCACGTGCCAACTTTGCCTGCCAACGTTGCTCTGCCATACGCCGTACCGGTAAAGGAACATGAACCTCTTCCTCTTGCAGCGCTTCATTAAGATCAATGCCTAAGGCATAAAGACAGGCAGCCCATTCTTTCAAAAGCAAGGGAAACATAGGAACTTCAACAGTTGGCATTTTTCGAATAAACAAGAACAAACAACCTAAGGCTTTTGGTGTATTTAGATCCTCGCAAAGGGCCTCAAAAAAAGCTTTTAAAAATCGACATTCTTTCGGCAACACAATTGTAGTCTGCAGCGATTTTAACTGTTCAAGTGAAACATTGCACATTTGCGCCAACTTTTGAGAGAAAGCGTGAATTTTCTGTAAGGCCACTTGGGAGGCTTTCAACAGATCGAACGTAAAATTGAGAGGCTGGCGATAATGCCCAGCCAACAAAGCGTATCGAACGGCCGACGGAGTGTACTGCCTGTCTTGCAACATATCCAAGGTCAGTAAATTGCCTAAGCTTTTTGACATTTTTTGCCCTTCAACCTTTAAGTGGGCAATATGCATCCAATGCCGAACAAAAGGGCCTCCGTAAGCAGCTTCCGATTGCGCAATTTCATTTTCATGATGCGGAAAGCACAAATCCACACCACCCGTGTGTAAATCAACCGTTTTTCCTAGGTATTCATGCGACATTGCACTGCATTCAATGTGCCACCCGGGACGACCTTTTCCCCAAGGACTATTCCAAAAAATATCACCATCTTCGGGCTTATAAGCTTTCCACAAAACAAAATCGGCCACCTGATCTCTATCATATTCGTCAGCATCATTGGATCGTCCGGCACTATTGGTTGATTGTGTTTCAAGCTTACGCGCATCCAAATGCGATAAACGGCCGTAATCTTTAAAAGAAGAAACCTTAAAGTATACCGACCCTCCTCGTTCGTAAGCATGGCCCTTTTGGATGAGAATTTTTATCAAATCTTGTTGGGCTTCAATAGTAGCCGTTGCTCGAGGCTCTACCGTAGGAGGTAATAGATTTAAACGGTCGCAATCTTTTTGAAAAACCTCAATCCAATGTTGTGTATAATCCGACAAGGCCTTTTGTGCGTCACGTGCGCCTCGAATGGTTTTATCATCCACATCGGTCAAATTTCTAACGTAACAGACATCGTTCGACAACAACTTTAATAAACGCAGGACGGAATCTTGTATAACATACGTGCGGAAATTCCCGACATGGGCTGGTCCATAGACAGTGGGCCCACAACAATAAACGCCTAACTTTCGATCTTTGGGTTGTTGAATCTCTTCGTAAGCACGCGTATAGGTATTGTATAGCCTTAACCTCATTTTCAAATACGTAACATAGGATTAAGATTGGTGTCAACCCTTAACGCTTGTTCCATTACAGTACCATTGTTTTGTGTAAATTCAAGATAGATTTTCTGTACATTTCGGACCGCGGCAATAAAGAGGTCGAAGGCTTTTATAAATTTATACTCGTCCAAATCCTCTATGAGAAACCTTCGGTACAGGAGTATTCGTTGCGAATCATCTTCAAGGGCCAATGTACTTCCGTAAGTCTTATGTCCCCAAAGATTTAACCTCAGAAAAAACTCTAATGATTTCTTTATGTCCGTCGAATCCGTTAAAGTCACAATAGGCGCACAAAAATAAACATAGGCGCTTGCCTCCGGCACATTAACAACATATTCTTGGTCATCGCTATCACGTGCTGCAAACGTTCCATTCGGATTTAAATGGAAAATCTTACCGCCCGTAAGCCCATATTGACGAACCCAAACATTAACTTGTTCTTTTGTTGTCATTTTACAGACACCTCTTTACAATGTAGTTGCTTTTTTGAAGTTGCCTGTTTCTTTTTAGATTTCTCGCTTGAACTTGAAAAACGTAATAGATTGTTATCTAACGAAAAAGTCACCCGTTGCCCTGATTTTATTTTACCTTCCAATAAGCCGTCTGCCAACGCATCTTCGACGTGCCGTTCGATGGTACGCCTAAGTGGCCGTGCTCCCATTTTAGCATCAAACCCTTTATCAACAAGAAATTTTTTAGCTTCCCGATCCAAACAAAGTTCAACTTTGTTCTCAGCAAGACGTTCCCGTAACTTATCCAGCTCAAGGTCAACAATAGCCAGCATATGCTCTCGCGTCAAAGGCCTAAAGATAATAGTCTCGTCGATACGGTTCAAAAACTCGGGCTGAAACGCCGATTTTAACGCCTCTTGAACATTCGACTGTATCTGCTCAAATCTTGCCGTTTGTGAGGGTATACCAAATCCTAAACCTGTATCTTTTTGCAACGCTTGAGCCCCCACATTGGAAGTCATAACAATGATAGTGTTCTTGAAATCAACACGACGCCCCAATGCATCCGTCAGATGGCCTTCTTCCAAAACCTGCAAAAGAATTTGAATAACATCCGGATGCGCTTTTTCTATCTCGTCAAAAAGCACAATTGAGTAAGGCTTTCTACGAACAGCTTCTGTCAACTGCCCACCGTCTTCATGGCCAACATAACCCGGAGGCGAACCAATCAGCCTTGCGACCGTATGCTTTTCCATGTATTCAGACATATCCAGTTGAACAATGGCTTCCGGACGTCCAAAAATCTGCTCTGCCAAAATCTTAATGAGATACGTTTTTCCAACACCCGTAGGCCCTAAGAACATGAAAGAACCTATCGGTCGCTGGGGATCGCGAAGGTTGGCACAAGATCGTTTTAAGGCCCTGGTAAGCGACGAAATGGCTTCTTGTTGGCCCACCACACGTTCTTCTAAAATCTTGTCCAAATTCAAAAATTGTTGCAACTTATGCGTGCGCATGCGTTCAATAGGAACACCGGTCCAATCAAAAACAATATGCTGCAAGGTTTCTTCCTTTACTAGAATCTTTTTTGTTTTTGAATTTCTCTTCCAATTTTCTAACAATTGGCTCCGTTCAGCAATCAACGTCTGCTCTTTATCGCGCCAACGAGCCGCTTCTTCAAATTTTTGATCGTTTATGGCTGTAAATTTTTTCTGATTTATAGCCTGAATAGCTTGATCTAAGGTTTCTGTCGAAGGCGCTAACATCGCACCCATGATCTTGGTTCGAGCACCCGCTTCATCCAGTAAATCAATCGCCTTATCAGGGAAAACGCGATCGGTAACGTAACGCTGCGCAAGACCAACGGACTGCTCTAAAATAGCATCCGAATAGCGAACATTATGGAAATCCTCGTAATGCGACTTAATACCTTCTAAAATCTTTAGAGTGTCTTCTGTAGAAGTTGGCTCGACTAAAATGGCTTGAAATCGACGATTTAAGGCCATATCCTTCTCAATATAGCGTCGATACTCATCCAATGTGGTTGCGCCAATACACTGCAGTTGTCCACGAGCTAACACCGGTTTTAGTATGTTAGAAGCATCCATGGAACCTTCCGCCGAACCCGCTCCCACGATGGTATGAAGTTCATCCAAAAACAGAATAATATTCGAACCTTTAACTTCGTCCATGAGGTTCTTCAAACGTTCTTCAAATTGTCCACGATACTTCGTGCCCGATAACAGAAGGGCCAAATCCAAGTTGTATATCGACTTATTAACCAATTCTGCAGGTACTTTTCCTGCGACTATATGCTGAGCCAATCCCTCAACCACAGCCGTTTTACCAACACCAGCTTCTCCAATCAGCACCGGATTATTCTTGGTTCGGCGGCACAGGACCTGTATCAAACGTTGAATCTCTTTCTCACGCCCAATAACAGGATCAAGCTCTTTATTTCTTGCTTTTTGCGTCAAATCCAAACCGAAATTCTTTAAAATAGAAGGTTTCGTTTTGCTTGTCCCTAACGAAAAAAACGAATCGTCGTTATCAAAATCGTCGTCTATCGAATCGTCATCGTTATACAAATCCTCATCGTCGTCATCGTCATTTTTATTGGGCATCATTTCGGCCAAAATTTCATGCTTACAGGTCTGAGGGTCAATATCAAGCACCTTCAAAATTCGAGCCCCTAACCCCTTGCCTTCTTCCAATAAACCTAACAAGAGATGTTCGGTCCCAATGTAAGTGTGCTGAAAATCTTTAGATATCTTCTCTGCAAATTTAAAAACTTTCTGTACGCGTGGCGTAACTGGAACGTCGGTTGAATTTTTTGATATTTTTTCAACGCAAGCGTAATCCACCTCCTCGGTTTTTCCAGACGCAACATGTTGCAACAACGTATCGTGAATGGTGTCAATATCCAAGCCAATCTTTTGAAGAACCCGAACGGCAATACTCTGCTTGAGCTCTAAAAGCCCTAACAATAAATGTTCGGTCCCTAAGCACTTATGTTGAAACTTCAAAACAAATTTTTTGGCTAAAACAAAAACTTGCTGTGCCTTGGGTGTTAAATTATGAAACATAGCTGCCTCCTTTCACTTTTAAGAAAAAAGGATCGTCTATTTTTGAAAAATAGGCACGCAAAACATCTGCTCGGACTTTGTCTATTGTTAAAACGTCCTTGCTAAAGAATTCTTTCAAGCAAACGGACGACATAGATTGCCAAAGCCTAAGAACGGCACGACGTTTTTTATTAGAAATAAATCCCATATCTATGGCCATTAAAACAATCGAAAGTAAGTTCATAGACTCCTCGTAAGATATTTCATAACAACGGCCCAATAACCCTAACGAACGACTGATACTATCTTGTAAAAGTGTTATATTATCCTTTGCCACCACCTCACGTGCCCGATGTTCTAACTGGCACAATCGTTGCGCCATGTTGTTCACGTGATCTAAGAGGGTGTTTTCATCGCCCCCCAACGCGTCTAAATTGGACAAAAAGAAAAGATGACCCATTATTTTATCCTTATCCAGGTGGGCTGGGAGCAAACTTAACTGTAGCTCTTGTGTAGCTTCTAAAAGGGTCGGCAGCTTTTTTAAAAAACAAAGGGCTGGCAAATGCAGATACGTTTCCGCCACAAGCCCACAACCTAAATCGTGCGGGTTGCTGGTAAAGTACCCCCATGTAGGATCAAAGGCGTAAGTCAAATTTTGTTCCAACAAAGAATCTAACGCGTCCAATTTTTTCCACATCGTTTTAAGTTGCAAACGAGACAAAGTAAGCTGTAACTGTACATGATCACCATTGTTAGCAATAACCTGCACGTGTTGCTTGGGATGATACCATATAACGGTCTCGTCACACGGAAAGTCCAGGTAGAACAGGTTTTTTAGAAGCTCTTTTTCGTTAGAATTGCAATCACTCCACCTAAGCTCAACACATTCGTCTAAAGGCAAAATAGGCGCGAAAGCCTTATACAAACGTTCCACGATCGCCTGTTTTTGAGCCGAAGATGCTTGACTCGAAAATGGAATATTTTCGATATTACGTGATAAGCGCACACGATTCCCCATCCACACGGAAGCATTATCTACTTTCGTTTTTGTTTCCCATATATCACGAATCTCTTGCCTTATACTCATACTTTGTTAACGTGCGTTATCATGGAATCTTTCCACAAAACACGCAAGCCTTTATTAGATATAACGGAAGTTTTTCAAAAAACTTATGTATTTTTATAAAAAATTTTTATAAAAATTTAAACAAAAACCCAACATATAAGCTTGTGAAATCCATATATATTCCGCATTCCCAAACAAAATAGCTAACACATGATTTCAAAAACAGGCACAAACTCCTACTTTCGTACAACACAAAAGGTCTCCCAAAGTTGAGACCTAAAAAAACCCCTTCAGAGCTTAATTGTTGGGGCGGCCTCCAAACAAAGGTTAATTAACAACCCCACACCCTTACAAGCGCAAGTCTATAGAAGAAGCCCAAGAATGCTTATACAAGCGATCTAAAAGGCTATTCACTGCTCCTGCAAGCTTTACTGGGACGTCTGCGTGACTTCGTTTACAAGCGGCTTGCTGTCGATAAAAGCCTGTATGTTTTCTAGCGTCGTACTCGTAATGTTCGTAAGCGCTTCTTTCGTAAAGAAAGCTTGGTGCGAGCTTACAAGCACATTATTGAAAGACAAAAGGCGGGCCAAAACATCATCTTCAATCGGTTGATCTGAATGGTCTGTATAGAAATAATCGCCTTCACTCTCGTATACATCCAAGCCTGCAAAACCAATTTTACCGCTCTTCAAGCCCCTAATAAGCGCTTGCGTATCGATCAATAGGCCACGACCCGTATTAATAATCATGACGCCTTTTTTCATGCGATTGATAGTTTCGTCGTTGATCATATAACGGCTTTCAGGGGTAAGTGGACAATGCAGTGAAATGATGTCCGAAGCTTCAAACAAGTGATCCAACGTTGTATATTGGACTCCATGAGCCTTAGCAAAAGCATCATCTTGGAAAATATCGTAGGCCAAAATCTTTACATCAAAGCCACCGAGCAGGTTTATAAGCACCTTGGCAATCTTTCCTGTACCTATAATACCGATAGTCTTTTCATGCATGTCGAATCCCATAAGGCCATTCAACGAAAAATTACCCTCACGTGTACGTTTGGAGGCTTGACAAATGTGACGATTGGAAGCTAACATCAATCCCAATGCGTATTCGGCAACCGCATAGGGCGAATAGGCTGGCACACGAACCACCTTAATCTTACCGGCAGCGGCCTCTAGATCTACGTTATTGAACCCTGCGCAACGTAACGCAATTAAGCGGGTTCCATTTTTATACAAAGTATCAATAACAGCCTTGTTAACAACATCGTTCACAAACACGCAAACAACCTCGCTTCCACGAGCTAAATCTACCGTTGCTTCCGATAAATTCGGCTTTAGAAAATGTAAACTGAAGCCCAAATTTTTCTCGGAATGGATTGCGTTAAAAAATTGTTCATCGTAAGGTTGTGTTCCAAAAAAAGTAACTGTTGTCATGCTCCTATTATACTCCATTTTAGATAAACAACAAGCTCTTTTCGTTAATATTTTTAACACGGTCCGTGTAAATATTTACATTTAAAGGTCAAGTGCCACCCACAACTGTAGAGTTTTTATCAACCATTTACTTCAAGTATGACTGAGTATGACTGATCGAATTTTTCGCAAAAACGAGGAGCCTATTGGATAACATCAAAAAAATTTTCGTGGAAATCTTGCTTTGAACAGCGCCAGCGCCAATTTTGACCTACTGTACCAGGTGTGTTCGTGCGAGCCTCTGAGCCTAACCCTAAAATATCTTGCAAAGGGATGATGACATGTTGACTGGTCCTATGTTTTAAAATCCATCGGATAATCTTCTTGGCTACATTGGTTTCATCAAGAACCTCGTTCATAATCGTTGCCACCTGCTGTCGCTGTTTTGCTGTTAAGCCCTTAAACCATCCGCACGTCGTATCATTATCGTGCGTGCCCGTATAAACAACCTGCAATTTTTGCCAATTGTCCGGCAAGTAAGGATTTTGAGGCCCTCCTTCAAAGGCAAACTGCACGACGGCCATCCCTGGAAGTTTCAATGTTGCTTTAAACTCACGAACCTTTTTATGCAAATCTCCCAAATCTTCTAAAATGAATGGCATTTGTGGAAAGTTTCGCTCGAGTGTTGCAAACAATTTATGCTGAGGTCCTTGTAACCATTGCCCATGCCGCGCAGTTTTTTCACCGAAAGGAATCGACCAGTAATCATAAAAGCCCCGAAAATGATCCAGGCGAACCCTGTCAAACCATTCTAATTGCTTACGAATCCTCTTAAGCCACCAATCATACTCTCGACACTCCTGGTAGTGCCAATCGTACACAGGATTCCCCCAAAGCTGACCATCGCTAGAGAAATAATCAGGCGGTACACCTGCAACAGCCAGTGGCCGATCAAGGCTTGTATCCCACACAAACAACTTACGATTACCCCAAACCGTAGCACTGTCTTGTCCAACATATAGCGGTAGATCGCCTATAAGCTCTATATCGCTTTGTCGGGCATAATTTCGTATTTTCATCCACTGCTCGGTTAAAATCCACTGCTCAAACTTAAAGAAATCTACAAATTTCTTGCAAACTTTTCTGTAAGTTTCCACCTCTGGATTCCGATAGGAATGAAATTCGCGAGGCCATTGCCACCAAGGCGCTTTGTTAAATCGCTTCTTAAGTGCACTAAAGGTTGCGAAAACATCCAAATCTTCATTCTCTTCCTCCTTAAAATGGTTAAATGCCTCCGTATCGTCTTTTTCTAAAAACCGTTCATAGGCCAGCATCAACAGAGGTGTTTTATAGCCTTCAACCTGTTCGTAATCAATGGTATGAGGATTGTTTCCATGGAAGCCTTGACTTTCTTGCTCCGTCAACCAACCTCGTTGAACGAAATCTTCCAAATCAATAAACAATGGATTAAACACCGACTCTCCAAGCGCTTGATAGGGCGATTCCCCAAATCCGGTAGGCCCTAAAGGACAAACTTGCCAAGCATTTAACCCTGCTTGCTTTAATAAATCGATCCAACGGTAAGCCATGGCGCCAAAAGAACCTATTCCTCCCTTTGATGGCAGAGAAAAAACGGGAAGTAAAATACCTGTAAGTGGATTCATAGCGCACCCTCTTTTGAACAAGGAAAACTTGCAGGACCTTCATGGCCAACTGTTTTTACGTAACACTCTGAAATAGGATCACGCACGTATTTCGTAAAACCATGGCTTGCAATATTTTTGTCTGTAAGCAATTGTTTGGTATGACCTTCAGAATACCCCTTCGATAGATTGGGAACCGTATATACTCTTTCAACCGGATATCCCGTTTGGGGATCCTGTGTTAACTTATTGTTAATTCCGTGATCCACTTCAAAAATAGGACACGCATCGCGCTTTACATTCGGCACCAAGACTCGATACAAATAGGTCGGCATGGATACATACTACACTTGATAAAAAAACTTTTCAAGCAAGTTTATACAAATGTACAACTACCTTACAGACATCTAAGGGTTGCTATTCTATCGTTTTTCGACTTCCTAAAGACGTTTCTTTTAAACTTCCAAAGGTCTTTTTTAGTTTATGTGGGAGTTTTATCAAATAACACTTGACTCGGAGACGAAAATTTTCAAACTATAAACCATCATAAATGGAAGAAACTATTGAAGTTGAGGGAAACGTTGTCACCGTATTGCCAGGAACTACCTTTAGGGTAAGACTTGATAATAATCACGAATTATTGGCCCATATTTCAGGAAAATTAAGGAAGAATTTTATAAAAATAGGCGTCGGAGATCGCGTAAAGATGGAAATGAGTCCGTACGACTTAAATCAAGCACGTATTTGCTACCGATTAAAACAGACAGTCTCTCAATCTCAACCGCCTAAGCGTAGTTTCGGCCCACGTCGCAATACCAATTCGCCTTCACGAGAGCCAAAGAATCGGTAGGCTAGGTTCACCCCTTCTTGCCAAAAACACACAGGTGTTTTCGTTTCACTAAGACTCAAATGTAATTTGGCTTCAGAATTTCCTTGCCTGAATGGACGGAATGTTGTTCTTTGGATTTGCTATGGAAGACGAAAATACGTTGTTCGCAATTCGGAAAGAGAAATTTGATAATTTATGCCAACAAGGCAAAAATCCGTTTCAGGCAAATTTCAAGCAAAAGCATACTTCTCAAAAAGTGATCGAGCTTTTCACGAACGCAGAAAAAAACGGTAAAGATTGCGAAAAGGTAGCTGTTGCCGGACGTATCATTGCTTTTCGTCTTATGGGCAAAGCATCCTTTTTAAAGCTTTTAGATCAAAAGGGCACACTGCAAGTCTATGTTTCTAACAACGAAGATACGGGCATTGGCTTAGAATCTTACACGGAGTTCAAAAAGCTGGACATAGGCGACTTCGTGGGCGTTGAGGGCGATGTTTTCAGGACATCTACCGGAGAAATTACCGTAAGGGCCCGATCTTACACGTTGGTGTCTAAATCGTTCCGCTCTTTACCAGATAAATTTCACGGCTTAAACAATCCTGACACCATCTACCGCCAACGGTATTTAGATTTGATCGTCAACAAGGATTCTCGTGAACGCTTTTTCAAACGGTCCAACATCATCAAGGGCATCCGCGAATTCTTGTGGAATCGCGACTTCGTAGAAGTTGAGACCCCCATGCTGCAAGATATCGCTGGTGGAGCAGCCGCACGGCCGTTCACAACCCACATGAACGCTTTGAATCGTGAATTTTACCTACGTATTTCTTTGGAGTTGTATTTAAAGCGTATGCTCATTGGAGGCTACGATCGCGTATTCGAAATTGGCCGAAATTTCCGTAACGAAGGACTTTCACGTCGCCATAATCCCGAATTTACTATGATCGAACTTTATCAAGCTTACTCTGATTATCGTGGCATGATGCAGCTGATTTACGATCTTATTCAGTATCTTTGCGTAAAGGTTATTGGTAAAACAAGCCTAACAAGTTACACCGGACAAACCATTGAGCTAAGCGGTGCATGGAAGGAAATTACCTACACACAGTGCATTTTAGATGCCACAAAAGATCCACAATGGTTTTCACATTCACGTGAAGAAAAGTTGCAAGCTTGCAAAGCTTTAGAAATTGAAGTTAATTCAGAAGCCGAAGATTTTGAAGTCACGAACAACGTTTTTGAAAAATGCGTTGCGCCTAACCTCATTCAGCCGACCTACGTCACACAATTGCCCAAAGAGCTGTGTCCGTTAGCAAAACTCAACCCGAAAGATCCTCGTTACATCGACGTTTTTGAGCTGTATATCAACGGTCAAGAGATTGCTCCTGCCTATTCGGAACAAAATGATCCATTTGTTCAAAGAGAAATGTTTGAAGCGCAAGCCGGCGAAGAGACGCAAAAAGTTGACAACGACTTTCTAATGGCACTTGAATATGGTATGCCACCGGCTGGAGGCATGGGCATTGGAATTGATCGCCTCTGCATTTTGCTAACAGAAGCCGATAACATCCGCGACACTTTACTCTACCCAACCTTGAAATAACCATGGACGAAATTGCGATTGTTCTAACTTGTGATGATCGATACATACGTCACGCAGCAGCAACCATCATTTCTGTCGTAAAAAATTCGAAGCGTCGTTTCCATTTTTATCTGTTCGATTGCGGCATTAAGCCTGAAAATATACAGAAGCTTCTGCAATGGGATCTGGGCGATAACAAAATAGAAGTCGTCAACATTAAAAAGCAAGCAGTTTTTGAAAATTTTCACGTTCATTCGCGTTATACTTCCGCAATTTTTTACCGGCTTGTCATTCCTGAGGTTTTGGCCCATTTGGATAAAGCCATTTTTATGGACGCAGACATCATTGTCTTGGGAGATCTGGGCGAAGTATGGGACATTCCAATGGAAAATTGTTTACTGGGAGCCGTTAGCGAAGAGGACAATTTTTTTCCAGCCAAGATTTACAAAGCTCGCAAGTTGCGAATTGGCATGCCACTTCACGCAGAATTTTTTAACTCAGGGTTTTTGCTACTCAATCTGGATGCACTTCGTCAGTGGAAGTTGTTCGAGCGGGTTACAAACTTTTTTAAAACAAATACCTGCCCTCACATTACCCTACAGGACCAAGATGCGCTCAATCTGTTGATTGACAGAGACCGTTACATCAGTCTGCCCGCCAAATTTAATTGCAGCATCCGGAGTCACCTGGGGGATAAAAATCCTACATGCATTCATTTTATCCTAAAAATTTGGTTGTTTCGCGAAAATTTCGTTAAATATTTTTTGCAATTCTTCTATCCTCATAGTGTCGAATATTTCAAGTACGCACATTTGACACCCTTTGCAGACAAGATAAATGAAGATGCTTCCTATTTAAAGGCCTTTAGCTGGCTGTGGAAATTCACATTCCTTCCTATTGAACATTTCATACGGTTTAAAATTCGCGATCCTTTTATGAACGCTATCAGGACGCATCGACGTAATTCTGGTAAAAAAAGTACAAAATAAAGGTTTACAAAAAACCTCAAGTAGGATACAATTTTTACTGTTATGAAAACAAGAATTGGGATTAATGGGTTTGGCCGTATTGGTCGTCTGGTTTTTCGCGCAATAACGGAAAGAGGCTTATTGGGTAAAGATTTTGAAGTTGTAGCTATCAATGATTTAGTTGGTGCTGATAATTTAGCTTATTTGCTCAAATACGATTCGACTCAAGGTCGTTTTAACGGAACTGTGGAGGCAAAAGGCGAAGACGTGTTGGTTGTTAATGGGCACGAAATCAAATGTTTAGCTATTAAAGAAGGACCTACAGCGTTACCTTGGAAAGATTTGAATGTAGACGTGGTTATCGAGTCGACTGGCTTATTTACCTCTGACGAGAAGGCTCAAGGACATCTTACAGCTGGTGCCAAGAAGGTCTTAATTACTGCTCCAGCTAAGGGCGATAAGATTCGTACCATTGTTATGGGCGTAAACGATAAAGATTTACAAAAATCTGATACACTTATTTCGAATGCCTCCTGCACAACCAACTGCTTGGCTCCTATTACGAAGGTTATTTTGGAGAACTTTGGTATTGAAGAAGGGTTGATGACAACCGTTCATAGCTATACCGCGACACAAAAGACGGTAGATGGTCCATCCAAGAAAGATTGGAAAGGTGGACGTACGGCTGCCATCAATATTATCCCTTCGACAACTGGAGCGGCCAAGGCGGTAGGTTTGGTTTTGCCAGAGGTAAAGGGCAAGTTAACTGGCATGTCTTTCCGTGTACCTACACCAACGGTTTCTGTCGTTGATTTGACCGTAAAGACCACGCGCCCCACTTCCTATGCAGAGATTTGCAAGAAAATGAAGGAGGCTTCCGAGGGGTCTTTGAAAGGCATTTTGGGATATACCGAAGACGAAGTTGTCTCCAGCGATTTCATCCACGACACACGTTCTTCCATTTTTGACGCAGGTTCGGGAATCGAACTCAATGATCGCTTCTTTAAGTTGGTCAGCTGGTATGACAACGAATGGGGTTACAGCAATCGCTGCGTAGACGTTTTACAGCGTTTAGCAACCTTACTATAAATCATTTTTTATAAGCGACCTTCACGGATGTTCTTGTAGCATTCCGTAAGAGACTAAAGCCTCGAAGGAAACTCCTGCAGGTGTTTCCTTCGAGGTGTGTTTGTTTACGGGCACAGTTTTCTATCCATTTCCTACCTTACAACAGGTTATGTTGATGGATCCATTTTTCGTGATAATTTTATTTACTCATCATTCGTTTTTCTCTATAATCAAGAGGCAATGTTGAGGAGTCGAAAAAAAGGATTTACGTTGGTTGAAGTGATTATTGCAGGAACCTTGTCGACTATTGTGTTGGCAGGCATCATGCAGTTTTTTTTAGCTCAACTCAATCAATACCGTCTTATTTCTGGGTATAATAAGTTAAATGAGTCATTGCGAATTTTCGGAAAATTCTTTGAAAAAGACGTACACAATGCATTGTCGTTTTATGTATTTTCATCAGAAGGAAACTCTACGACTTCGGGAACGGCTTTGAATTTTACAAAAGCAAATATGTCGTCATACACCTTTCCTAAGGTTGGCAATTGTCTACTGCTGATTGAAGAACGCGGTATGATTTCTGGAGGCCGAGGCACGCTCTATTACGTAGGTTCATCCATCGTTAGAAATGGACAGCTGTGTTATCCGCTTTACAGGACGCTTGTTACCTTTAATACATCCAATAAGATCGCAGAGACGGCATCTAGTTTTTCCAACCTTCCTGTTGCCTACTTAAAGCCAAATGCCGATGAAACGGGGCCTGTAACCTTTTTCAGTTACGGTGGATCCACAGGGATTTTTTACTTAAATTCGCGAAAAATGATCGATACTGAGGGCATTTACACCCCTGGATGCCGTCATGGAGTTTATTTTAAAGGCACTATGCTTGAACCAGGCTTACATGGGCAATCCGCTGAGTTGACGACGCAGTTTTGTTTTTTCTCGCGCAATCCAAGATTCCTGTAAATTGGCTTGCTAAAACGGCCATTATTTTTATAGCGTAAAGCATGTTGTTTTTTTGCAAGGTGTTCAGCACGCATGAAATCTGGAAGTGGCGTTGCGTCTTTGCATCTTCACATCGTCAATGTTTACGCAAGTTGCTGGGCAGAAACGACTACTGCAGTCAGGTTTTTAGCGTAGGCGATATTTTTGAAAAAATTTTTAAAAGGCTTGATTTACCCCCCATTCAAGAGAAGCATTGGCTTATCTTTTTTGAAAAATTACGCGCTCAACTTTCTACATCCATATCTCTGATAAATGCTTTACGGCAAATGGCGGATATGCCTTTTAACCATTCTTTGCAGTATTTTATCGCCAAGGCCATTGATCGTCTTTCGAACGGCTTTTACATGTATCCCTTATTGAGCGATCCGCGATTAAACTTGGGCCAGCAGTCGATAAAGCTTTTGCAATCGGCGGAAGTCGGCGGTTATCTGCCGCAAGCCTTAGAACGACTGATAGAGCTTATGCATCTACAGCAAAAAATCCGAAAGCAAATGCTACAGAGTCTTATTTATCCAACCTGCGTTTTAGTGACCATCGTTGTATTTTTACTACTGATGAGTTCTTTTTTACTCCCTCAGTTTGAGGCATTTTTTATCCAACAAAGCATACCGATAAATGATTTTTTGAGCTTTTTATTCCACTCAAACCGCCACTTAGGCAAAGTTTTTATGATCGCCGGTGTAGGTTTTTGCGGGTTGTATCTCTGGATGAAGACTAAAAAAATTTCTGTACAAAATGGACTTAATCGTCTCTTAAGCCATTGGTTCCCGTCTTTTAAGTATACACTGTTCGCAATGAATTTAGCTGAGCTTTTAGAAAACCAAATACCGCTACTTGAATGTTTAACCTTAGCTGCGGAAAATTTGCCCAAAAAGTTCTCTGTCGATAAAATGTCTGTTGCTTTATCGAATGGCATACGGCTGTCTATGGCTTTAGAAGACTTGCCTGAGGATTTTTCTCACGTCTTACAAACATCTGAGGTTGACAATCGATTGATACAAAATCTACGGCAATTATCTGCGGATTATTACAAGCGTTACGAAAATCAGTTGCTAGGGTTATCCAAATGGCTCGAACCAGTTAGCATTTTGCTCATGGCATTGATTTTGTTTTTAGCAGTCGCCTGTTTGTTTTACCCCCTACTGCAGGTTTTTCAGTCAATGAAGTTCGAGCTATAATCACCGTAAAGTGTCATGAATTTTATTTGATTCTTACTTTAGGTATTGCAAATTATTTCATATACATTAGAATTTATTATAATGGACATTCGTTATACCCGAAGGAAGCGACACCGTGGAAATGTCGTTTTTACTTCATTGATTTTTTTATTTATCTTAACAGGAACGTTACGCCTATGCGTTAACAAAACGCTTCTTGAAAGTCGCCAGACATCCCTATTTATTCAAGAAACGCAAGCATATTACCTATCCGAAAATTTGATGTCCCTAGGTCGCGACTACGTTTATCAAATGATGCAAAATCCTAGAGAAACCAACATTTTCTTAGGTACAACTGCGTTTTACGACAAAGATAAATCGATAACAGCAAACGGCATCATTGATTTCAATGGATCGCTCAGCAAGCAGCAAATTGTACCCGACGATTTCCCGTTACAAATAGAAGATAATTCTTGGAGCATAAAAGGCGGTCCTGTTTTCTGGCAAAGCAACAACAAAAACATCAACGACGAACGCTATTTATCGGAAATTTACCTTATAGGCAAATTCGATGTCAATTCTGCTTTCATGAACGATTGGACCTATCGTATGGTACAAACCATAGAAATCGAACGTAATCCTCTGTGCGATTTTTCCCTTTATGCCGAAGGAGATTTGGCTATACGAGTACAAAATGTTACAGACACCACTTTTGAAAAACCTGTACAAATCAACGGAAATGCACGTTATTATAGGATACACACACAAGATCAAGCTAAAGGCTTCGGTCGTAGTACAAGCAGCTTCAATATTGCAGGACATTTTCTAAGAATTAACGAAAACGATACAACATCCACCTTTAGCTCTATAAAAATTCCAGATAAGTATTGTTTGTACGACAATAGCTCCTTTTACGATAACTTTAAAAACCCTTACTTGCCTAAAAGTGCTGGCAAGTATTATTCTTCTTTTCATCTTCTCGACAAGGAACTTTTAAACTATTACAGTAATGCAACCAATCCTGCTTATAAAAACTATGAACATTATATCTATAAAACCTTTAAAGGCAAATTTTTGACACGCAGCCGTATTTATCGCCCATGTGGGTTTGATCCAGAAAACGACTGGGGCTATTGGTGGCCGATCGAAGATGGCGGAAAATCGGCTAATGCTCGTCTGTTGGACTACGTGACCGGCATGCATAACCTAACCGACTCTTCGAAAGTAAGCAGTTCTAGGATCTTTACCAACCGAATAGGAAACATTAAAACTGCATTTAGTTCTTTGAGAGGATTAAATGAGTATCAATTGACCGAAAAAGCTCGATTGGTTGAAATGCAAAAATTATGCAATCATCCGCATCTTCAATTAAAACTATTAATTTCCTTCTCCGAAAGCACCGGTATATCCACTACAGTCGACACCTTTTACACACGCTATGGGTTAAGTTGTTGCAAGTCAGCTGAAAATAATACCTTTGCTCCTAATCCCATCTTTCATCCAGCAAAAGATAATATCTTTATCAGTCGTTACTATGCTCTGATAAATCAGAAAAAGTATATTTATGATGCAAGTATGCGTTACTCTGAAGATGAAGGTGTTGCTTTTTATAAAACAAATGAAAATAACATACCTACAGCAAGTAACAGCATCGAATCTAATTACTATTTTAATAAAATAGACAATGGAAAATTATGTTGTCATACAAAAAGTAAAGACCCAACCTACACGGGTGAAGTTTATTACAATACAACCTATAACACCACACCAACTTCTTCAACAGATATTAATTTCGGCCCACATAAGCTCGTTGAATCGACTGAAAATTATAATCACTGGGAACCAGATGCAACCGCCACACCCGTTGTGCCAGATTCCAATACGCCCATTTTCATGTACGACCGAAATCGTGCAAAATGGATACAAATTATCGACATTGATGTTGCTAAATTATGTAACATAAGCTCAGACAATTGGAAAATTTACAATCATACTTTAGCCGTTAACACATATTGGGTTGGAGCAAACCTAGGGCCACGTAATTATACAGTAGGCACAAACGATATTAGAAAAAATTATATCACAAATCGAACAAATGAAACCTCTTTTACACCTAAAAACACTAACGTTATTGATATTGGCGTTCGCCTCATTAACGCATCAAAGATTCCAACAGGTGGCTTAACGATTTGGTGCCCTTATCCGCTCTATATTAAAGGGGATTTTAATACTACCGATACACAGCCAGCTTTCATCGTAACTGATTCCTTAACTGTTTTAACGAATTCCTGGGCAGATTGGCGAAGCATGGTAGATCCCTACGATAGTTACTTCAACAACATGACAGGACTGTATTCCTATCGCTCACAAACACCACCTACCATCAAAGCCCATATTATGACTGGCCGCACCCATCCGAATTACTGGCTCACCAGCGATAAATCTAAAATTTCTCCGGACGGTGGCCATCGCGAAGCCATTCGTACACTAGAACCCATGAACGACGTTATACCCTTGTACGGCTCATTGCTGTTGCCGTATTATTGCAAAGAACAATGGGAGCCACCGATCAACTTTCAAAAATGGGAAACGGCTGGTTTCTATCCCTGTTGTTTAGAGCTTCACTCCTTAGACACAAAGATCCCAGCTGGAATGACGTTTTACCACAAGGTTAATCGTGGCCGTAAAACTCAGGCCATTGGCCCAACTACGTACAGCATCCTCGAAGGCAGTACACTTTGGAGTAAGGATTGGTCAAATATCAGCAACGTATTTTCATCCTACCACAACGCTTTGCCAAATTACCTAAAATACGAAACCGCCCCGTAGCTCGCTAAAAAGCTTTTCTGTGAAGGATAACGTACGCGGAGGAACTTCTGTCCAAGATTGAAAAAGAATGCCTCGTAAAAACGTCCGCTGCAAATCTTCCGCATATCCGAAGTTTTTCAAACGCTGGATAACCTCTCGTACAGAACCTGCGTGAAAGGTTGCTAACGTACAATGGCCTGTTATCGATGCATTAACTGCCAACTTTAGTTGTTGCGGTGTACGAATTTCTCCAATGCCCACCACATCGATAGCCTGCCTTAAAACATTACGCAGCAACTGTGGCGCGGTCTCGTTTGAAAGCTTGATCTGAACAAGAGAGGGCTGTGGTAATTCTATAGGGTCTTCCAAACTTAACACACGCTTATGATCTAACGTTTTTAATAAGCGATAATAGGATGTTGTCTTACCATTACCAATGGGGCCCGAAATAAGCCATAACCCTAACCCGCATCCTTTGAATGCAGCTGCAAATTTTGTCCGGAGCAACCCATCTTGGTAATCGGCTTCCGTACGTTTTTCAGAAAGTAATCGAACAACAAAACTTTCGCCATGTAAACACGGAAGGGTAGACACACGACAACTCATGCTATCGTTGGGTAAAAACACCTGAAATTGGCCATTTTGTGGATGTAACCGATCCGTAGTATTCAGACTGGCCTTCAATTTTATGAGATTCTCAAAAGCTTTTTGCGTGGATTGATCAACCGACTTAAAACGTAGCAGTCGCCCTTGCCGTCTTATATAGATGGTCGCCCCTTTCGCATTTGGAATAAAATGCACATCTGAAGCCTGCTGATAAAAACTCTCTTGTAAGATTTGCGTAAGCTGCTTAGAAATGGGTTTTACGCTATGATCCGTATCAGAAACATCGTTAAAACAAGCCATTTTGAGCTCATCAGCAAAGACTTTGTTGTCAATATATTCCAGTAAAACCTCTTTGCCGTAAAATTGACTTAAGTAATGGACCATCTGCACAGTTTGTGGCGTTATAGGCTGCCTAACTTTACAAAGCATCTGATCCCTGTCAATGTGCACAGGGATGATTCCTGCCTTATTCAAGCAATGTTTACTCAATTGCATGCAACAACCCTAAATCAACGTACATAACGCTCTAAAACCTTGCCTAACACAAGCCATTGTTTAGGCTCAGGCTTTTCAAGAACAACTTGCGTACCCATGAAATTAAAAACAAGCCGTATTAAGGCCAGATGCAGCCCTGTCGAAATTGGGCTATTCGTTGACTTCTTTACGGACGACTTCAAATCTTCCAAATATACCCAATGCGGACACGGAATCCATAGATCATCACCTAAAATATCAAAAAAAGTAAAATGTGAATGAGTTTGAATTTGCTGTGGCCTTAAAAACTTTGTTGTCGCTAATACCGATAGGTAAGGCCCATATTCACCTTGAATCCTAAAGTTCGTAAACGTCTTTTTGCCATTTTTGTTTGGATAAGAACGCTGCTTGCAAGCATCCCAAGCAATCGACAGGTCGCAAGTCCAATCCTTCGGACCGGCTGTATGTCTTTTCCCTACGCACGCAAATGTAAAAGTTAATTGATCCGAACCGTAAGCGTTTTTCAAGCAATCACGCGCATCTAAAGTTTTTGCCAACAACAAGAAACCGTTAACATCCGCATCCAATGCATAAATGCAGGAAAATTTTGATCCCCGACGATCCCTCTTAAACTGTTGCAAAACAGCTTCTGTGGAAACGCCAGGTTTTTTATCCACACAGACCCATTCGGGTGTCTCGGATAAAATTTCCATCTATGATTCTAGATTGAGCGATGGATCCATTTCGTAATTGGTATAGACTTCTTTTACGTCTTCCAAATCGTCAAGACGCTCAACTAACTTAAGCAATTTCGTGCCCAAATCGGCATCATTGACAGGGACCATTGTCACAGGCAAATAGACTAAGTCAGCTGATTCAGTTTCCAATTGTGCATCCTCAAAGGCTTTCGAAACCGTGTAAAAATCGGAAGGACTGCAGATCACCTCATAGTAATCATCCTCAGTCGTAACATCTTCCGCACCCGCATCCAAGGCTATTTCTAACAAGCGATCTTCGTCAATTTTGTCCTTCGCGACAAGGAATTGGCCCTTGCGCTGAAACGTAAAAGCCAAAGCGCCTGAATTGGCCATATTGCCACCACACTTAGAAAATGCATTACGAACTTCCGAAACTGCACGATTCTTATTGTCGGTTGTCACCTCAACAATAAAACCAACACCGCCAGGGCCATAACCTTCATAAATCAGCTCTTCGACTTGAAGACCAGGAATTTCACCGGCTCCTTTCTGAATGGCCTTCTGAATGTTATCGTTTGGCATGTTCGCTGACTTCGCTTTCGCCAATAGCGTACGCAGTTGAGGATTAAAATCAGGATTTTTACCACCTGTCTTAACCGCCAGTGTAATTTCTTTACCGATGATACTAAACATTTTCCCGCGCTTAGCATCCACAAGGGCTTTATGCCTCTTAATTGTAGACCATTTACTATGTCCTGACATGATAAATTAATGTTTCAGAGGTTCAGGTTGAACGTTTTTCATCATTCGATTCGTCAACCATTGTTGAAAAATTGTAAAAAGATTTTGTACGGTCCAATATAGGATTAAAGCCGCCGGAAAACTATAACAGAACACCAGAAATATGAATGGCATCCACTTGATAATTTTCTGTTGCATGCCATCCATTGAAGGCGTCGGCGTAATCCGCATCTGAACAAACATGGTAATACCCATCAATAACGGTAAAATGTTAATGGGGAAACTGCCCCAATACGCAATCGTATCCGGTACTGACAAATCCTTTATCCATAAAAACGATTGAAAACGAATCTCCGACGATGTTCTCAGCATGTAGTACAATCCGATAAAAATAGGAATTTGAATAAATATCGGCAAGCAACCCGCTGCCGGATTAATCTTGTTTTCCTTAAACAACTTCATCGTTTCCATTTGCAATTTCTGCGGATTCGCTTTATATTTTTCACGAATTTGCTTCAAAGGAACCTGTATGCTGGCCATTTTTTTGGACGATCGCAATTGCGCTTGGGTAATCGGCCACATAAGCATTTTTATGATAATGGTGAGCAAAATGATCGTCCAACCCCAATTCGGAATGAGGGCGTGAATACCTCGCATCGACATCAATAAAATTTTGCTAACGGCGCCAAAAAATCCAAACTGCATCAGCTGATCTTGCCCTTCACCCATTTTATCAAGCAGCATAAAATCCTTAGGCCCCACAAAATAATCAGAAGCGATACGAACATCTGATCCTGTCAGCTCAAACTTTACCAATCCGTCTAAAAAACGGCACCCTTCAACATTGCGCGGGAAAGTCAAGTAGCCATCCACAGACTTCTTAGGCGTTAAAATAGCTGTAAAAAACTGATTCTTCAAGGCCACCCAACGAGCCGGTTGTTCTTTTTTCAAATAGGAATGGGCGCCATGCCGACCGATACCTAAAAAACCATTGCTGGCCTCAAAATCAGCCATACGCTTAAACTGAACCTTTTTACCATCAAATACAGCAAAATTCAAATATTCCAAGTATTTGTCGCCAGGCGTATCAGGCATCGTTCCCAAATACAGCCAGACGCTATCATGCGTAAAGTTCGACTGACGAATCGCAAATTCATTACGAATCGTGTAGGGATTGCGTGCATCGGATTTCTCAATCTGATAGCCACGGACCACAACCGTTCCATCAGGCAGTTCGGCGCTGAATTGAATAAAATGATCTGTTTGCGCCGTTATTTTAAAATCCGTCGTCCAAGGATGTTTGGGATCCCAAGCTAACGTTAAGGCCGGATAAGTCGCCTGTTGGTTAAAAATATAAGACCGTATGCCCGATATATCGGCCGAAAAACGCTTCATTTCAACCGAATGAATAGCACCACCTAATAAAAAAAAATGAACCTTTATGAAGGCATTTTCAAGCGTAACCATTTGCGATGGATTAAACGAAGGCAGCTTGTAAGAAGTTCCCATCCCCTCCATGGGAACCTCCGCTTTCACAGGAGTTTCAGCGGTCTTCTCAACATTTGCAGATGACTGCAATTGCTCGCGCAACTTTCTTTCTTGATTAGAAAACAAGAAAAAAGCAGCCGATAAACATAAAAGACCCAATATAAAATTTTTCTTATCCATAGCAAATCAAGGGACAGGATCGTAACCTCCTTGTCCAAAAGGATGACAGCGCATGAGGCGCTTTACAATATACTTACAAGCTTGTTTAAACGGAAACTTGCGTAAACACTGCAGTGCATATTCCGAACAAGTTGGCGTAAACCGACAACCTACTTGAAATCCGAAACATACATGTAGAATGTGTTGAAGCGGCGAAACAAACATTTTGTACAAAATAACAAAACAAATGGCGCCACGATTACACCATCCATCCACATCTTTATTCTGCCAGTTTATAGAAACCATCTTCTAAGTTTTTTTTCAGATCGGCAAATTGCATTTGCACAACACTTGGATGCTTCGCCACGACCAAAATATCGCAAGGATTGGGCAACAATGTCACAATTGAACCAAATAAATTCCGAACACGTCGCTTAAACTTGTTACGTTCGACCGCACATCCCATTCGTCGCGAAACCACGATCCCCATACGATATCCGGAAGCGACAGAGCGTAAACAATAAACGGCTAAACCACGTAAACGGAGCATTTTACCTTGCTCGTATAAACGCTTAAAATCGTTGCTTTTGCAGATTCTCTGGTCTTTGTTCACACGAAATCCATCAAGCGCACAACTTTCTGCGTCCCTTGCGACGTCTTGCGGCTAAGACTCCGCGTCCGCCCTTTGTAGCCTTTCTTGCGAAAAATCCACACATTCTGACTCGTTTTAATTTAGAGGGTGAATAAGTAGGTTGCATAATACTATACAGGATTTGAAAAATTTACCGCTGGGTCAATCTTATTTTTTATTTATCTTCTTGTTTGGAAGCGCTTTCGTAAAGATTTTTAAGAATGTAACGTGGCCGATTTTGCAAAATTTGAAACATTCGCCCCACATACTCACCGATTAATCCAATACCTACCATGGCCACACTTATCATAAAAAACAGGATTGCAAACAGTGTAAATATGCCATCAGCTTCCGGTCCACTCCACAAACGACGACCTAACAAATAAAGCATCCAAAGAAGGCTGGCCACCGAAAGCCCTAAGCTGATCAACGTAAACCATTGCAGTGGTACCAACGAAAATCCTGTCATTAAGTCGAAATGCGTTCTCAACAGATAATAAAGGCCATACTTTGTCTCGCCTTTAAAACGAGGTGCATGCTTCATCCCAACTTCCGTGTATCGGGACGCAAATTTATAGGCTAACGCTGGAATGAAAGCCGTATAATCACCACAACGAACAACGGCATCCACAATCGACCGACGATAAGCCCTTAACATACAACCTTGATCGCGCATACATATGTCCGAAACTTTTGCCCGCAGCTTATTATCAAGCTTAGAGGCCCAATCCCGCCATTTAGCATCTTGTCGTTTCCCTAACCGCCAACTGCCCACGTAATCGTAGCCTTCGTCGATTTTTTCAAGTAACTTAGGTAATTCCTCAGGTGGATTTTGCAAGTCGGCATCCATTGTAAAAATGATTTCTCCGCGCACATGCTCAAAGCCGGCCCACAGCGCATTATGATGACCGAAATTGCTGTTAAAATCTAAAATGCGGAAATAGTCCGGATACTTTTTAAACCACTTCAAGAGAGCTTCCAAGGTATGATCTTTGCTGCCATCGTTCACAACAACAATTTCAAAAGTACGTCCCAATTTTTCTAAAACAGCAACCAACCGTGAACATAACTCGTCCACATTTGGCTCCTCATTATACATGGGGACAACAACAGATAATTCCGGAGAATTTAACGTAGCCATCATGGTCTATTTGAGTATAAAATAAAATGCGGGTCCTGCGTCAAACGATAAACCGTATTTTCCGCCATCAAATCCTCAAAACGCTGCTTTTCTTGATGTCGCACAACCACGTAACAACGCTTATCTTCTTGCCAACGATTCAAGATAGCCGATCCCTGTAAATAACGCCCACATCCTTCCTTTTTGTAGCCCAATGTATGCTCTTCCGGCACACAATCTATCGTACCTACAGACTGCTTCAAATAGAACGGTAAATCGTTGAAAAACCCGAAAGCACAAAAAACATCAACCTTTTCAGGACTCCGTTCGCGGATCGCTTGGCAGATTTGCTGCCCACTCAATTGCTGAAAATAAGCCATACAAGCCGGAAAAATCCCGTAAAGCAACAGGGTGGTTGCCATCAGGGTATAAAAAGACATTTGTGGCCGTTTTCGAACAAGCCATAACGCCATCAGGGAACCCACAAAAAGAAGTCCCTGGACACCCCACATCAGTCCCCTTGGAATAGGCACGGTATGGTATTTCGCAGACGCAAAAACAAGCCCTACGCTCACCAACAGAAAAATCACTGCCCAGCAAACGTATTCCACTCGCAAACGACTCAAATCGATTTTCGAAAAACCATACGCCAAAACAATTGAGATGCCCGAGATTGCCGGCAAAACATAGGGAATCAATTGCGATTTCGATTGTGCAAAAAATAAAACAATGCCTACAGCCCAAATGATAGAAAAAGCAACCACCTGCTTTTCTTTTCGGCCTCCTTCAGCTTTTAGCGCTACCCACAAAGACCTTGGCAAAAAAAACAGCCAAGGCATAAGCCCCAGCAGAAAAGCATTGATCAAGAAATAAAAAGGACGTACTCGATTATGCACGGTCGTCAAATACCGCTCAAAATGCTCATGCCAGAAATAAAAAACCCAAAAGCAAGAATGTCTATGCTGCACATAAACATGCCAAGGTACTACAATCAACAGAAATATGAGCAGGCCCCTCCCTAAATACATGTGTGGAATTTTTCTAAAATAACCCGTATAAAACAACCAAGGCAATCCAATAAGGCCCGGGAAAACAATACCAATAAGGCCTTTGGTCAAAACAGTTAGCGCCATGAAAACATAAGCCCACAAAAAACACCTTCGACTCGCTTTTGCATCCTCTTCTAAAAACCCGCTCGCAAATAACACTAGCGTCGTTGTTAAAAAGAACGTTAGCGTGTTGTCGATCGTCAGCACCTGACTCATGCCGAAAGCTAACCCCGACGTCCCATAAATAAAGGCTGCCCATAAGCCTACGTTACAGCTCAAGAATTTTCGACAAAAACAATAAAGCACAAAGCAGGTTAACAAAGAATACAACGCATTAAAGAATCGAACTCCCAAATGATTTTCGCCAAAAATTTTTTGACCTAAAGCAATTGACCAGTACGCCAACGGCGGCTTTTCAAAGTAAATAAGTCCGTTTAAGCGTGGAGTCATCCAATCGCCACTCGCCAACATATCACGCCCAATGCTGGCATACCGACCTTCATCAGGATTGGATAGTGGCCGCGAAGACAGATGTGCAAAAAATAATACAGTTAAACACGAAAAAACTAAGAAAAACGTCCTCATTATGACTTTCAGAGTAGTCTATTTTTGAATTTTTTGTAAAGCGTATTTTAACAAAATTAACACGTTGATACGTCTGTAATCCTCAACCAACAAGGAACACCATAACACACCGGAACTTTAAGGCATACAAGTCTGGCTACTCTCTAAAAACCCACCAGTCGAATGCCCAATTTTTTCGCCTCAGCAAGCACGTTTTTCTTGTCAAGAATGAGTGTACGCTGGCTTTCTAACGCGGCCCAAGCAATACCGGCAGCATGCATCTTTTGAAGCGTTGTAAGGCCAAAAACCGGGATATCATACCGGAAATCCTGCGTTTTTTTCGCAAGCTTAATAATGCCCATAGGCTTTGAACAAATACCGCCTGCACGCTCGATCATTGCGTCGGTCCCATCAAAGCCTTCAGCAATGATGGTCGTACCTTTACACACAACAACGCTTTGTCCAACGTCCAGCTCCGCAAGCTGTTGGCAAACATGAATACCATGTTTTAGCTCGTAATCTTCAATCTTTACGCCGAACGTAGGCGTTATGTCACCCATAGTTGCCAGTTGGTCCTCCACAAAACAACGTGCATCTAGGACCTGTATATCCAACGCTTCCATTTCCCGAATAAGGGTACCAAAAATCGTTGTCGCATTCTTCTGCTTTAGTTTTGTGAGCAGCGTAATAGCTTTCAAGTCTGGAATAAGCCCGTGAAACAGCTTCTTGGGCTTGATTTGTCCAATAAGTGTCACGTAACGCGCATCTAGCTTTTTCAAGGCCTTCAGCCAGACACCCACCTGCCCGATAGACTGCTTAAAACATAGACTTTTTGGGATATCGTTTAGCCAATCGGCTTCTTCGAAAGCAAAAATATAACACCGAAAGCCAGCAGCCTGCATTCTTTGCCAAACCAAACGCGGATAATCGCCACGCCCCGCTAGCAAAACAAACGTTTTGCTGCGATCAAAATTTTGTGGGAAAAAGCCACTCATCACCGTACAACAAAATTGACAAGCCTCTTAGGAACATAAATAGTCTTCACCAATGTACCTTTTTCGAGGTAAGAAATGACCTTCGAAATACGCTTGGCGGCTTCAATGACTTCTTCTTGCGAAGCATCCATTGGCAGAGAAATTTCGTCGCGTACCTTACCGTTAACTTGAACCACATACTTAGCTTCTGTATGGATACATTTGCTGGGATCAAATTGTGGCCAAGGTGCATCGACAATAGAACCCTGCTCGCCTAGGCGCTCCCAAAGTTCTTCGCAGATATGCGGTGCAAATGGAGCCAAAAGCTGCAGAAAAATCCTTGCAGAGGGCTTTGTGATCTTTTTTGCCTTTTGCATCTGATTAACACAAATCATCAACTGCGAAATGGCGGTATTAAAACGTAGATTGTCAATATCCTCTGTTACCTTGGCAATCGTCTCATGCAATACCTTCTCGAACGTTGGCTCATCGGTATCACCACCTATTTTTTTCGAAATTTGGCCTTCGATATCGATAAATTCACGCCAAACCTTTTTGAGAAACCGATAAACGCCTTCGACATTTTGTAAGCTCCACGGCTTAGAGGCCTCCAAAGGCCCTAAGAACATTTCATATAGGCGCAAAGAGTCCGCACCATACTCATCGATCACCGTATTTGGATTGACGACGTTCCCTAACGACTTTGACATTTTGTTGCCATCAGGACCCAAAATAATGCCAGGGTGAAACAGTTTTATGAACGGTTCGGAAGTTGGAAGTAAGCCCAAATCGAACAAGAATTGATGCCAAAAGCGCGCATACAATAAATGCAAAACGGCATGCTCGGCCCCACCAACATAAATATCGGGTGTTTTCCAGTAAGCAACCTCCTTGGGATCTACTATACCCTCTTCAAAATCGGGAGACAAATAGCGTAAATAATACCAGCAAGAACCGGCCCACTGCGGCATAGTATTTGTTTCGCGCGTTCCCTCAATCCAATCGCCCTCTGCTTGCCCATCCGCAGGCAAAATTTCACCGGTTACCAAATTCAACTTTACATGCAGCCATTTCGAATCCGCATTTTGCAAAACCGTTGTCGCCCCTTGATTGGGCTTGTAAGAAGACACCTCTGGCAATGTTAAAGGCAAGTGCTTAGACGTTAACGGAACCGCATAAACGGTACCACTTGAAGTCGTATATGCAATCGGCTTTTGCGGCAAAAATTCCTGAAAGGGTGATGTTTTTAAGCCTTCTAAACGCTTATAATCGGTCTCTTTTACCCAAATAATAGGGAAGGGCTCACCCCAGTAACGTTGACGCGAAAACAACCAATCATGCAACTTATACTGTACGGTCGTTTGACCAATACCAGCGTCACCCAACCGCTTTAGAATAGCTTTTCGAGCTTCTTGTGTACTTAGAGCCGAAAATTCACCTGAATTTACCAACGTACCCTCACTGCAGAACGGCAATGGAGATTCTTCTGATCCCTGAATCACTTGTTTAACCGGCAAGTGGTAGGTTTGGGCAAATTCAAAATCGCGCTCATCATGAGCCGGAACGCCCATGACGACGCCTGTCCCATGATGCATAAGGATGTAATCTGAAACCCAAATCGGTATACGTTCACTGGTAAGAGGATGAATCGCGTAAGTGCCCGTAAATACCCCAGTTTTATTTTTGGCTAAATCCGTACGCTCAAGGTCACTTTTGGCCGCTACTTGCTTGCAGTAATCCTGAACACACGTCTGTTGATCAGCAGACACCAATTGCGCCAAAAGCGGATGCTCCGGAGCTATCGCGATGAAAGAAACACCGAAAAAGGTATCTGGTCGTGTCGTAAAGACTTCTAAAGAAGCGCCTGACTCTGTTTTGAAACGAATGAGGCCGCCTTCCGAACGTCCAATCCATGCCGTTTGTTGACGCTTGGTTGCCTCAGGCCAATCTAGGTTTTCGACCCCCTTTAAGAGCTTGTCACCGTAAGCCGTAATCCTCAAGACCCACTGTAATAAAGACCGACGTTCTACCGGATAATGACCACGCTCGGATTTGCCATCGATCACTTCCTCGTTTGCCAAGACGGTTCCTAATTCAGGGCACCACCATACCGGCTTTTTATCCACGTAAGCCAATCCGTGCTTAAATAATTGCAAAAAGATCCATTGCGTCCAACGGAAATACTTGGGTTGTGTCGTATTAACTTCGCGGCGCCAGTCAATCCCCAGGCCAATGCGCTGCATCTGCTGGCGAAAATTATCAATATTATTTTGTGTGTTAATGGACGGATGCAACCCGGTTGAAATCGCATGTTGCTCAGCAGGCAAACCAAAGGCATCCCAACCCATCGCGTGCAACACATTGAATCCATTGGCCCTTTTGTATCGGCCGATAATGTCCGTGGCCGTATAGCCTTCAACGTGCCCCACGTGCAAACCAGCTCCCGATGGATAAGGAAACATATCCAAAACCCAATACTTTTTTTTGTTAAAATCTATGTTTGCCTCAAAGGTCTTTTTTTCAGCCCAAAAAGCATGCCAACGTGCCTCGATTGACTTAAAATCGTATTCGCCTGTTTTTAACATCTTGTAGCACATCTTGCCCCAATTTTTGCAACAATGCAATCAAATTTTGCTGAAGAGGATAAGTGAAAGAAGTTGACGTGACGATGCTTAGTGCACAGAGCCTAGAAAACCTCATTTGAAACCTATGTACTCACCCATTCCATGGAAATATCGATGAACGCTCCAAGAGCACATAAACGACTACAGCCGTTAAAGACAACAGCCATGAAAAGTAAAAAAAAAAATATCTATAAAACGAACAAAGGCGCGGAAGATAACTTCCGTGCCTTTGTTCGTCCAACAAAAGGATTACTCCCCCAATTGAAAGCGAACAAAACGCCTTATGACAATGTTTTCGCCCATCTTCGCAATTTTAGATGTAATCAAAGCCTGAACTGTTAAGGAAGAATCTTTTACAAACGGCTGCTCAAGCAAGCAAATTTCACCCAACCACTTGTTTAACTTTCCTTCGACAATCTTCTCAATAGCCGAAGCTGGCTTACCAGCACACTGTGCCTTGGCAATCTCGCGCTCCTTTTCGATGGCCTCTGCAGGCACATCTTCGCGCTTCAAATACAAAGGATTGGCTGCCGCAACGTGCATGCAAATGTCCGATACGAGCTGCTTAAATTCTTCGTTACGAGCAACGAAATCAGTTTCGCAGTTGATTTCAACCAAAACTCCCAACTTGCCACCCATATGAATATAGGAACCAATCAAACCTTCTTGGGCCGAACGTCCTGCCTTTTTGGCTGCACTTGCAATACCCTTTTTTTTCAAAATAACAATGGCCTCTTCTTCGTTTCCATTGCTTTCCATCAAAGCTTTCTTGCAATCTATCAAACCTGCGCCTGTTTTTGCACGCAAAGCAGCCACCATACTAGCACTAATCTCACTCATTTTACTTTTCCTCCGTAACTTCTGATGGCTTTTCTTCTACTTCTTCTACCTTTATATCCGCAGGTTTTTCTTCAACCTTAGCAACATCGGCTGCCTTTTTGGCTTCCAACCTTGCTCCGGAATTGACTGACTTTTTTACTTCCGATGCTTTTTCTGCACGTGGCTTGCGAGATTTGGCCTTAGCTGCACTAGCAACCTCTGTTGAAATATCTTTGTTGCTTGCACGATTTAATTTGCGCAATTCAAGACCCTGCTCAATCGCCTGGCGTAAGTACTCAAAAATAATACGCAAAGCTTTTACAGAATCATCATTAGCTGGAATTGGGAAGTCCAAAACTGTTGGATCCGAATTCGTATCGACAACGCCAATAACAGGGATTTGCAAACGACGAGCCTCGCGGATCGCAATCGCTTCATGCGTGGCGTCAATAACAAACAAAATATCGGGTCGTTTCTCAAGCGTACGGATACCTTCAAATCCACGATGCATACGAACCATTTCGCGACGGATTACCGAGCCTTCTTTCTTTGGCAACTTATTCAACTCCCCAGTTTCCTCCATAGTCAAAAAGCGCTGATACTTAGCCAAACTTGTCTTAACCGTTTCGAAGTTTGTCAAGCATCCGCCCAACCAACGATTGGCACAAAAAGGCATTCCAACGGCCTGACCCAATTCGCGGACAAGCTCCTGAGCTTGCAATTTCGTACCAACCAACAGTACATTTGCGCCATCTTTGATGCGTTCTGTCAAAAAAGCCGCAGCTTTTTCCAAACACTTTTGGGTACGTTCCAAGTCAATAATGGAAACTCCATGAATATTGCGGTACAAATAAGGACCGAACTTTGGATTCCAACGTTTTGTCTGATGGCCAAAATGCACACCCGACTCTATCATGCTTTCGTAATCTAATTCCATACGATCTTCTCCGTCTTCTTTTTAGAATCTAGGATATTGTTGTTAAGGGTTAATGCGACTATGAGAAACCTTTTTTCTCCTCAAGGCAAGCGAATAAATAAAATTTTTGCAATCATACCACGACCGCCTCCAACCCCTTCAATGAACCCTTTCGCAACCACTCACGAGTGCACCACAACACCAAAATACACAGGTGCGCAACCGCTCATGATTTTAACAAGCAAGCATGCATGCAGAACGCACGACACCTTCTCCTCTCCTCACAAAGGTCGAACCTTGCAACACAAACTTTCAGTCCAGTCATAAATCCATCGTAGTCAGCTAAAAGCCGGCTGAAGGTGCCGGCGACCTCTCTTTATCTCTTTATTGACCTCCTTTACACCACGCTCACACTCCAACGCTTCTTCTATCACAGACATTTCCAGACTCAATTTTCCAAAACTAAAGCTATATTCCATCTCAAAGAGGAACGCTTACTGAAATCCTTTTCTTTGCATCTTTGGATGTCTAATTCTGTCAGTAATCTATTTGTTGGAGCTTTCGAAGGAACGTGATCCATATTCTTGTATCTCGCAAAAATTCTCACAAAAACACTACCGTATTCTAAAAAATCACCCAACTGCGCAACAACCTTCCTTAGAAAAAAAGTTGCAATATGTGCGTAAATCCTTTACTTTAGAGTCTGTGAAGGCGTATCGAAACCTATTAATCTTGCCTGCGTTTTGTTGTTTGCCCCTAGTTTTATCGGCCAGTAACAACGAACGAAGGTGGAATTTTTGGATAGAAAAAAGGACGACGCCTGACGAAACTCAATCGTTTGTTCGGCCCATTGGCGCCAGTTATGAGACAAAAGAGCGAATCGAGAATTTCTTTTTTTATCCTTTTGGCTGGGAATATCGTCAGCCCGATCGTCGTTACGCTTCTGCTATATTTAGCCTTGTTCAGTACGATTACCATAACGGCCCAACCCCTTACCGCGAAGGGAAGGTTTTTCCTTTTGTTTACTTTAAAAAAGGCGTAAACAAAGAAGCTGATTATGCAGCTGTTTGGCCTTTAGGTGGAACCGTCAAACCTTTCTTGGGATGCGACCAAATTAGCTGGTTCATGTGGCCCCTATGGGTAAAAACTCAGAACAAAGGTGTCGTAAGCCGCTGGATGCCTTGGCCGTTTATTAATTGGCGTAAGGGTGACCACTGTGGTTTTGGATTTTACCCACTTGGCGGTCATTTTTATAAAAAAGACGAATTCGACGAACGTTACTTTTTATGGCCTCTGGGATACCACCATAACCATTGGAAGCAAAACACCTACAAATGTGGATTTCTGCCATTTTACACTTACGAAAAAAGTCCTAACGTAAAAGACCTATCGATCGTTTGGCCGTTTTGGGGCCATCGAATTGAAAACAAGCCTCATTATGAAGAACATCGCCTTTTATGGCCATTATGGGTCCAAGGACGAGGCGAATTACGTACGGTAAAACGCTGGGCGCCTTTCTATACATTTTCAGAGATTAAAAACGATTCAAATTACCAAAAGACTTGGTATGCTTGGCCCTTCTTTAAGTTTCTATCTTGGACCGAACATGGCGTAAATATTCAACAGGAACAATTTTTGTATTTTTTATTTTGGCATCAAGAACAGTTCCATGCCCAAACGGATGAATTTTTAGGCAGCAAGACCCACGTCTGGCCCCTCTATTCTTATTGGGACGATGGTCATGGACATAAACAATTGCAATCTTTGAGCCCCTTTGAGGTGTTTTTTCCCGGTAACAAAGTCGTACGCGACGTTTATACGCCCTTATTTACCCTTTTTCGATACGAAGAAAAGGATGGTTCCATACAACAATCTTGCTTGTTTAAGCTATTTCAGGAGAAAAGAGATAAAGAGGGCACAAGCCTGCATTGTCCACTTTGTTTAGACTATAAAAATACTCGGCAAGAAAAAAGCTTTTCAATTTTAAAAGGTTTATTAGAATATAAGAAAGCCGGCAGTGAAAAGACGTTTCGGTTGTTTTGGATTCCGTTAGGAAAGGCAAAAATCGTAAAGGATAACAGGCTGTTATGAAAGTATTAAAAGACTGGCAATATGCGTTCGTTTTGTTGTGGCAGACGTTTAAGGAGTTGCGTTATTTGCCGCGTCAATGGCAACGTTGTATTGAACACAGCTGCAACATGGGCTACAAAACCTTCCCAATTGTTGGAATTTTGAGCCTATTTATGGGCGGCATCCTAGCTCTACAGACCGGTTACAGCCTGAGCAATTTGCCGGGAGCACAAACCTTTTTAGGCAGTATCGTAGGACTATCCATGTGTCGAGAATTGGGGCCCTTAATGACCGCATTCTTGCTCACTGGTAGGGTCGGTTCGGCCATCACGGCAGAGTTAGCTTCCATGTCCGCCTACCAAGAGATTGACGCTCTGAAGACAATGAATCTTTCACCGACGCGTTTGCTTGTCATGCCACGCGTCCTGGGAGGATTATTAATGATGCCCTTATTGACCATGTTCTCAAATGTTTTGGGTTGGATAGGCGGCTGGTTTGTTGTAAAAACGGTAGACGTTATTTCCATTGACGGAGGTACTTACTGGAGGAGCTTACAACAATTTGTCGACTTGGACAGCCTAAATGACGGCCTTGTTAAAGCAGAAATCTTTGCCCTAACCATCATTCTTATGAGCTGTTCCATCGGCCTCAGGACCTTTGGCGGTCCTCGAGAAATAGGCGCATCCGTAACCAGTACACTTGTGCAGACAATGATCGCCATTTTAACCTTAGATTACTTTGTAACCAAACTCTTGTTATAGACATGCCCATTTTTGATCAACATCGTAAAGCTCCTGTTTCCATCAAAATTAATGGAGTGTGTAAAGCTTTTGGCGAACGCATCGTGTTGAATCAACTGAATTTAGAGGTAAATCCAGGAGAAATTTTTGTACTCATGGGACCCAGTGGTGTCGGCAAAAGTGTTTTTTTAAAGCTGCTTGCAGGCTTAGACCGTCCAGATGCGGGCCACATTACCATTAACAGAACGTCCCTGGATCGCGTAAAGAAGACCAACAAATACGTTCTAGGATTGGTTTTTCAAGCGGGCGCCTTGTTCAATTCTATATCCGTTTTTGACAACTTAGCCCTGTATTTTCGCGAACACGCCCTATACGATGAAGCCGAAATTGAAAAGCGTATTTTTCAAGTTTTACACATGCTCAATTTGCAAAACACAGCCTTTTTGATGCCTTCCAACCTCTCTGGCGGGATGAAAAAGCGTGTCGCCTTAGCGCGCGGACTTCTTATGGAGCCTGACGTCTTGTTGTTTGACGAACCCACATCCGAATTGGACCCTATGACGGCCGCATCCATTATTGAACTTATTGGGTTTGTCAATAAAAACTTAGGCATGACCACCGTTATTGTGTCTCATGATATTATCCTCGCTAAAAACATAGGTACGCATATCGGCGTGATTCAAAATGGAAAAATTGATGAAGTCTACACGGCTCAAACCATTATGTGTGCCAAAAATGAATATGTTAAAAATTTTCTAAACCCAACCATTAACCTGGAACATCCTAACTTCCTTTCTTTGTTATCATGAAGATCAAATATGACAGTATTCGCGTAACCTTATTTACGATTTTTGGAATCGCCTTAATGTTCATTGTCTATTCAGCCTTGAATCGACTTTCAGTAACCAAGCATGACAGTTACAATATTAAAGCATTATTTTCCGATTTAAAGCAGCTTCAAATCGGTGACGATGTGCGCGTAGCGGGTGTACGTGTCGGAAGCGTTACCAACACCTCTCTCAATCGAAATTTAGCCGTAGCGACTTTAAGCGTTGAAAAGCGCTTTAGCATACCTGAAGATTCGGTCGCAACCATTCTAATGTCTGGCTTATTGGGAGCCAATTATGTTTCCATTATTCCAGGAACCTCGCAAAAAAATATTACTGATAACAGCTATCTTGACACGCAAAAAGCAGTCGACATCTATTCTGTAGTTAGAAAATTTAGTTCTATCGGCGACCGACTCGATCGTGTTTTATCAAGTTTTGACGGCAGTGGCGACGATATTGCTACGGAAGGAAAGCCTACGTTGTTCCAGGACATTGCTGATTTTGTTAGAAACAACAAAGACAAAATGAGTCAAGTCATCGACGACTGCTCTGTCATTACCCATAAAATTGCTCAAGGAGAAGGAACCTTAGGCCGCATCATCCATGAAGACAAAGCCTATAACGATTTGATAGAAATGATGGATTCCATCAAGGTTGCCGCCCAAAAAGTCGACGGCATGATAAAATCTTTTCAAGGCGTAGCTGATGATATAAGACAAGGCAACGGTCTGCTAGGAAAATTGATGTACGATCCAAAAGTTGAACAATCTTTTAGTAAAATTATCAAAAACATCGAAAACTTTTCTGGCAAATTGAACAACGACAACAGCACCTTAGGCCGTATCATTACAAGCGACTCTCTGTACAAACAAGCTGAATCCGCCATTGAAAAGGTTGAAAAAGCCGTCGACAGTGTTGCCAACTCAGGACCTATTACAGCCGTCGGAGCAGCCGCAAACGCCCTCTTCTAGTTTAAGAACGGCTTCTCGTCTTTTTAAAAAAAGCAGAAGCGAATCAAGGCTTTACCGTTAACGATTTTACCTCATCTTTTCGCTCGTGAAATTCAAAAAATTGTTTCAGTGGAAAAATTTTTTCTTTGTTTAAAAACTGAATACGAACCGCATCATCGACCCATTTTTGAATGCTTACCTCCTCCACATGGGTTTCTAGGGAAAGATTTTCTAGGGTCTTTACAACAAAATCGACAGGAAAGTCCAAATGGGTTTGGTATTTCAATTCCTGGTTTATGAGCTCTGCGGCCTGCTTTTTATTGTTCACAATCCACTGTGTAAGGTCTTCATGCAAACGTGTAATAGCCTGTCTTAAGGTTTTATTTTCACAGAAATTTTTGGAACCAACCAATAAGGTTGTCCAATTATCCTTGTCGTAGAAAAACAATTGGCCTTTGGCTTCTTCTATGAGTCGAGACAGCCATGGCTCTATTGTCCAAACACCATCCACTTGCTTACGTTGAAACAACCTAAGCTGATCTGGGTTGGCCGTTGGCAACATAAACGTCTTCGTATAACCCTGCTTTTGAAACCATGCACGACAAGCAACATCCTGTGTATTTCCAAACTGGGGCGTTGCAATTTTCTTGTTTTCCCAACATTCGTCATTTTTCGTTGAAAAATTTGGCTGCAAAACAAGTCCCGATCCGCCTTTTACAGCACCATCAATAAGGTAAACTTCCTTACCTTTTGTCCGCATATACAGATTAACAGCAGGACTTGGCCCAACATACGACAGGTCTATATTTCCCGTTAGCAAGCACTCCATGGCCAATGGCCCCGCATTAAAACGACTCCATTGAAGCGTTACCTCTTCAGGAAGGTATTTTTTGAAATCAAACGAATACGAACTTGCCGACCCTAACCGCATAAGCGCTTGAAGGACGAGTGCTTGTGGATGTGTTAAATTTGGGAAAAAACCCACTCGCAACACCTTCGTCTTTAATGTGGCGTTCGGTAACTTCGAGACCTCTAGAAACATACAATAGAAGCCCATTACAAAGAAAAACAAAAGCCTCACGAGGACAGTTTTAAACAAAGTTTTTTAAAAGTAAATACTTTTTTATTTTTTATACCATAAAATGCTTTCAATTAAAAGATTGCATTTTTTACTCGTTTGAGCCATAATTGGGTCCATGAAGAACAAGTTTTTAAGTCAATGTAGAGGGTTCTCCCTCATGGAAATATTGATCGTACTAGCTCTTATGGGCATGCTGCTAGGGTTGGTCATTTTCAACTCAGAATCGATTTTTGGTGGTGGCCAGAAAAAAGTCGCCAAGTTGTTTGTTTCAAAAAGCGTGGATATTCCGCTCATTGCGTATCGTTCACATATTGGCAGTTATCCTTCTACAGAAGAGGGCTTAAGTGCTCTACTGAAAGCACCTATGGGAAAATCTTCACGCTGGCAAGGGCCTTACATCAAAGATCGTGAAAGTTTAGTAGACCCCTGGGGCAATCCTTACCAATACCGATATCCAGGCGTTCATAATCCCAACAGTTACGATGTTTGGTCTATGGGGCCGGGCGGACAAAGTGGCGATGACGATGACATTGGCAATTGGGACAACAATGACGAAAGCGAAGATTAATTGCTGCAATGCCAGGTAATCGAAAATGCGCCTTTTCTTTAATCGAGGTGCTATTAGTACTGGCCCTGTTTGGATTAATAGGGTCTGTATGTGTCATCAATTTTGACGTCGTACAAAAGGTCTTTTCCTCTGGCAATACGCAATGGATAACCTTGATAGAGGAAGCCGTTCAAGAAGGGCGGCTTTTGGCCTCTAAAGATCACTGTGTTGTTTTTTTAAAACAGGACGAAAAAAACCTTTCCTTGTATAAAAGGCCTCAGGAAATTTTGAGAATATTTCCTTGTCCTGCGACGGAAGATACCTGTCATTTTGTATCCGGAGTATTGACCGAAAATGGCCTATTGCGCCCGTCTGAGCAAAAAATATCGCAAATCGAAATCAACCCAGACGGCTTTGTCAAAAGCGCATTCGTTGTCATTAATGGTGAAGAAGAACAAATTTATTCCATCGATCCACTAACAGGGATTTTTAAACAAACGGAGACATCCTTATGAAACAAACACGTACGGGTTTTACCCTTATCGAAGTGGTTGTGGCGCTGACGCTGTTTTCCATCTCTGTACTTGTTCTAACACAAAGTTTTATGAATGGTCTAATGTGCAAAACAACATTAGAAAAGGAAGACACCAGACCATTTGTTCTCTTCACGATCCGACAACAACTATACGAAATGGAACGCGATAAGGTTACCGCTACCCACATTATTCCTTTTCCTGACAATGAAACAAAAGTCGAATGGCAAGGCTCCGTAGAGTTTTCAAAAATTTTGAACCTATACAAAGTAAGTGTAAAAATCAAGGACCAAGACGAACCGTTATACATTTGGCTGCATCGTCCCGATTGGATGACGAACGACGAAAGAAGTACGGTTCAACAAAAGTGGTTAACCGAAACAAATGATGCGTAAGAAAGGTTCAGGTTTTACGCTTATAGAGGTGGTTGTTGCTCTTTCTTTGGGCGGACTCATTCTAACCTCCATCATGTCGTTGCTCGTTGGTTTTTTGTATGCCTGGGAAAACAAAAAGACGCCTTATGAACTCTTTGTTCAACACGTGGATGCGTGCATGCGTTTCCTGGATAAAGAGTTGAATACGTTTGTCCCCATTTACCAAGGGAAATCGGTTGAATATGAAGCTTATCAACCCGTAAAGTTGAGTTTCAAAAATAAATCTGAACAGAATATTTTTGCCTTTGGTGGGCTCAAACAAACTCCGTTATTCTTTGTAGAGGACAATGCCTGCATCGCTTGGCGAATCTTGTTTTTGTCTCCAGAAGGGCTTTGTTTAGCCATAGAAACTCCTGAAACCGTTGCCAAACGTTTACAAGAAGGCGTAGAAGCCACCGGTAAAACCGTGCAACAATGTTTTATATTAAGTCCTTACGTCAACAAGCTTGAATATGGCATTTTAAATGAAGACAGAAGTACATGGGAATTTGCAACAACCATCGAACAATACGCTAAGCTTTTCCCGAAAAAAACAGACATAGGCCGTCCTCACGGCTTACGTGTAACGTTCAAACAAGAAGATTGGGAATTGACGCGATTTATCTCTTTAAAAACAATCAAAAAGACCGATGACAAAAAACTTCAACGAAAGGTCCCCCATGCGCAATAGGCAAACCCTTGGGGCTGTTCTCATCATGGTTTTGGGTATGCTGATGGTTTTGTCAGCTCTGGTCGGCCTGTTTTTATCGGAAGTTACAAGAGATGTCCAGCTTCGATTCCAATTGTCGGGAAAGATAAACTTGAAGCATGAAGCTTACAACATTATGGATATCGTTCAAAGTCAATTGGAAGAACATCTAACCTTCAGCCAAGCTCCGCTTCCAAAAAATCCATTAAAAAACATTGCGTTGAATTTGCCGGAATCCTTACAAGTAGTCGTTGAACTCACAGATGAATCTGGTAAACTTCCCCTAAACGAAATAAATCAGACGATGCTGACGGCTATTTTTCATTTATTTGGAGACATTTGGGACGCTCAAAAATTGGCCCGAGATTATATAAAATGGATCAAACGCAAGCCCGTACGAAGTCAGATAATAGAGTCCTGGAATAAGTCGTCTACCTTCAAACAATTACCTGAAGAAAAAAATCCTGACAACCGTCAAAAAAAACAACCCAAAGACAACGTAAAAGATGCTACTCAAGACAATAATCTTTCCGAAGAAAACAATGGCATGCTTTTCCCAAACACCTTAGTTCATTATGATCAGCTAAAGGAGATTGAATCTTTTCGCACCATTTTCTTTGATAAAAACGGTAACGGTAACAACAACCTCGCTCGTCTAAAGGCCTGCACGAGCCTTCTTAACACTTACCCTATCAATATTAATTCGGCCACAACAGATGTTTTAACGGTTTTAGGCAAAGAATTTGCTTTTAATCTCGATGCAATGGAACGTCACCTTGGTCTTGGAGAAAATGAAGAAAAGAATTACTATAAAAATTTGGAAGAAATAAACGCTTTAGGACATGGCCGTCTTGTTTTAGGAACAGAAAAAGACTTAAAAAACAAAAACGACATGATGCGTAAACAGGCCAATAAATTTATCACAACAAAACCTCATTTGATAAAAACGCGTATAATGGTTTCCGAAGGCGACGTATCTTTTTTGCTAGAAAGCCTTTGGCTTAAACAGTTGACAACTGGTACAAAAAAACATAAACTCAAGAAGACAAGCCAGATTGATGGCCGTGGTGAGGATTATGAGTTAGAACTGAAATTACTTGAGGAAAACGGCATATTATGACAGAAGCAAAACAAGAAATGTTAGAAGCAAAAGAGCAATCACAGTCCACATGGCATGATATTTTGTTCGTTCCAGATCATTTTTTTTTCTTCAAAACCTTTGAGTCATCCTATCGAACTTTGAATAAAAAAGTTTACGATGAGGCTTTTCGGCAGATTGTTGAAAATTCGCCATTCCCTATAGAACAACTGTTTTGGGGCATTATACCATCCAAAAACAACATGTGGATTTGGTTTGCAGGCTTAAAGGAGCGCATACAAGCCTTTGTTGGAGAAATAAAAGAAGACAAACATATCTTACCTTGTGGAGCATTAGGCGGTTTGTTGGCAAAATTTAACGAAATTTGCATTCTGGAAATCGACGACAATTATTCAGTGATCAAACAAGGTTTGCCCGTTTTATCAACGGAAGAAAAAATTTTGAACTCAACCTCAGGCGAACAAGGTCTTTCGACCAGTCATTTTGTATTAGAATCAATCAGACAACGACATAACTTAGATTATCAAGTTACCTTAACTACAAAAGGCAGTGAACCTAAAAGTAATGAAGTAGTCGTAAACATTCCGGCACAGGAAATTTGGGCAGCCGATATTCGAGACAAAGAGCAGTTAGCCCTATTAAAGCGCCAAAGTCAACTGGCATGGATTTCAGGCGTAGGCATGAAGTGGACCTGCTTTGGACTTGCTGCCATGATCGTATTTCAGCTTATATTGGGTATCGGACAGCTTAGCTTAACCTTCAAGAGAAGTACGCATCGACATCTAAATAGTACGGCTAAAAAAATTGAGAACAAGGATTTTTTGATTCGCCAAATGCAAAACATGGTAGAGCAAGAAATACGTCCGTTTGAATTGCTGGGGTTACTGAATGAATTACGACCCAATAACATTTACTTCACGACTGCCTTGATTGACAATACACACAATATCGTTGTCGATGCCGTTGCAGACAACGCAATGGCCGTGGAGGCTTACACCAAAGCTTTACTGGGATGCGATCAATTTGAATCTGTAAAAGTTAGCAACATTACGGCTTCTAGCGCTGGCACCAAGTTTAAACTTTTATGTGATTTTAAGGAAAAACAACCAGCTTATTTCTTGAACTTAAAGGAGTTTTTATGAAAAAGTATTTTTATGTTTTGAATAGAATTTTTCATAAACTAAACTACAGAGAAAAATTTTTGCTGTTGTTGTTTACCTCTACACTCACCTTCATTTGGTTCATGAGTGCCTGTCAACAAACTAAGACGTTGGTACAAAATTGGCATACCATAAATACAAAAATCAAACAGGATCGTTTTTGGATACGCAATGAGTCCATCGTAAAAGC
>CALXMI010000053.1 GCA_944389435.1 uncultured Opitutales bacterium
GCAGCTTTTTCGGGCGAGGTCGAAAATATTATTCGTGCATTCAATCTTAACTACTCTATCACGTCGCCCAAGACCCATCAAGGAGAAATCTTCAACTCACACTCGTTGCAACTTCATTGTACGGGAGCCAGCATTGGTGACCTTATCACCGTTGAAGAAGCCATTTATGCAAAAAAACCGTATTTAAATTTAGAAAAAGTAAAAATTCACGCAAATTCGTTTAATCCAGAGCAACTTGAGGTCGATTTCTCCTTAAGTGCTTTACAATTACAGGATATCCCAAATGAAAATCGTTAACTTAAAATTTTTTATGAATACCATGAAACCTTTTGCAATATCAACTGCCTTCATCGGTTCTTTTTTCATCGGCGCTACCGTTGTGTCGGAACCAACAACAGGAAGCGACATGCTTAATATACAGGAACCGTCCAGATCCGTTATTAAAGATGTGAGTCCCTCAAAAGACGTTTTTATTAAAACGTTAACGCTTGTGGATGAATCTTTATCACAGGTCTTAAAATTACTCGAGCGCTGGACCAACTGCATTCTTATCATTGGCAACAATTTGCCAAAAGCAACCTTCTCACTAAGCATTCCCATGCCTTTATCACGCGAGGAAGCCATTTCAGTTTTGAAAAGTATGCTGGCAGCTAATGGCATTGGCATAACTACCTTAAATGAAAAAACGCTACGAATTATGCCTTTAATTCGTGCTAAAAACAGTGCCCCCAAGTTTACAAACCGCGAAGAATTACGTCAATTAACTGGCAGTCAAGAAATGGGCTCTTGCCTTTTTCGTGTCAACAACCTGGTTGCTCGCGAGGCTTCACGGGTGGTTTCGCCACTACTAACGCCACTAATCTCTTCTATTATAACGTTGGATAAGGCTAACAGCTTGCTTATTACTGATTCCATTAGCAATTTGAAACAGGTAGATGCGTTTTTAGAAAAGATTGATAAGGTGGGTGATATACAAGAATCTATACTGTTCTTTATTCCGAAAAACACGAGCGCAGAAAGCTTAAAACATAGTTTTGAAGGCTTACAAACTGGAGCACTGAAGTGCTACCTACTCGGCAATACAAGTTTTGCAGCTGATAAAGCAACCAATCTTTTTACAGTCGTAACGCCTAAAGGCAACGAGCCGCTCATTCAGGAATTTGTCGCAAGACTGGATGCGCCTACAGATCCTTTAATTCAACACCACGTTTTTCGTATTCAGCATGGTTCTTGCAAGGAAATGACCGAGCTCATTAAGAAACTCATGCAACAACAGAAGCAAATTGCTATCAACGACAACAATAACGCTGGTACCAACAAAGGTAATGCAAGCAATACCACCAACACATTCAGCCGTCAATTAACCATAGAATGTGACGAACGCCTAAATGCAATTGTCGCCTATGGAACTCCTTCGGATATCAGTCAAATACAAAACTTGATATCTCAGCTGGATATTGTCCTACCCCAGGTGCGCATTGAAGTTATCATTGCCGAAGTTAAATTGCAAAAAGGCCAAGTCAGCGGTCTGGAAAGCTTCACTTACAATGTTGATCCCAGTCGTGGCTCAACTCCCAACACATCCATGCATACCTTCTCTAAAATTACTTCTGCTCAAATGTCAGGAAGCGATGCAGCCTTTAGTATCTCAAGTCTAGGACTGAATCACTTTCGCCTGGATTCCGTCTTCAATACCGCCAAAAAGGATGCCAACGTAGCTATTCTATCATCACCAACACTCTTAACAACCCACGCACGTGAAGCCTCCTTACGGATCACGGAAACACGACCGTATCTCTCAAGCATTCAATCCAAAATAACAGATGCAAATGATGCAGGTATTTCAAATTCTACCATCGAAAAAGTTGATGCGGGCATTGAGCTTACCGTCAAACCTCTCATCGGTACCAACGGCGTTATCCAGCTTGAAATCGATCAAAAAGTTGACAACTTCACAACGGAATCAACCAATGTGGCGGGCTCGAAGCTGGCGTTACCCAATATTAATCGTCGACAAGCGAAGTCATTCATTTCTGTCAATTCGGGCGAAACCATTGTGTTAGCTGGATTGAAGCAAAAAGAGGTAATCAATCAAAAAAAGCGCATGTTTTTGTTAGGCGATCTGCCGCTGTTTGGTGACGCTTTATTTTCAGGTAAAACAAAGACTGAAGACATAAAGGAACTCATTATCTTCATTCGCCCCTATCTCTTGTCGGATACCGAAGCAGCCCAAAAGGATTGTCAGACCTACAAAGGACATTTGGATCAAATGACGCAAAAAGAAGTCAACAGTTATTTAGAAAAAGGTCAGCTTACAAAAGAAAAGACGCCTCGTAAACATCGCGGACAAAAACAAAAGCATGTTCTGCATGGTAAACGGTTACGCCTACGTGAAAAAACAAAATGAAATACGTCAGTCTACTTATAAGATACATTGGATGGCTTCCTGTATGCGGATTAGTCGCCGATTCCGCCGTTCAAAATAACGTTACTGTAAAAAATGAAGACAACCTGGTTGTTAAAAAGTATTCAGATAATTTAATTTGGAACAATCCGTTTACGCCCGATCGAAATGCTAAATTGTCATCTGAAGATTTTAACAATTCCTCGGATTATGAACTGGTAAGTGTTGTTTGTTATGAGGATGGGTCTACCGTTTGTAGTTTAAAAAACAAATCGTCTCAGAAAACATTTTGGCTATCCTCTAATCCTTCTAATGACGACAAAGATGAGTCTTTGGTTTTTGTACACTATTCGCCCATCAATAGCACATTAACCGTCAAAGACGTTTACACGGGCGAATGTTTTCAAGTAAAACAAAACTCCATAAATAACCTAATCAGCAACAATAGTAATCTTTATAGTTCTTCTCGTTCTTTTGATTTTTTAGAAAAATTTGATAATGAGGACGATTTGCTTCCTTTGCCTCCTGAAGCTAAGAAATAAACATCATGGAAACAAATACTTTAAATCATTATGTCGTTCGCATCCCCAAGTTGTTGGAGCGTTTAGATAAGAAGCAACAACAAGATATTTTAGCACTTCCGCCTTACGAACGTGTTCAACAGCTAAAAAATTTATTGGATCGTTCTGAGAAGCACATTTATCAACAATTGGCAAGCGATTGTGCAATTTCTTTTTTGGAGACATTTCAAGTTTTAGAAAATGCGGAGCAATATATTCCTCTACGCTTAATCCACGAATATCAATGTTTACCGATAAAAATGGAGGGTAAACTTCAAGATAAGGCTTTACACTTGGTAACGGTATGGCCACCCAATGAAGAAATGATTCGTTGGGTTGAAATTGCTTGTGGGCGTTCTATCGTTTGGTATTTGACCTACGCGGAAACCGTTGCAAATACGATTATTCAAAACTTTGGAGTAGGTTCTGATAGCCTCGACAATGAATTAAATGAAATCGAAACTTCTGAGGAAAGCGAAGAAGAAGATGAAGACGCAGCTATTATTCGGTTTGTTAATGAAATCATTGCAAAAGCCGTTGCAGACCGAGCAACCGACATTCATTTTGAACCACAGAAAAACTCTATTCAAATTCGCTACCGCATCGACGGTCAATTGGTGCCTATTCGATTGCCAGACAACTTAGTAAAACTACAGGCAGCTATTATATCACGTCTGAAGATCATGGCACGACTGAATATTTCTGAAAAACGGCGCCCTCAGGATGGCCGTATTCGGTTTAATTCCGGACCGATAGAACTTGATATTCGTTTGTCGACACTGCCAACAATGTACGGAGAAAGCATTAGCTTGCGTTTGTTATCTCAAGGCAACCGTCCTATTACGCTGGAAGAGCTAGGACTTTTGCGAGAAGATTTAGCTATCATCGATCAAAACATCCATAAGCCTCACGGGATTATTTTGGTAACCGGCCCTACCGGTTCTGGAAAATCAACATCCCTAAGCGCTTTTGTACGTCGCATTCGTACACCTGAACGCCGCATCATAACGGTCGAAGATCCCGTAGAATATGAGGTAGACGGCATTAACCAATCACAAGTGCATAGTGAAATTGGCTTTACGTTCGCAAGTGCCTTGCGTCATATTTTGCGACAAGATCCAGATGTTATTATGATCGGTGAAATTCGTGACAAAGAGACAGCCGACATTGCCATTCGTGCCTCTTTAACGGGACATTTAGTTTTGAGTTCTTTGCATACCAATGATGCGGCTGGTGGCCTTACGCGTTTGGTCGACATGGGCATAGAACCATTCTTGGTAACATCTTCGGTCGAACTTATTTTGGCGCAAAGGCTTATCCGCCGACTTTGTCCATATTGCGCCAAACCTGGCAAAATAGACCCCAAACGCTTGGAAACGCAAATGATTCAACTAGGCATACCACTTTCGGAAATTCAATATGCACACCTTATAAAAGAGCCCGGAGGCTGCGATCAATGCGGCCAACTCGGCTATAAGGGGCGTATCGGCATGTTCGAGATTTTACAAATTTCGGACCGTATCCATGAGGCTATTATCCGAAATGAATCTGCTTTTGAAATTAAGAAAATTGCTCTTGAAGAAGGCATGCGCACGCTTCACCAAAATGGCTGGGAGCAGGTAAAACGTGGCCTAACCAGCTGGAGCGCTTTACTACAATTTGCCGCCATTAACTTATCGGAAACCGCTTCACAGTCTTAAAAGAAACCATGCTAAAATTTAGATACAAGATTGCCGGAAGTAGTAAGGAAGGAACCCTTTTTGCCCATAGCAAAAAACAGGCCTTGGCCTTGTTAACACGCCAAGGGATACAAGCCTCCATTTTAACTTTGCTAGGCCGTGACGACTCTCAAGATCAATCCAAATGCGTAAAAAAGTTGAAATCGAGCGTGGCGCTTCCTTTTTTAAAGCGGTTATTACAATTGCATAGCGCGGGCTTGCCTCTGGGCGACACGTTAAAAATTCTACAAACGAGACTGAAAGATCCGAAGTTAAGGACCCTGGCTGTCGTTATTTGGCGAGATTTGAGCGAAGGTAAAAGCTTAGGTAGTTCTCTTAGAAACTACCCTAACGTTTTTGGAGATGAAATCGTTTGTCCCATCGAAGCCGCCGAAGCTACAGGAAATTTGACGCCCGTTTTGACAGAAATTATTCGCTTGTTGACCGAACGCGAACAATTAAAGAAAAAAATTATTGCCGGCATGTCTTACCCGGTTATCGTTAGTGTTGTGGCTATCTTTGTTGTGGCCTTCTTTCTGTTTTTCTTACTCCCTCGCATTGAAAATATGCTAACGGCTATGGGTGGAACCTTAACACTGCCTGCAAGAATCCTTATCGGCTTTTCCAACATGCTGCTCTACGGACTGCCGGTGATGCTCGTGTTGATGGTCTGTAGTACCTTTTTAGTCCAACAATGGCGTAGACGATCTGAATCGGGCGTATTAAAGATAGATACATTGTTGTTAAAAATTCCCGTAATAGGTGGCATCCTTCATTACATTGAAATTTGTCGTGTTTCCAATCTGCTTGCAACGTTGTTGGACAGTGGCGTTAATCTGACTGAAGCTATGCGCTTAACAGAACGTGCCATTCGTAACGCATACTTACGAAAACAATACCAAGAGGGACGTCTGAAAATAAACGATGGCGTTGCCCTCACGGTTGCCTTCAATAAAAACAAGAATGTTGCGATGTTTCCAGAACTAGCTTTGGATATCCTTATGGTGGGCGAAAGTACTGGTAATTTGCAAAACAGCTTCAAAGAGATTTATCATTTACATAACCAAGAGTTGGACGTTCGCTTGGGCCGTTTAACCATGGGGATTACTTCAGCAGCCCTTGGATTTGCATTCTTTATGGTAACCATCTTAGCGCTCGGAATTGTTTCCAGTATTATGCAATTCAGCAGTTCTATTAAGTTCTAACAAAGCAACGAAAAACGCAAGCCTGCTTGTATACATGCCAAAAACCTGTTCGTTAGAATGTTAAATGTTAGATCTCAACCTAGTTTTTAAAATTTTGTGTTAAAATTTTCCGTCATTAAAATCTTTGAGTTGCTTTTATTGTTTATAATGTTTATACTGGGAATAT
>CALXMI010000054.1 GCA_944389435.1 uncultured Opitutales bacterium
AATGGCTATCTTGCCACGTAGCGCTTCCACCGGGAACGTCTCTGGCAGCGTAACCTCAATTTCTTTCGCCTCATCCGCCTTCATTCCTTTCAAGCCAGCAACGATCTCTGGGATGCCCGTTCCATCGGTTGCACTTACTTCTTCCCAGGTCGATTTTTGTTTTAACCAAAGATGCGGTACGCCCTCGTAGGAATCTAACGGCTTACCGTCTACAAAACCTTCGTAAGAGAGCTTGACGTAGTCCTTTTCTTGAACCGGCCTGTTAACAACCTCATAACTGGCTTGTTGCTTTTGTAAACGTTCAATAAAGTCCCTCGATTCTTCCGGTGTTACCTCAAGCTTCTTTTCATCCAACTTTAATTGGCAGTAGTCAGGCAATTCAAATTCGGGATGCAATTCAACCTCTAAATTTAACACCTGCGTCTTGTCTTGAAGAGAAAAATCTGACTTTGTAACGGCAATAACATGCAGCTTATCCTCCTTTTCAAGGTGCTCAAGTGCCTTCATAAGCAATTCGCGCTGCACTTCCGACTGTAAAACATCGCCGTAACGCTTCACTAAAAGCTCCTGCGGCACTTTACCTTTGCGAAAGCCTGGCAAGACAACTTGCTTCTGCAACTTGTTCAACACCGAACATTGCGCTTCTTTACAGAAATCGCTATCGAATGTGACGGTTATCTTTTTAGACACCGAGTTAATAGGTTCTATATGTGTTTTCACAAATTCCCTTTTTTTATTTTTTTATACTAAATTTTCCTGGTCCCACGAAAGAAAAGACCAGACTCAGCGTAATTAAAATGCTCAATGGCGTACAGGGGGGTAAAAAGAAAAATTTCCATGACAACATCTTCCATGCCCCAAGTAATCCTGAAATAAATAATGTAAGTGTCGCTAATCTAAAGTAAAACCCTAAAATAATGAAAAGTCCTGTCCAAATAAAGGTAAAAGCCATCCATATTCCCCAAAAAATGTCCGAAAAAGGAAGATGCAGAGCCGTTGCCATTTGCCCTAAGTGCTTTAGTAAAAAAGCATCTCTGAAGCAACAAATACTGTAAACAATCAAGCAGCTTCCGAAAATAAAGCGGAACAACAATATTCCGAAATTCTCTTTTTCAAACCATTGACCGAACTTAGAAAACCATGCCAACATGATCGTTTACAGTTTCTTTAAAACCACCTAGGCAGCAGGTGTTGCTTGTGCCTTTGGAGTAACTTCCTTCTTTGCTTTGACGGCGGGTTTATTTTTCTCCACCTTCTTAAAATAATAGTGATCCGACTCTTTGTCATACTCTAAGACGTATGCATCCTTACCTTTGGCTGCATCTCCCCAGAATATAGAAGATTGACCGGTTCTAGGACTGATAAAGTCCCGTGCTACATAATCAGCCAAACAAGATCCCATTCCGAGAGCAATTAACATCACTCCACATATCGAATTTTTCTTAATCATAATCATAAACAAGATAACGCGGTAATTGTTGCCGGGTTGCTCGCTCGAGTCAAGCTCTTTATGTAAAAGTTAACAACCTTTCTCCCGATCGGTCAGGCAACAATAAATATTTAAACAATTTTCTTGCTCTTAAAAACAGAAATCGACATCTTGTATCACAACGGGGCCGTAGCTTAGTTGGAAGAGCGTGTCGTTCGCAATGACAAGGTCGTCGGTTCGATCCCGATCGGCTCCACCAGTTTTCTAGCCTCTGTGGTCGTCTTCAAGACAACGAAAGCATTTTTATATGACATTTACACTACCCAACATTGAGCCCATCAGGAAACGTCTAACGGAAGTTAATGACCAGTTAAGCAATCCAGAAACATTCAAAAACAAAACATTGGCATCTGACTTATCCCGCGAGCATCAATATTTATCAAAAATTGTGCAATTATGGCAACAAGTTGATCATCAAACGAAACAAATCACCGAGTTGGAAAAAATGCTTGCAATCGAAACTGATACGGAGTTGTTGGAATTAGCAAAACTCGATAAAGAAGCTTTATTGAAGTCTTTGGAAACGGCACAGCACAATCTCATGATTGCCATGATTCCACCGGACCCAAGCGACTCTCGTAATACCATTTTAGAAATTAGAGCCGGAACGGGAGGGGAAGAAGCAGCCTTGTTTGCAGGAGATTTGTACCGCATGTATTTGCGCTTTGCTGAAAAAAATCGTTGGTCCACAGAAGTTATGTCCAGCCATCCCTCTGAAACAGGTGGCTTTAAGGAAATTATTTTGATGATTCGTGGCGAAAACGTATACAAGTTGCTGAAATACGAAAGTGGCGGTCATCGTGTTCAACGTATACCTGTCACGGAAACAAACGGCCGTATTCATACGTCTTCAGCAACGGTAGCCGTTCTACCTGAAGCCCAAGAAGTAGACGTATCGATTGCACCCGACGAAATTGAAATCAGCATTTGTCATGCAAGTGGTCCAGGGGGCCAAGGCGTTAACACAACTGACTCTGCCGTCCAGATTCTGCATAAGCCCTCAGGACTTATTGTAACTTGCGCTGACGAACGTTCGCAACAAAAAAACAAAGCCAAGGCCATGCAGGTACTACGTTCGCGCTTATTAAAGCAAAAGCAGGACGAAGAGGCAAAGAAATACGCCGATGAACGCAAGCAACAGATCGGATCTGGAGATCGTTCCGATCGTATCCGCACTTACAATTTTACACAGAATCGTGTAACCGACCACCGCATTGGCTTAACAACACACAACTTAGAACAAGTTCTAGATGGAAGTTTAGACGAATTCATTGAAGCTTTGCGTAAGTCAGACGAAGAAGAACGCTTGTTAACTTTCTTACAAAAAAATGGCCAGTAGGCGATGAAACAGCCAATTTGCATCTCAATCGGTATCAGTTCTATCGTAAGCGCAGTGATCCATCTTGAATGGTTGGAGTAAGCCAGTTAAATCTTATCGATTCTTTATATCCAATTTCTCTGTTGGGCTTTCGTCGGTTGTGCTGATTCTAAAAAAAAGCAACTGCAGACACCTTTTTAAAAAAGATACCTGCAGCTCCTAAATATTTCGACTTATTATGTTAGTAAAACTGGAGACTTAGCTGGACTCCCTTGAAACTAGGAGATCCTGCATTGCATCAGGATCCATCCCACAAAACCTACAGGAAACTTTAAAGGAATTTTCTTAAAGAATTCCCCTAAAAACAGCCTGTTCGTCCAATTCCTCTTCGATGCGTAACAAGCGATTGTATTTGCAAATACGATCTGTACGGCTGAGTGAACCGGTCTTTATCTGACCCGCATTTGTAGCAACAGCCAAATCAGCCAACGTTGTATCCTCTGTTTCACCAGAACGATGCGAAATAATGCAATTGTAGCCAGAACGTTTCGCCAGCTCGATAGTATCGAGGGTTTCCGTCAACGTACCGATTTGGTTAAGCTTGATCAAAATTGCATTTGCAGCCTTTTCGGCAATACCCTTGCGAAGGAACTTTTCGTTGGTTACGAACAAATCATCGCCAACAAGCTGCGTGTCATGCCCCATAGCGGCCGTAAGCTGTTTCCAACCTTCCCAGTCGTCTTCCGCGCAACCATCTTCGATTGAGAAAATCGAGTAGGCTTTTTGAATTCTTTTGTAAAATTCAATCATTTCCGCAACTGTTTTTTCCGACCCATCCGATTTTTTGAAAATATAACGATTTTTGCTAGCATCGTAAAACTCTGAAGAGGCCACATCCAATGCAATTTTTATATCCTTACCCAAAACATAGCCGGCCTTTTCAATCGCCTTTGCAATCAATTCCAGCGCTTCCTCATTACCTTTCAACTCAGGCGCAAAACCACCCTCGTCTCCAACGGCTGTCGAACGGCCTGTTGCTTTAATAATCGACTTCAACGCATGAAAAACTTCCGTTCCCATACGAAGCGCTTCGCAGAAACAAGGTGCTCCGACAGGCGCTATCATAAACTCTTGAATATCAACTGGAGCATCTGAGTGTGCGCCACCGTTCATAATATTCATCATTGGGACAGGCATAACATGGGCATTAGAACCACCAACGTAACGATAAAACGGCACCTCCAGGTAATTAGCAGCCGCATGAGCGGTCGCCAACGATACACCTAGCATCGCATTAGCACCCAAGCGGGATTTGTTTTCGGTGCCATCCAACTCGATCATCGCCTTGTCTAACGTCCGTTGATCTAATGCATCAAATCCTTCAAGCGCAGTCGCAATCTCCGTATTTACGTTGAAAACAGCCTGCGTAACTCCCTTACCATTGTACCTCTTGCGTGTAACCGCGTCCAAGGATTCAATCATGCCGTCTCGCAACTCTAAGGCCTCGTTTACACCTGTGCTGGCCCCCGAAGGAACAGCAGCGCGTCCCATCGTCCCATCTTCAAGGACCACATCCACTTCGACGGTTGGATTACCACGAGAGTCTAAAATCTCTCTTCCATAAACATCAATAATGCGACTCATAATAAAATAAATTTAATTAACGAAAAAGTAAAATTGAATTTTTGCAACGTCGGATTAGATCGGTCGTTACACTTCCAATAAGTAAATGCCGAATCTTACTATGTCCATAGGCACCCATAATCAGCAAGTCGATTGCGTTTTTAGCGACATAATTAGAAATGCCATCGCTGACATCATCATCGATCACCACTGTTTTCAAAACATAACCGGCGTCCTTTAGATGGTCTGCAACGGAGTTGAGCGACAGATGAGCTTCGTCTATCTCTTTTTCGCTTTCATTGACGTAAAGTAAATCAATGGCAATATCCTTCAAAAACGGAGCCCTCAATAAAAACTGCAGCGCATGACGAGCACTGGGACTATCATCATAAGCAAGGGCAATCTTTTTTATGGGCGTATACTGACGGCACGCAACCCAACAAGGACGCTTGCTGGCACGTACAATACGCTCCATGGATGAACCCAAGTGTTCTGTGGCAAAACTAGCATCCTCACCTCGCTTACCCAATATCACAAGGTCGATCCCAACGTCACTGTCCTCATATTTTTGGTAAAGTTCAACCAACGAACCTGTTTCATGCTTAAATTGGACCTTGTTCGCCAAGCCCGCTTCGGCAAAAAAATGCTCTACCATTGTCTGAATAATCTTCGTCTTTTCAGCATCCACGTGATTCAATTGCGCGTATAAATTCTGATAAGGCTGAACCCCCAGGCCTCCGGAAAAATCAGACACCATGGAAAAACCAAACTGACGCGCATCTGAAACATAAAGGACTTCTGCCTTCGCTCCTGTCTTCTTTATAAGCCATTCCGCATACTTTAAACAACTTTCTGTGTAGGGGAAAGAGCCGTCTGTACAAACAAGTAACTTTTCCATGTGCATCATTATGAAGGTCGATTTTTACCAATGCAATAAAAATCGTGACATATTTCTTCCGTCCTGCTAGAATAAGATCTATGGAAGTTGTCGGATCTATCATTGCTCGATTAGGAAGCAAGCGCTTACCTTACAAAAACTTACTGCCTTTTGGTAACAAAACCATGCTAGAATTGGGTATTCAGAAGTTAAAAGCCTCAAAATACGTTACCAAGGTCGTCATATCCACTGAAAGCGAACTTATCGCCAGAACGGTTGCCGATTTTGATGTTATCGTCCTCAAACGCCCTGAGAGCCTTGCTCAGGACAACGTACCATCCATTCCGGTCTTCCAACACATTTTGCAACATTACCCAGCCGACATTCACGTCAACCTAAACATTAACTTTGCCCTATGTGAGCCCGCCGTTATTGACCGCGCTGTAGAAATTGCCCAACAAAACGGAGAAGCTTTATCCAAGCCTTATGCCGTTTGGGCACAAACGTCCCACCGACTCTTCCATTATGGAGATTTTTGGGCCCTACCACCAACCTTCGACGATGCGCGTGCAGGTGCGATCGATATTCACACAGAAACGGACCTGCTCAATAGCCTCCGTATAGCCCAAGGCCCCCTGCCAGGCTGGGAGTAAGAGAGACGCATCAAGGCATCTGGGCCTGCACAAATTCAGGTACAGAAACATCCTAGAGGGGATTTCGCAGGCTTCTACAGTCCGCTTGCATGGACGCCCTCAGCCTTGGCCAGACAAACACCAAGGCATATGGCCAAACTTCTCTGATCCCCTAGAGGTTCCTGCTATTTCTTAAATGGGGATAAATACGCGCCTACATGGGCACTGGTGCTCGAGACGGGACTTGAACCCGTACGATCTTTCGATCAGAGGATTTTAAGTCCTCAGCGTCTACCATTCCGCCACTCAAGCTCTCAAGTAATAGTGAGATCAAAATACATTTCGCATCAAAACGCAATACTAAATAACAAGTTTTTAAAAATTCTTGGCCAAAACCCATGTTAGACCTTCTAAAGCACCCACAGGACGCCTCTTAACGTCCACAGAAGCCGGAACACCTCGTATCTCCATTGCGCTCCATCATCGGACGTAGAGTTTTACCCATCAAAGTCTACGCTCGGCCATCACACCCATCCGTACGCACTCAGATACCAACGTGGTTCCCTTTTCAGTGCTTTTTTCGAAAAAAACTTTCGCTTGTCTTGATTTCGTCACATGAAGCAAACACAAGACTTGCTTCTTGCTTCTGTAGACCTCATACCCACAAACAATCTCAGGACACTCTAAAAATCTACGAACGCTCCTTAACAAGATCCTTACACTAGCCCAAGTACTTGAAAACAAGTGTCGTTAACGGAGGGAGATAGAGACTCAAGGAACAGCATTGGCGATCACGCGGAGAATTGTACGTGCATACAACGCCGCCATTACCTCGATTGAGCCCATCGTAAATTTTGCTGTCGGTGTTCAAAATCTCCATCCATTGGCCTTGGAATGGCGCGCCACATTCGTAATTATGCCGCTCAACAGGCGTAAAGTTGGATATAAATAGGAGCGTTTCGGAATTTTGTGGATTTCTTCGAATGAACGAGAATACGCTGTTATCACAATCATCCGGATTGATCCAGGAAAAACCGCTGCCATCCATGTCGTAATACGGCAAATAGGCATAGTCCATGTACAGTTTGTTTAAATCGCTGATAAGCTTCCTGACACCCTGATGCTGCGGTTGTTGCAACAAATCCCAATCAAGCGCTTTGTGGTAATCCCACTCGTTACATTGAGCAAATTCGTCACCCATGAACAAAGTTTTCTTGCCCGGCCACCCCCACATGTAGGCATAAAGGGCCCGCAAGGTGCTTAATTTATCCGTAAAATAGCCTGAGCCCATTTTTTGGACCATTGAGCATTTGCCATAAACCACCTCATCGTGCGAAAACACGTTAATAAAATGCTCCGAATACTGATAAAGCATCGCAAAAGTCATCTTGTTATGGTGGTATTTCCGGAACAACGGATCTTCTTGGCAATAGCTCAAAACATCGTGCATCCAACCCATGTTCCACTTAAAATCAAAACCGAGGCCATAGGCTTGCGTCGGTTGCGAAACACGACCAAAAGAGGTAGATTCTTCCGCAATTGTAATAACGCCAGGGTAATAATGATGAATCAAGTCGTTCGTGTTACGTAAAAATTCAATGGCCTCTATGTTTTCCTTACCTCCATAAGCATTGGGAATCCATTCGCCTTCTTTTCTTGAATAATTCAGGTAAAGGATAGAAGCAACCGCATCAACGCGCAAGCCGTCAATGTGGAACTTATCAATCCAGAAAAGGGCATTGCTGATTAGAAAATTACGCACTTCATTGCGTCCATAATTGAATATAAGCGTTCCCCAATCTTGATGTTCGCCTTGGCGAGGATCGGCATGCTCGTAAAGAGCCGTACCATCAAATTTTGCTAATCCAAACGCATCTTTCGGGAAGTGTCCAGGAACCCAATCAATAATAACACCCATGTTGTGTTGATGCAAATAATCGATTAAGTATTGAAAATCTTGCGGATTGCCATAGCGAGACGTTGGCGCAAAGAATCCGGAAACTTGATAACCCCAAGAACCTAAAAATGGATGCTCTGCCACCGGCATAAATTCGACGTAATTAAAGCCGGTTTCCTTCAAATACTGTACAAGCTGATGCGCCAACTCCCGATAGTTGAACGGCTTACCTTCGTTATCACGACGCCATGAATCCAAATGCAGCTCGTAAATGGAAATTGGCTTCTGGTGGCAATGCCCCTGCTGGCGTTTCTGAAGCCAAGAAGCATCACTCCAACGAAAATTATCTAACGACTCCGCTAGGATTGAAGCATGGCCGTTGTCGTACTCACCGTAATTTGCGTAAGGATCCGCCTTCAATTGAATGAGATAGTTGGCATCAAACAATTCGAATTTGTAATGCTGACC
>CALXMI010000055.1 GCA_944389435.1 uncultured Opitutales bacterium
GGAATATGGTACTATTTGAGGACATAGAAACAGTGGACACTGGATCTACAACAGATCCCAAAAACAGTAATGAGGGGTGGCAGAAGAAACCAGTTTCGACAGATAGAATTGACAAAAAAGCGAAACATGCTCACATAAAAACAGAACGTTTAGCCATTTTTGCCGAACAACTTTCTACCATGTTAAAGGCCGGTCTTCCGCTTTCGCATGCTTTAGATACGATTGTTGCAGAAATTAACGACAAGGTGTTTCATTACATTTTAACACAGATAAAGGATAGTATTTTCGTAGGTCGACCTTTTTCAGACAGTTTGAAAATGTTTCCGTATGCATTCCCTCCTTTATTTTACAACATGGTCGAAGCCGGAGAAGTTTCAGGGTCGTTGCCCGAAGCTATGGGAACCATTGCGAACTACCTTAATGCATCTGTTCGTTTGTCCAAAAAATTTAAAAGTGCACTCACTTATCCAACCGTAGTTATGGTCATGTCATGTTTGTTAGTAATGGGCTTGATGATTTGGGTTGTCCCTGTTTTTGGAGAAATGTTCAGTGGATTTGGAGCAAGCTTGCCTTGGTTAACGCAGAAACTAATAGATACAAGTAATTTTATAAAGAGCAACATCTTTCTTCTAATCGTGGCGTTCTCTGTAGTCTTTTTTCTTGCAAAAAAGTTCTTCCTTTCGCCTTCTGGCGCACGCGTCTTAGATATTGGCTTAAGCTATGTCCCTATTTTTGGAACTTTAACGAAAAAGACTAACATTGCCAGATTCTGCAGAACATATTCTGTGCTTTTAGCTAACGGTGTTCCCATTCTAAAAACAATAGATATTTGTACAAACGTAGCCAATAGTTTCTTTTTATCTCGTGCCTGTGAAAAAATTAAAAAAGGCATTCAAAGCGGACAACAGTTGTCGGTTCTTATGGAAGCCACACCTTATTTCCCTAAAATTGTTTGCAACATGACCAAAGCGGGGGAACAAGCAGGGGATGTTGAAAAAATGATCCGAAATGTAGCCGATTTGTATGAAAACGACGTGAATAATATCGTTGCATCCTTGACATCTTTGTTAGAGCCGTTCACCATCTGCTTCTTGGGAGTTACAATTGGAACCATCGTTATCGCGATGTTTTTACCTATTTTCCAATTGTCTTCTTTAGTTCATTAACAATAAATGAAGAAGCTTTATATAGTTGACACCCGGCATTTCGACGCTTGTGGCGTGTTGTTAGAACAGCATGAAGACCACTGGACGATCTTGGAAAATCGACGTTATTTGCCGCCTTGCACCGAAAAAGCTTGGAAGAAAAAGATTCTAAAAACTTGGTGGAGAATCGCATCTGTCGCCAAAAAAGTAGATGCTGAACCTATTTTAGTTTTGCCGGAAAAAGCTTTCTTTAACTTAATTGTAGAGATTAAAGAAGGGCCATTGTCTGTACCTCAAAAGATAACAAAAGCTTTATTGCAAGATTTTAACATCAGCCCTCAAAACTTGATTTATAAATATGTAAAACTGACAGAAACTCATTACTTCGTTAGCTTCACTTCAAAAAAGTTCTTTCAGTTTATCAAAAAAACTCTAACGTTAGATATTCCCTTCAGGATTTTTCCTCCTATCATCGGTATATGTCGTTATTTTGAGTCCTTGCTCCATGAAGATAAACCCACCACAGCTGTTTTTATTGAAGACAAATTACGTCGATTTTTCGTTCAAAATGGCAATGCTTTCAGCTTTATTGATTTACACCAAAAAATTGTGGATCCCTCGGATATCTTTGGATTTAAAGACTTGTGGGCTTCTCAAACGTTTATTGAAAATTCTTTAGAGGTCTCAGAAGAGCCAAGATATGTATGGATTTTCGGTAATTTGCCTGATTTCATTCTTGAAACCTATAGAAAAAACAAAAACATGGAGGTGCGCCTTGTTAAGCAATTAAAAGACATCCGTGGTTTTATAAAGGAAGTTTCAATTTTGGGACAATGTATCTATCGAGGTCTTATAAAGGTAGAAAATTCAAAATGGCGTACTTTTGATTTTTCGACAATCAACTTCCACCGATCCATAGGGCAAACCATCGCTGCCGCCTGGATGAGGTTTTTTAAAAAATATGACAAGCGGCTAATTGCAGCACTATGGTTAACATTCATTGCGTTAAGTGCTTTCGTTTTCAAAGGCTATCATCAGTTTAGAGAAACGAAAATCATAAATGAACATTGCCTACACTTAAAGGATCAGTTACGCACCTTAGCTTTAGAAAATCGAAAATTCAAAACTGAATACGCTCAGCGGGTTATTTTACCCGAACTTTTTTTTAAATATTGTTGCTGTTTACAAAAGATACAACAGCCCTTTTGTGTAAATTATCTGGCTCTAGAACATACCGATACAGGGGATTTCTGCCACCTAAAAGGGCACCTTGTAGCTCAAAATTCAGAAGCGTTTACAAAACATTTGAAGGATGTGTTAAAGCATGAACTCGGCAATAAGCGCTTAAAAAAGGTTTTTTTTGGCCTATCACAAACTGAAGGTGGTTTCTATGAATTTTTTCTAAAAATTCCTGTTGTTCTTACAAAAAAATAGGCAAAACATGAAAAAAGTCTTTCATTTTACCGTATTGATTCTATTGAATATCGTAATGGTTACCCTTTCTGTCATATTGGCCAAAAAAAATTCACTGTCATCGCATCGTGTCGCCGTTTATGAAAAGATACAGAAAAAGTACCAGCGCCAGCAAAGGAAAATTCAGCAATGGCATCAATTGTATGCACGCGATGACATACAACAACGGTTTGTAGATTTGTTCGAAAACTATCCCAATTTTTTATTAAAAGATCAAGATGTTTGTGCTAACGAAGACAACATTTTTAAAGGATTTTCCTCTTGGGATGGATATTTGTCAGGCTATGTTATGCACAACGATTGCCTGAATTTACTGAAAGATTTAGCCAAGACACCCTTACCGATTTGGATTAAGACACTAACCATACAACGTAGTATAACAAGCGATTACCGATTGCGCGTATCGCTTACGTACAAATTCGTCAAGCCCTTAGAATAATGCACCTTGACGCATCATTTCCTCTTGAGTTTGCGTACAACACTCCCGTAATAATTCCCTTATAGTATAACTGTTATGGGTAAGATTTTTCATAAAATGAATCCACAAAAGAGCACAAGCGATTGCATCGTATAAAGCACAATGGAATTTATTTCTATGATGTGGACAAAATTTTCTACCCAAATCGGATAAAATTTCCTGTAACTTCTGCTGCTGTACCAATTCTCCAAGCCCACAGTTGTTTTTATTAAGAAAATTTTTATATAAAATATACGTATCCAACCAAGGTCCCCACCCTTGGCCTTGCTGTTCTAATGCATTCAAAACAACAGGGCAATATTCCGTCAGCAGCCTATTTTCGTAAGCGGCATTATGGGCACAAAAAAGGGCTTTTTCTCGATGCTTTAAGAACAAATCTATTTCGGATGAAAAATCGTCGCAATTGCAAACTTGCTGTTCGTCTATGCCATGACATTGGGTCTCAAGTGCGGAAATATTACACCTGTTTTTACATAATTTTGTCTGTGCGAAAAAAATCTTGTTTTCCAGAGAAACACCAACAATACCGTACTCTAAAATACCTGTTTGTAAACTACCTTCAAAATCAATCGCACAAATGTAAGGCTCCATATAAGTAGTCTTCCTTGTTATGCAAAAAATTCAAGATATTTCTATTATTTTATTGACAACAAAAAACATTTTAGATTGGATTCCCCTGTATCTGGTTCAGGCACCTTTAGCTCAATTGGATAGAGCATCTGACTACGGATCAGAAGGTTGGGGGTTCGACTCCCTCAAGGTGCGCCATTTTTTTAAATCTTTTCTTTATCCCTTTAAATCTTTTCTTTATCCCTTTAATTTTTTTCTTTATCTCTCATACATTTTTAGGCAAGATTTATGCTGTTCGATGTAAACTGTATGAGAATAAGATATACCTACGTTTATGGATTGGGTTTTCAGTTGTTGTTTACAGGGTTACAAGCTATAACACCAGCCCTACAAAACCTACCCGACCCTCCGTTTGAGAATTTTACACAAGAGGCTCTTGCGACTAAACGACCAAGAGCGGGAAACGGAGCATCGCTCCGAAGCACCTCTGCTCCGGACTTGTCTAGACCATGCTGCATTTCTAGGACTCTTTCCTTCCCTGGTGAATCTAGCAGACAGATTGGCCAAGAACCTGAAACATCTTCTGAACCTGAGGATATTGAAGAGGAGTGCCAAGGTGAACCTCCTTTGACCAAGAAAAGGTTGTCTCCAACATCTTCATTCTTACCCCTCTTAAACGAAGGAGATGTACTTTGTCTTTGTCCTAACGATTTTGAGTATAACGCCGTTGTCGACGGCATGTCAAGATGCGATTCGTTTGAGAAATTAAAATCCTTTTGCCCCCCGATTGTTACTGGGAAGAGGCCAGTCCAAACGAATATTCTTACTCCCGTCCCAAGCCCAAGTCTCGATGATGAAACCGTTACAAGGCCTGAAAGAGTCGTAGAAAGCTGTTTCGTCCCTAACACAAAAGCACCTCAGCAGGCCTTCTTAAGCAGAGAGGAACGTACTTCAAAAGCATTTAAAAACTATCCGTTTCATCTTTTTCGACACAGGGAAACTGGCAAAGAAATTTTAGTTACGCTTTGCGGTCAACGACAAAACGAGGTACGAACCTTCATGGATTTCATTCTTCCCTTCTGCAACCCCGGCGTACGCATTGTTTCTTGTGGCATTGGTGGAGCTGGCGAGGAATCAAAGATAGGCGATGTTATTTTGCCTTTAAAATACGTTATGTTATCCAATCCTCGTATTGGTCCTATTCCCGATAGTAAACGACAAGCTCTTGGTACAGATTTTTTTGGCTGGCAAGAAGCAAGGTGTTTCTGTCTTTTTGTTTTCGAAAAAAAGTTCTTTAAAGAGTTGGAAGATTTTTTAAAAAATACTTTGGAGAGTCGACACATTACAACATCTGTCACACGCGGAATCTCCTTTACTTCAGATGTTTTTATAAATAATTTAGAATTACGCGAAGTTTTGCAAAGTATAGTGGACAAGGATAGATATCAACCTGCTTTGTTTTGTGTTAACTGTGAAGATGCTTACATTATGGAAGCTGTTTCTCATTATTTCTTCCCCCTTAGAGTGGTAAGTGATCTCTGCGGACCAGATCCTAATCCTCTTACAGTTGCAGGAGGAAAAGCTACGGCTTGCTCCAAACTGTCAATCGTTGCCCCACTTTTCATTGAATTTGTTATAAAGGCCTCTATATCTAGGCCACCATGCCCTACTTCCCGAACGTCTTTCTGGGTAGACCCACCAGCTATCTAAAAGCTCCTCAGTTTACCCCAGCCATCGAACCCTTGAAGACATAAACATCTTCCTAGAGAAAACAAACCTGTTACTTCTTTCAGAAAACGGACCGCCCATGTGGTTGGGGATGGTCGTGCTTTTCCGTGATTCAAAATCCTCATACCTCTTATCATTTCTTGTAAATTTTCCAGAAAAACAAGCTTGTCTAAAAGGCATAAACACTTTTATCATGCTTG
>CALXMI010000056.1 GCA_944389435.1 uncultured Opitutales bacterium
CGACTGCGGGTAAAAGGGTTGGTGGCATCCTTGTTTGCGGGCGCAAGCTCCTGCTGTACCGCGAGCAGGGCCTTTGCCAGCCGGGTTATTTCCGGGGAGTTCAATTCCAGCATACGACCTCCAGAAAGCAGACAGCGCCCTGTCCCGAAGGACAAGGCGCTGCCTGCCGTTGTTTGCGGCATGATTTCTGTCTTTTCACTATGGTTATATAGTTGTGAAATGGGTTGAGTGACAGTAGTTTACAGGTGTTTCCGTTTTCTCAAACAAAAAATTCCTCACTGATGCAAAGAAACATTTCGTACCAGTGAGGAGTTGGTATATGATGTGGGCTATCATGTGCTGGGATTGATAGAAATTTGCATGGAATTTTCTTCTGGGCAATAAAGAATAATCACATTTCGTGCAAGAGTTAGCGCCTGCATCGGTGAAAAGGGTTTCGTTGTCTCGCTACCATGCAGCTCTGAGTGGTAAGGGTTTGTTTTGCTCGGAAGATACTTTGGCGAAACATTAGCCTTTCGACACATTTCCACGGTAGCGGCTACAATGAAGCCATGCAAATGATTCTTTGCGTATTCCACAGCTTCGGCGTCAGTTCTTTGCCCTGCTCTGTCCACAGAAAGTCCGTTTTTATCTTTGAATGCCGCACTACTTGGTCTATTATTTTTAGTATCCCATAAATGCGGGTACTTGTCCGCCCACACAGCCCGAAGCAGCTTTTCCCGTTCATCAGAGAAGTTAGCAGACAAAGAAATCCATGAGGATGTTGTCATTTATTTCTCCGATGGTTATCCATGATACATCATTGTTGTTTTCGTGGTCACAAAAGAATTTTCTAATCTTTCCGTCCTCAAACAATTCAAATTCAAGATAGTCGCCTTTCTCATTTTCAAATTCCAGCTGGATACTGTCTTCCGCTGTAGGGAATATCTGCGGCTGGTATGAAAGTCTTTTTACAAGCGCGACGACCCGGTTCACGAGTTCATTTGAAAAAGGTTCTGCCTGATTCCCATTCCAGTTCTGTTGCAGAGTCCTGATATTCTCAAGAGTTTTCAGGCTGGCATCGAGTTCAGAAGATGACTTCTCTGCAGAATCTGCAGCATTATCCATATAGAGAAATATTCCGTCATCTGGTGAAGTATTACTGGCCACATTAGGGATGATAGCAAGCGTATTGTTCTTGTCTTCCCAATCTGTGACTACTTTTTGCTCTAGAACTGTGGAACAAGTATGTGAATCGTATATACTGTATTTTATTTCTGTATTGTGTGCATTGCATATGCCAAAAGCAAGCGCACAATTTGCAGCAATACTAAAATTTATTGATATGATCATAACTTTCTCTTTTTGTATATATAAAAGGAACGGCTATCTGTTTCTTCTCCATTGATAGTAAGTATGAATCTGTATTCACCTTCTTGCTCTATGCAGACATTACGAGCATCAATGGAAACTATAAAGCCCCGTGCCTCTAACGGAACATTGTTATCCACTTTCAAATTGTTTAAGGGAATGTTAGAGGCTTCATGAATAATAACTTCGCCAGGTCCAATAATAGTAAACTGTATTTTTTCATCCTCTGGCTGTACCGCCGATATACCTACACAAAGGCCAAAAGAAAAATTCCCAGGGATAAAATCTGGCCGTAAGGCAAGTTGTGGTGAGATTAGGTTCGTATCAGTTCCTTCTGTAGCTACCCTGTTACACAACATAAACATTGCTATCTTTGCCATAAAAAATCTCTTTGATTGAGGTTGTTATTTAGATATCTCGTTTGTTCACACGACGTTTCAGTAAAGCTGCTTTCTATCATCACGAAAAGTTTTTTACACTTAGGGGATGAGAGGAAAAATCCGCTATTGAGAGCTTCAACTTCGGCTAATGTGCCATAACAAAATACCGTAGAAATTATTTCTACGGTATGTGGCAGCAGGTAAAATTTCTGCTTATTGAAGGCCCCCTCAGAAGTGCAACTAGCGTTTACTATTGCAAATTTGTGAACGTACGAGAATTCAGATTACGCAAAGATGGCACTAGCCATTCTCCTGCTATTGCTTTTCTGTTTGACTTTTTTTACTTCGCCTTACTTCTTTTTACTTATTTAATCTTGGAACGGCTATGCGTCAAGATGTGACACGGCATTCCCGGGAGGTAATATTTTTTTGAAAAAGTATGGCGACCTGCTGTCGATAAGGTTAGACGTTTCAGTTTGAACTACGTTGCATTTCAAACTGAAAATGCTCTGATGCTACGCTAACGAAACTTGGGAATAGAAGCAAGCCGGAGAGCTCTCCCCGCATTCCCCGCGATTATCTGACTACGGCGGTTCGATTATATAATGGATAGTGTTTATTGTTTTTTTATAATATCAAGAAAAACATTGTTTCTTGACTTGGCATCTGCCAAGAGAGCCTCAAGAGATATATAATAGCAATGAGCATTGATTTCTTTGAAGAATCTATAATAAATTTCATTTTTCTCATCATTTGAAAATAGTGGTGCAAAATCTAACGAAATTATATTTCTTTTAAATTTTTCATCAAAATTTGTAACTGTATAACACCATATTGTATTTATATTGTCTATGCTTTCTCTAATTGCCTGCGCATTCCTATTAATTTCCCAAAATGATTTGGATTTTTGATCAAGTGAGGCCCCGCAAGCCTTGAACTCAACAATAAGGGCATCTCGTCTGAAGGCTTTTTCATTTCCTGAAAAGAATACAGCTAAATCTGGACGATAGTCCATGTTGTATATATCAACATCGTCTAATGCTTTTTTATATTTTTTTATTGTTACATCACTCGCTGCATATATGTATGTCATAAACTTGTCGTCAAACAGCCATAGATTGTTATCATAAGTATTATGTGTTGTTTTTGTTGATTCTGAGCCTTTTTTCATAAAAAGATTATGCAGTCTATGTTCTTTTGTATCATTTGTTTCGCTGAGTTTTTGCAATGCAGTAATAATCTGTTGTCTATACACGATGTACTCTGCGAGCTCACGCGCAGACATGTCAGTTACTTCTTGTATAGCATTGTAGAAATCTTCTGAATTCAAATTGTGAGTATTTAGGAGACGTTTAAATTTTTGTGAAATAGCTTCTTTTTCTTGTTCATACTTTCTTCTGGATGCAGATAATATTTTATCTTTGTTTTTTATCTTTGATGTATCTGATTTTATATACTTTGCTAAATGGGGGAACTCATCAACTAGATTTGATATCGTTTTGTCGTTATCTTGAACGAGCGTTGGAAATTCTTTAATAAGAATATTTTCTATCTCATATTGAAGTGTGAAATTGATTTGTTCCCAAGACAGGTCACAATATAAATTGTTTTCAGATTGTGGAATGTCAAATTTATTTCTTTCATCATTTACATGATCGTCAAAAAATTTTGATGTCACCAGTATGATAGATGATTTATTGTTAGGTAAACATGTAAAAGTAATTTTGTCTGAAATTTGTTCAACTACCCTGCCATTTGCACAATAGTAAGCTTTATTTTTTGATTTTTTATTATCTAAAAAGGTATAGTATATATAAAATTTATGTTCCTTGCTATTACTATCTCTTATAGTAAATTCAATTTTATCTAGAGACCTCAACGATGCATTACAAATAGGAGAAGTGCTATCACCGTTATCGTTTGATATTGTTATATTAAAATCTATAGATTCTGACTTCAGAAGAGAAAGTTTGATAAGTAAATTTTCCTCTATGTAGTTTCTAATTTCATCTAAATTAGCGTTTGCTCGCAAGTCATGTTTACCTTGTTCAAAAAAACGACTTCTTACTCCGTAGAATTGAATAGTTGTTTCCCTTTTTGATGTTGAATTCTTCTTAACTGAAAATTTATCTTGTGAAAAATTTTCATCGAAAACAAATGAAACATATTCATCGCCAGAATAGCTATCAACCTTAATTTGTTGAAAGACCTTCAACCATGTAATTCTGCCAACTCCCTTACATCCGATTTGTACTTTATGTTCAGACATATATGTTGAAAAAGATTCTCTATTGCGGGGGGTAAACCCTTCCCCATCATCTTGAATTTTATAGCCTGATATTCTATTTGTATCTTCATTAAATAACGTTTTTGTTCTGTCGACAAAAATAACAATATTTATATTCTTGGCCCCAGCTTCAAGTGAGTTTGATACTGCTTCAACTAATGGCTGCAAAAAATCAATATTATTACTAAATCTTTTAATTGCAGTTGCAATAGAAACGTTAAAGCCACTCATAGATGTACTCCTGTCATCAGCCTTCCAGCCCCGGAAGCTCGTCCACGATCTTCACTGTTTCCACGCTGACTGTTATCACGCTCAGGAGCAAGTCGAGGATGTACCTCGGCTTGCCCCGTTCTGTGGCCCAGTCGTTGGGGTCGTTGGTGATGCCGCTGGCCTTGTCCGTTTTGATCTGGTAGCGCTCCATGATCCATTCCCCGGCGGTTCGGCCATTGAGCGCATACTCATAGGCTTCCTGCGGGATATGCGAGATCGTTATCCACGGGTTATACTCGATGGTCGTCTTGTCCTGCTTGTCCGGGAAG
>CALXMI010000057.1 GCA_944389435.1 uncultured Opitutales bacterium
GGAAGAATTTTTACACAACGACAAAATTCCGTTGCTGATAAGAATCGGGATGGCTCATGTTCAATTTGAAACCATACATCCATTTTTGGACGGCAATGGTCGTATGGGACGCCTGCTAATTACGCTTATGTTGTGTAATTTCGGCTTGCTACAAACGCCTATCCTGTATCCTAGCCTTTATTTTAAAGAGCATCGTACGGAATATTATCAGCGTTTGAATGACGTACGAAGCGCTGGAGAATGGGAATCTTGGCTAAAATTCTTTTTAGAGGGCATAAAAACAACCGCCTTACAAGCTGTTGAAAAGGTCCATCAAATTCATCAATTGTTTGCGGATTGTGAGCGAAAAATTGCCTCAATGGGACGCGGTAAGTTTTCCTGCCAAAAGGTATTTGAATATTTGAAAAAAGTACCTCAGGTAACCGTACCGCAAGTCGCTAAAACATTATCCCTAACCGCTCCTACGGCTCGAAAGGTTTTACAGTATATGGAATCTGCCAACATCCTCAAAGAGACCTCTGGAAAGCTTAGAGATAAGGTTTATGTCTTTGGCCGTTATATGAAGATTTTAGAGTAAGTCCTCATCCGCCCCAGCACCCGGATTCAGATACAGTAACCGTTGCCATCGTCCTGTTTCCTTGCGGATACAGCCGGGGTGACGGCTCATGCGGGAAGGGTTCTTGCAGGCGGTATCGATGCCGAGAGGTTTTAGGCATTGCTCGAAAAATTTCTGCCCGATTTTTATTTTCCATTCCTCTAGAGTATGAACGTTGGGCACACGAATCCAACCGTGTAGGCTCTTGTTGCCGGAATCGATGATTGCAACCACTGGTAGTTCGTTGAGTGCAGCTCCCCAAAAGGCAAATTGTTCATTGCGGGACAGTGTATCAAATTCCAGTACGGCGAATTTGAATTTGCAAACGGCTTCGTCGCAACGATAAGATAGGGCCCCGGATTTTGTTGGATGCAGTTGCCCATCGACAGGATTTGGACAAATGAATGGTAGGGGCATTGGATTGTTTTTGAAAAGATCTATCCATTGAGCGACGGTTCGAACTTTTGTATCGTATTGAGTACCGATGAATAAGTGATCATCGGGATCGTAAAGTGTTCGCAAGAAAAGTTCCGTATCTTTTTCAGGAGCATCAAATAATCGAACTGGAGAAGCTTCCCAGAAATCAACTTCTTCTATACCTTTGCCTTTTCCTACCAAATGATCTCGATATTCTGAAGAAATTTTTGGTTTGGGCACAGACTTTTTGAAAGGCTCCCTATATGAGCTATGGTAAGGGATGTAATCTCTCTTCGCTTTTGAAATGGCGGCATAAATTTCACTGTCAGGAACGTGGCGTGTTCCATTGGGGATGTGTTGTCGAATATCTTCAAAAATTTGCACTTCCGAAAGCCCTGCATAAAGTCCGCAGTTGGCTACTCCAAGAAGGGCTGTATGGCAACCCTTACCCGGAGCTGGGATTGAATGTAATTTTTGTATGTATATACTCATAGTGTTCCTTTAAAATTGTCACAAGTGTCACGAAGTGTCGCAATTCGCTTTTGTGACAGTGTTTTGTTAGTATTCATGCGGGATAGAAGCCGTTTTTAGTTGCTGTCACAACTGTCACAATAGATATATCCATCATCCAAATGTAACCAAGGATATTGCTCTACAAGTTGTATGAATGGATCCTTGTCTATATGAAGTTGGCGATAAGCTTTACGAATGGGCACTTTACCGTTGTTTTCCCGTAAAAGAACATAAATTTTGTCCAGCAGCTTGTTCTGATTTTTGTTATTAACCTTATCTATAAAGTTCATTTGTTGTTGAGCAAAAAACGTTTTTTGAATTTTAATCGCTTTTTGAAATGTATCTGTAGATAACGGTTCTTCGGCAGGGAACTCATACATATGTAAGCTTCCTGCTATACGTATAGCCATTTCTGGATAACGTCCAATAAAACTTGCGATGTTTTCATTCGAACCCAATCTTTGCTGAATAGAATTGTAATAATCACGATAAAGCGGATAAACATCTTTATCTGCGCGAATAATTACCGGTTTTCTTTTCAAATCTTCCTTCAGCAGATCTTCCCAACGTTTATGCACCTTTGTTTCAAGATCTGCGTTCAGCAGAATAGGTATTTCTGGCAACAATCGAGGTTCCATTTGAGCGTAGACGCATAAAAATCTTGCTAACAAACCGCTATCTTTTAGCGATTTATGCCTAAACAAATGTATAGCTTTGTCAGGTTGCACCGCAACAGTGATGTTAACGAGTGGATTGCGTAGATAGATATGTTGTCCGTTGTTACGTTCAATGGAGCAAGGATCTCCCGAAAAGCTTTTCAAAAGCAAAGCTTCATCCGTTCCCTTGTCTTTGTAACACCCCATGGTGACATCAATAAATTTTCGTGCATCTGAAGAAAAATAACATGTACGCTCGTTATTTTCCGCTAAAACATTCGCAAGTCGTTCCGAGGTAATATCTTCTACAAAGAGTTGAGAATGCCTTGATGGGGATGTTTCTGTGGAAACCGAGATTTGACATAATTCGCTATTTTTATCATAAAATGGTTTTAATACCTGTTCAAAAACACTTGTTTTACCGAAACCGCTTTGGGCAACAAATAATGTATAGAGATTGAGTGGTGTTACTAAATTTGGCGCAATCTTTGCAGAAGTTTTTCTGAAACAAGTTGCTGCTGTTGCTGACAGCATCAATGGAGCGGAGAAGTCTACCGAAATCTGTTCAGCACGTTGTAATTCCAGCACGTAAGCTTGCAAACAATAATTCATCCAAATCATCCTGCCGAAATTTCCGCAGACGTCCCAACTTAACCGACTTCAACAGGTAACGTTTCGTCGATAACCAAACCGCTATCGTGTTCGGTTTTACGCCTAGGTATTCCGCGGCTTCATTAATTGATAATAATTTGCTATGAAAATTTTCTTTCATGTACCCACTTTAATTTAATTTGAGCTACGCTACATAGGGGATGGGAAAATATTTTTTTAAATCTCTATCCCCGGTATAACAAAAACATTGACATAAAGATAAATATATTATACCTTAGCTCATATAACGGATAATATATTATACATATGAAACCGCAAATATCTTTACCTATGAACGTAAAAAAGACGTTAAAAAAGTTGGGGCATGACATTCGTGAAGCTCGAATTCGTCGTCGCATATCGATGAAACTGATGGCAGATCGTGTGGGTACAACACGTGTGACGTTGCATTCGATTGAGGTGGGAAGTTCGCAGGTTTCGATGGGGCTTTATGCGACATGTTTGTACGTTTTAGGGCTGTTGGGGAATTTGAATACGGTAGCGGATATTGCGAATGATAAGGTAGGGCAGGCTTTGGCGAGCGATACGTTGCCTAAAAGAATCAAGACGAAGGGAAGTCCTCTATGAATGAAGAGCTTTTTTACGTTTATTGCAATTTGGACGGCCAAGATATTCCGGTGGTGCGTCTTTGTTCGCATTATCACAACGGCAAAGAAAGCGCTTCTTTTAAATACGAAGAGTCTTGGCTGAAGCACAAAGAATTATTCAAGTTTTCAATGAAGCTAGAGCTGATACAGAATTGTGTGATTATCATTCAGCGGGGGCACCAAAATATAAAAAATCTAGCACACAAGTCTTTGTTAATGATTATATTACGCGTTGTGGTGAAAATTACACAAACGTTATTCAAGAAATACAAAAGCCGGATAGCAGATATGTATTGTCATCTTGGAAATTTTTAAAGGATAATCCTATTGTTTCTATGTCAAGTTCTATGACTTTTAAATACATACCTATAAACGATGATTGGTATTTTAACGATAATTACGAATTGGTTAATGAAGACAAAGAGCTCGTCTCCTACTTAGGGCAAATTCGAAGTGTTGTTATACCGGTTGAAGATCTGGAATTTGGTGATATTTTGCATTTTAATGAAGATCTTATGCAAGGGACACAACTACGCAGAAGTCCTAAAATGAAAAATCATGAAGTCGGTTTCTTCGGTTATATCGATTCTAAATATGCAATTTCAGACCTACTCGTCAATGTTCCTGTAGTAGAATCAGAAGACGGCGAAATTTGTAGCAATTTAGATAAATTCAAAAATGTTTGGCGATTAACAGCAAGAAAGGCAAAGAATAGAGCAAGAGCCCTTATTGATGCCAGCGAGGATACCAAAGCAACTAGAAAAATTCTACAAAAATTATTATCTGAACTTGATGTATCGCAAGAGTATCAAAATGTTGCTGCAAAACAAAAAAATGTAAAATTAGATTGTTTTACAAAAACATATGATATTCAAAACAATATCTTATATAAAGAATAATATGTCTCTTTATTTATGGATGCGCCTCTAATGTTTTTCAAAAGCGTTAGAAAAAATCCTGGATCTTCAAAAATTTCTAAAAACAATTTTTCGTGAAAATTTTTCAATTTCGATTTTTGGATGGGACGTTCAATATCGTGAAAAAATGCAACCTGAACAACAAATATAATGAATTTTGTAGACAATAGGTTGTATTTATCATTTCATAAACGAAGATAGATGCTATGGAATCCGATGATAATATTATAATTTATAAAAATGAAGAAGGTAACATTAATATCGATGCGCGTTTCCAGCATGAAATTATTTGGTTAAGCCAAAAAATGATGGCTCGATTGTTTGAAGTTAACATCCCTGCTATCAGCAAGCATTTGAACAATATTTATCAAGAAAAAGAACTGGATAAACCATCAACCATTTCCATTTTGGAAACAGTTCAACAAGAGGGTAACAGAACTGTCAAAAGGAAAACGGTTTTTTACAATCTCGATGCTATTATCTCGGTTGGCTATCGCATTAATTCCGCCAAAGCGACACAATTCCGTCAATGGGCAACAAATGTTTTAAAGGACTATCTAAAGCAAGGTTATGCATTGAATATCCGTTTGTTAGCTAAAAAAATGCGGATTTATTAGCATTAAAAACAGCCACCCATCCCCATTATCATCATTTTCTGCCATGCAAACATGCGCACAACCAAACAAACATAACACCCTAACAAATCTCATGAATCCATTATATACAGAATGCAAGACATATCAACCCTAAGGAGTGAGATCATTGGCAAGCAGTGCTACCTGATTGATTGTTTTCATTGATCTCCTGTTGTGACAACCGTAACGGTCTCAAAAACGGCCTCTACTCAGCTTAAACACTAAGGAAACGCTGTCATAAGTTTTTAAGGTTCTTTTATACTTACATTCCGAAAACTCTTTACAGCATTAATTTATCGCCTGATAAATCTGTAAATAATGCTTCATTTAGCCTTTGGTATAATAGTCTGGAAATGATTATCTCTATAATACAAACAAATACAAGTTTTCCAATCGGGTAAAGAGCTCACATTCTCTAATATTTGTACGCTTCCATCAGTGCAAAAATACTCAATATTCTGCGTACCTTCGGTAAAAAGCAAAATGTTTTGTCCTAACT
>CALXMI010000058.1 GCA_944389435.1 uncultured Opitutales bacterium
CCACTTCCATACCTCGACGCAACCCTTCTGAAGAAGACATTGCCACGGTACGAACCAAGCCCTCAAACAAATGTTGCTGCACTTCCAAAACGAGGCGTGTCTTGCGTCCATCTACTTCTAAAAAAACCTCCAATGCATTATAAATTTCTGGAATTTTACTTGCATCGAATTGGACGTCTACAACCGCACCAATAATCTGAACAATTTTTCCTGTATTCATATGTCACCCTATTGCGCATTCTGACTGGCTGTAATTTCCACAATTTCCTGCGTAATACCTGCCTGTCGAGCTTTATTATACTCCAATTGTAAATCTTCTATAAGCGATTCCGCGTTATCCGTTGCTCCTTTCATCGCAACCATCCGCGCGCTATGTTCCGAAGCCTTTGCCTCCAATAAAATTTGATAGATAGTTTTTTTCAGAAACAGTAAAGGTAAACGCTCTAAAATGGTCTTTCCGTCCGGCTCAATAATGAAATCACGCTCTTCTTGAACCAATTTACACTTATCAATACCCATCCATTGATACAAACGGTCCAGCTCTGTTGCAAAATCCGTCATTGGTAATAAACGCCGAATGACGGTTTCTTGAACGAGCGTATTTTTGAAACGTGGGAATATTACCTCCAAGGTATCAATTTTTGCTGATTGATAAGCATCCACCAAAAAATGAACCACTTCTTGGACTCGTTTGAAGGTGATAACATCGGGGCACGTGAATTGCCCTAGCACTTCTTTCTTCGTCCTGGACAAGGTTTGCATCCCTTTTTGACCAATCACAACAAATCGGGCGCTGTCCTCTATCTGCAACGCCGCTTTAACGATATTCTGATTTAAGGCCCCACATAAACCCTTATCCGGTGTGATCAACAAAATACCACGATGTTGTACGGAACGTTTCTGCAAAAATGGATGCTTGATCGATTCCAAAGACACCTGTCTTGTTAACGCGTGAAGTAGATCGGCCAACTCGTAAGCATAAATGCGACTCCCTAAAGCGTTATCCTGAGCTCTTTTCATCTTCGAAGAGGCAACCAGCTCCATGGCACGCGTAATCTGTGCGGTATTTTTAATTGCACGGATACGCGTTCTAATCTCTCGCATGCCCTTCATAGTTTATCCTTGTGTCTTTTGCCAATCTTCAAAAATTATCTTTAATTGTTGAACAATCTCATCTGAAAGTACCTTTTCCTTACAGATACGAGCCAAGAAATCTTGCTGTAAGTTGGTAAAATAATCAGACAGTCGCTGGATGTAACTCGGCATGTCTGCAAGAGCTATTTTATCCAAAAGACCTTCTTGGATGGCCCACAACAAAACCACTTGGATTTCAACTGGACGTGACATATGTACACCTTGCTTCAACAATTCCAATATGTGCTGACCGCGCTCTAATTGTTGACGTGTCTTGGCATCCAGATCAGAACCAAACTGCATAAAGGCCTGCAATTCTTGATATTGCGCCATTTCCAATTTCAACTGCCCGGCCACCTTTTTGAGGGCTTTCATTTGAGCTGCCGATCCAACACGCGACACGGAAATTCCAACGGAAATCGCCGGACGCAAACCTTGGTTAAACAAGTCGGTTTCTAAGAAAAGCTGACCATCGGTAATCGAAATCACATTGGTTGGGATGTAGGCCGAAACATCACCCGCCTGAGTTTCAATAATCGGCAAGGCTGTCAAGGAGCCGCCTCCATAGTCCTTATTCAAACGAGCCGAACGCTCTAATAACCGCGAATGTAGGTAGAAAACGTCACCTGGAAAAGCTTCACGGCCGGATGGACGCTTCAAAACGAGCGAAATTTGACGATAAGCCACGGCATGCTTCGAAAGATCATCGTAAATAATCAGCGCGTCCATGCCGTTTTGCATAAAGTATTCTCCCATCGCTGTTCCGGCATAAGGCGCGATGTATTGATTGGTGGCATTATCTGAAGCTGGCGCCGATACAACAATCGTATAATCAAGAGCACCGTGGTCCTCCAAAACCTTTAAGGTACGCGCAATATTGGCATTCTTTTGGCCAATGGCTACATAAATGGAGTAAACAGGCCTAAAATCAGGATCGCCTTCCTCTAATCCTTTACGATTCAATTCCGCCTGATGTAAAATGGCATCCAAAGCCAATGTCGTTTTACCGGTTGAACGGTCTCCAATAATCAACTCACGCTGTCCACGACCTATCGGAAACATAGCATCTACCGACAACGTACCTGTTTGCAAAGGCTGATCAACAGACTTTCTTGCAATAATGCCAGGAGCGATCTTTTCTACAGGGTAATGTTCCTCGGCAACAATATCACCTTTGCCATCAATAGGATGTCCCAAAGCGTCTACCACACGACCGAGCAAGCCCTTGCCTACGGGTACGGAAAGAAGCCGGCCCGTTGTTTTACAGGTATCGCCTGCTTTTAAATGGGGCGCATTACCCATAAGGATAACCCCCACTTCATCTTCTTCCAAATTAAGAGCTATTCCGTAAACTTCACCCGGAAATTCAACCATTTCGTTGTACATAACACCTGATAAGCCCTCGACTTTTACAACCGAATCGGCCAATGCGATAATTTTACCTACATTGGAATGAATGGGTTTGCTTTCAAACTTTTCAATAGCTTCCTTTATATCTGAAAGAATAGTCATAATTTTTTATTTTAAATTGTTTATAAGTGCGTTTAATTGCGACTTGATAGAGAAATCAAGCACATTGTCTCCATTTTTTATCTTAAATCCACCCATCAGCTCTGGACACTCCTTGGAAATAAGCTCACACTTGCTCAAAGATGCATCTTTGGACAACAATTGCTTCAAATGATGCATGTCTAACGTGCCTGCAAACTCAACAATGGCAAATTTTTTGGCATAAACTTTTTTAAGAGAAGCCTCAAAGCAATCCAAAAACTGCTTCGAATTTCTTGGAAACTTCTGGATTAAAATTTGGACGGCAGCCTGTACGCGTTCTTGAATTTCTTGTGTGCCTTTTTCAAAAACGAATTCGGCCAAACGTTGCATTAAAAATTTATGCTTTCGTTCCATTATTTTCGCTGCTCCGCTTCTAAAGCTGATTCAGCCTGCTCATTCAATTTTGAACGCATATCTTCCGTCAATACGTCTTTCAAAAGGCGTTCCGTTGTCGCAACCACCAAGCTTGCAATTTCCGATTTAACCTCGGTTAGCATATTTCTGCGTTCAACCTCAATAGCACCTTGCGCTTGAGAAAACATTTGCGCAATCTTTTCGTCCGTAGACTTACGTTGACTTTGCAGGTAAAGTTCGCTCTCTTGCTTAGTTTTGGCGAATAATGACTGAGCGTCCGCTTGAGCTTTACGAATGAGTTCCAGCCGCTCTTTTTCAGCCGAAGCCAACTGTGCCTTCATTTCTTCTGCATATTGGAGACCTTCGGAAATCCTCTTTTGACGCTCCTCAACCGTCTTCAATATGGGCTTAATTGCAAAGCGATAAAGAACATAGCTTACCAAGCAAAAGTTGATCATTTGAGCGATCAACAAATTGCCTTGAACGCCGAAGGTATCCATAAGACGCGTAACTGCGTTCTCAGAACCCTCTGTGGCTGTTGCCAAAAGTGAAAAAACGTGCATCATTATTCACCACCTGTTAAATTTCTAACCTTGATACAAGAACAATGAATAGAAGGCAACCGCTTCAGCCAATGCCATACCCAAAATGGACTGTACCAAAATTTTTCCGGAAACGCTGGGATTACGTCCGACCATTTCAACTGCTTTCATGCCGATCATGGCTACACCAATGGCCGCCCCCAAACACCCTAAGGCAGAAGTTAAACCACGTCCGATATTTCCTAATGAACTGATATCCATAACTTTTTGTTTTTTGATTGTTATTGTTTAGAAAATTCTATTCAATGCTCTCCCTCTTCATGATTGCAAATGCTACCAATGTAGACAGCAACAAGCAACGTAAATACTAAAGCCTGAACAGCTCCGATTAGAATTTCCAAGAAATAAAATGGTATGGGCACCAAGTATTTTGTCCAAGGCGCTAAAGCCATGATGTTATTGATCAAATTTTCTCCGCCAAAGACATTTCCGTATAAACGAAAGGACAGCGATATGATTCGGAATAAAATGGATATACATTCGATCAAACCAACCCCTAAAAAAATGAAGAATAAAAATGAGTAAATGCCAAAGGAAACTTCACTGCGGTCGGCTTTGTTTCCGAAAATATGCACAATGGTTCCACGAATCCCTTCGTACTTAAACACAAAGAAAAACCAGGCTACAAAAGAAACAACCGACAAGGCCAAGGTAGCGTTCAGATCGGCATTAGAAGGCCTGAAAAAATACGTGAAGTGGCCATGTTCGTAATAACCAATAGTACCCACACCTGGAAGTAAACTGCTCCAATTTTGAATAAGGATGTAGATAAAAAATCCGATCAGCAATGGAAAGGCCGTCTTCATCGCTCGATGACCCACAATCGGCGCAAGAACTTTGTAAATGCCATCTACCATGGTTTCGACGACCATTTGGCCACGTCCAGGTACCAATTTCGGCTTGCCTACCAATCCACGAATTAAAAGGATTAAGGCAATAGAAATAATCCATGT
>CALXMI010000059.1 GCA_944389435.1 uncultured Opitutales bacterium
TTTTTTATCATTCCTTCCCTTGCTTGCATGCTTTTCACGGCTCTTGGAATAGGAACAAATGTTATTTTTGCTTATACTTTGTTGGTTTTTGTTGGTTTAGAAGTGACTTCTGTTGCCTAACTATTGATTACAAGATGGATAAAATGCATCTTCATGCTTCTATCAACGTTTTGTAGAAACCTGTATTATCACCTGTTGCGTCGTTCAGCTTCCTGCATACGTCGTAAAAAATCGAGTGCATTATAATTGGCTGTTTCCATAAAAAACAAAACCAAGCATTGCCTGGAAATTTGATAACGATAGCGTTTTTCTTGTCCAGGTTTTGCACGTCCATTCCATATATGCCCTAATATTTTTTGGTTATCAAAACAATCACGAACATACTGTTCGCTACACCTCAAAATGGCAGCAACCTCCTTTGCGCTATACCACTCTTTTTTGTCGGGTAACATCTTTTCAAAAAACGCATAATTACTTTCTTCCCCCATAAACTACGTGAAATTTTACGAAGTCAGGATTAGGGATAATCTAATTTATAAAAAATTTCAACCATAATTAAATACAATTATAAGGGCTTTTTCTTAAAAAAATAAAGAGATAAATTACGATACACAATAACTTAAGTTTCCTGTATTTAGGTTCCTCAAAAACACTCTTGTTTTAGAAATTCTACATTGATCTTATTTGACTTTACAACTACAAATTTTATAATGTCTGTATGAAGATAAATAAAGAACGTGGTATATCCATTCTTGAAATCTTGATTGCGGCGAGTTTATTTACTATCTCTATTTTAGGTATATCACAGGTTGTTACGCTTATGTATCGTTATGCAATGGATAGCCTTTGTAAAACACAAGCACATCTCTACGCGACCAGTTATTTTGAACAGTTACTATGCAATACTCACCCCTACGACCTTTTTGACGGAAATGTTACCCTAAGAGACATTCATAATCCCAATAACACGGTCACTTTTGCAGGTTATTTTTTAAAAAGTCATGACACGATCCATTCTGTAACTGGAGCTGAAAACACGGATATTTTTTCAACTTCGTTGGATGTAGCCGGCAGACAGATGGATGTTAGGTTGCGTCTGATGGTTGACAATTCACCCTTGTATGATGATTACGGTACAGCTACAAGGACAGAGATAAATCCACCTGAGGGCTTTCAGTCTCTAAGATTTAAATATCAGTGGACAAGCCCTCTTGGCATTGGAACAGGCGATCTTTATGCCATTCGCCCTATGCAGCCGGATGATCCTGATTTAGATACGAAATAACATTTGGCACGTTTAAAAAGACGTACTTTATTGTTAGGCTCATTCCTTGTCAATACGATTACGAAGACGGAATATTTAGGGCCAGATTTTTACGAAAAAATGTTGTCAAGAGTGTTGTTTTTATCTACAAGTTATGAGTATGAAATCTTCTGAAATTCGGCAAAGTTTTTTTGATTTTTTTAAAAGCAAAGGACACACGATTGTTCCATCTTGTTCGCTTTTGCCGAAAGCACCGAATTTACTGTTTACCAACGCAGGCATGAATCCCTTTGTGCCCTATTTTTTAGGAGAACGCAAACCGGTGCACTTACGTGTAGCCGATACGCAAAAATGCATTCGAGCAGGTGGTAAGCATAACGATTTAGAAGAGGTTGGCTTTGATACCTATCATCATACCTTTTTTGAAATGCTGGGTAACTGGTCCTTCGGAAATTATTTCAAAAAGGAGGCTATTCAGTGGGCTTGGGAACTTTTAACACAGGTTTGGCATTTCCCAAAAAAAACGCTTATATGCAACCGTTTATAAGCCCCAAGCTGGCGATCCTGCTCAGTTTGACCAAGAGGCATACGATACTTGGACGGAAATCTTCAAAAAAGAAGGCATGGATCCTCAAGTTCATATTGTATTTGGCAATAAAAAAGACAATTTTTGGATGATGGGCGACACGGGACCTTGCGGGCCTTGTTCTGAAGTTCATATCGATTTGACACCTGAAGGGGATACGCAAGGCCGTTTGGTCAATCAAGGTCACGTGCGTTGCATCGAGATTTGGAATCTTGTTTTTATCCAATACAATGCATTGCCAAATGGTAGGTTTGAGTTGCTGAAGAACAAGTTTGTAGATACCGGCATGGGACTTGAACGTGTTGCAGGTATTTTTGCCAAGACCCAAAATTTTTCAGATTTTAACCAATTGCCGTCGAATTACGACAGTGATCTGTTTACACCTTTATTTCGCTGGCTTGAGGAAAAATCGGGTTGTAAGTATACTGGTAAGGTTGCGGAACCCTGGACAGAGAACATTGACGCGGATATTTTGAAAGATTGCGCCTTTAGAATTATTGCTGATCACGTGCGTACGTTGAGCTTTGCGATTGCCGACGGTATCCTTCCGGGTAACGAAGGCCGTAATTACGTATTGCGACGTATCATTCGTCGTGCGGTCTTATTTGGGCAGAAATTGCAACTGCCTGCAGGATTTTTTGCCGAACTTTCGTCTGTCGTAGTAGGTTTTATGGGTGATTTTTTCCCTGAATTGCGTAAAAGCGCCCCAATCATTCAAAAGGTTCTGCAAAAGGAAGAGAAGGCTTTTATGGTAACCCTGAATCGCGGTCTACGGTTGTTTGAAAGATGGGCTGAAGCATCGCCACAGCAACTTTCGGGCGAGGCTGCATTCCTTTTGTTTGATACCTATGGCTTCCCGATTGATTTAACGCAGCTCATTGCAAAAGAACGGCATATGTCGGTGGATATGGAAGGGTTTTACTTGGCCATGCGACAGCAAAAAGAACGCTCTAAAGTTGCTCAAAAAAAATCCATTATCCAGCTAACCAAAAGCTCGGATAAAAGTACGCGCTTTGTGGGTTACGATCCTGTAAACTTGAATAGTTGGCAAACAACCCTATTGAGTGTTTGCGAGAACCAGGGCAAAGTTTATCTAACGGTAGAATCCAGTCCGTTTTACGGCGAGAAAGGTGGACAAGCAGGCGACTCCGGCTATTGTTTACTACCTAATGATAAAAAAATACCGCTTCAATCAACCCATTGGCACCAACAATCCTTGCTGCATGAAGTTGATGGCGTTCAGGCAAGTGACCTGTTGCCCTTCATCGGCCAAACGGTTACACTGTCTGTAGATATTGAAAGACGTAAGGCTATTGCACGCCATCACACCGCCACACACCTGTTGCAGTGGGCATTACGGCAGGTATTAGGACCTCATGTTCATCAGACTGGGTCGCAAGTCAATGAGCATGGATTACGGTTTGACTTTTCGCACTTTGAAAAACTTTCCGAAGATCAATTGCAGCAAATCGAACGTTTGTGCAATGAACGAATTGTAGATAACGCAGTGGTTGTTACAGAAGAAGTAGACTACGATAAGCGCCCACAAGAGTGTTTATCCTTCTTTGAGGATAAATATGGAGATCGTGTGCGGGTTGTGCATATAGGCGATTTTTCTGTAGAATTGTGCGGTGGAACGCACGTTAAGGCCACCGGAGAATTGGGCCAAATTAAGATTGTTCAAGAGGCTGCTATTGCGTCCGGAGTTCGACGCATAGAAGCTGTTGCGGGTTTGGTTGCCTACGAAGTTAATCGTGACCGATGGAATCAATGCCAATGTCTTGAGTTGCAAATCGGCTGTTCAATCGATAAGGTTTTTGAAAAATATCGAAATCTAGAAGCTCAAAAGAAAACCGTAGATGGTTTATACCGTCAGTTGTTGTTGAAGAACATCCAAAATTGTGTTCAGCAGGCCCATATGGTAAATGGGTTGCAATGCGTTCAGTTGCAAATCATGTCTGTGGATATGAACACCTTGCGGAGCCTCGGTAAATCTTATTTTTCAAACAACCATGTAGATATTTTGTTGGCAGCAAGCGAAATGGATGGCAAAGGATTTCTAACGGTTTTCTGCTCCGATCGGGCTATTAACCAAAAAGTTAATACGGATGTTGTATTTCAGAAGTTACTAAAGCCCTTAGGAGCTAATGGTGGTGGCAAGCCTGATTTCGCGACAGGTGGCTTAAAGGATTTGGTTCATTTTAAAGCCGCTTGGAATCAGTTGAAATTCGACCTGTAATATGTAACAAAACGTAGTAACTTAAGAGGTGATTGGAACGATAAAAACTTGTAAACCTCTTTGTACAAAAATGAAAAATAGGTTTGACTTCTGGGCCTTAGTAAAAGATCTTTAAAAGTCAAATGATCGATATTCGCATCGAAAATATTGTTAAAAATTTTGGCAATGTAACTGCGTTGGACAAAATCAATCTTCATATTAGACCCGGAGAGTTGTTTTTTCTTCTTGGACCCAGTGGTTGTGGTAAAACAACTTTATTGCGCTTGTTGGCTGGATTTTATCAGCCAGATGAGGGGCACATATTCTTCGGCGATAAGGAAGTTTCAAAAGTTCCGCCTCATAAACGTAAGACAGGCATGGTTTTCCAGAATTATGCACTTTGGCCACACATGACGGTTGCTCAAAATGTTGCCTTCGGTTTGCAACAAAAGAAGTTGCCTGCAAGCGAAATTAAAGAGAAAGTCGAGGAAGCGCTTGTTTCGGTTCGAATGGAGATGTATGCGAATCGAAAGCCCAATGAGTTGT
>CALXMI010000060.1 GCA_944389435.1 uncultured Opitutales bacterium
GTCATAAAGAATGGCCTTGCCTTGATTGAACAAGGATTCATAACTTCGTTTGAGCTCCAAGCTAATTATTTGCTGGTTTGCGGTCGTAAAAAAAGGGAAAAAGAGGTCTTTGTTGTCTTAGATTTAAAGTCTGATGGAACAATAGCGTGTCCTCAACTCGATAAAGGTGGGAATACGACAGAAGATATGGCCGCTGTTGGCCTCATTCTTTTAGAAAAATTATTCGAAGACCACATTAACGATTTGACACTTGATTTGGATGAAAAACCTGGTAACATCGGCGCTCAAAATACAAGTTCACCCAAAAAAGTCGTTCTAGATTTTCCAGCTAAGCTTATCTTCAGTAAAAAAGGCCAAGGCCTGTTTATTGAGGTGTTCTTCATGCGACACGGGAATTTTGAAAAACTAAACAATCTCAATCAAGTGATCAAGCCTTCTGAACGTGAATGTTTGCTGTCGTTGATGCTACAGTTACAAAAATTTGGATTCAAATGGAATAAAGACGGCTTGCTGTCCAATTGCTTGGAAAGTTTTGAGTCCTTTGTCATCGAAAGTTTACCCAACCTCTCAAAAAAATACTTTGTCGAATGCCCCGACTACATTAAGCAATTGGCACAGTCAAAAGGAACGGTACAGTTAACCTTGTCTGCTCAGAAAGATGGTATTTTAGGACAACAATTCTCGCTACGTCAACAAAATCTTGACCTGGAGATTATTGAAAAGTCTTTGCGGGCCAAAAACCACACCTATTGGTCCGAAAACCATGGCTTAATTCATTTGCAAGAAAATACGGTCTCATGGCTTCAACGCATCAACGATTGGAAGAACCGTTACCATTATGACCAACTGCCTGCCTATTTGCTTTTATCCATCTTTAATCCCAACCCTATAACGCCTTCAACCCGCCAATGGATTCAGTCGTTTCAATCAACAAAAGTCAGCTTAAGACCTTGGCAAATTGTGTTACATCCCTATCAAGAACAAGGTGTCCGCTGGCTAAAAGCGATTTCGTTGGCCAATTGTCATCCATTGCTCGCTGACGAAATGGGATTGGGTAAAACACGACAATTAATCACTTGGTTATTGGAATTAACACAGAACGATGAGCGTCCATCTTTGGTGATTTGTCCTGCTAGTGCCATCAGTGCTTGGCAAAACGAATGGGAAAATTGCTACCCGCAAATGCCCATAAAGGTCTTGTCACACGATTGTACTGTTAAAGGGAAAACCTTGGTATTGGCAAGTTATTCGCAAATTTTAGCCAATATTTCGCACTTGAAAACCCTAGATTTTTGCTGCATTATTTTGGACGAAGCTCAATTTATAAAAAACCCGAAATCGAAAACTGCCCACGCGTGCTTTAAGTTAAAAAGCCAATACAGGATTGCTTCAACCGGTACACCGCTTGAAAATAGCCTAACAGATATTTGGACCATTTTTCGGTTTCTGATGCCCGGCTTTTTAGGCGATTTTAAAGAATTTCATCGCTTCTTGCAAACGCAAAAGAATCAAGAATATCTAAAGCAACAAATAGCCCCTTTTGTTTTGCGACGCACCAAAAATGAGGTTTTAAACAATTTGCCACAAAAGAACGAAGTGGTGGTTTATTGCCCCATGACACCTAAACAAAAAACTTTGTATCACCAACTTTTGCAGGGGCGTTTTTCGGTAAAAAATGGTCAATGGATGCGGCTGCTAGCACTGATTTTACGGTTACGTCAAGCTTGTTGCGATCCAGGTCTGTTGCCAGACTACGGACATTTGGACATTAGCACAAGCGGCAAATTGAATTGGCTGCTGGATACATTAAAGAACCGCCAAAATGATTTTTCAAAGATTATCATTTTTAGCCAATTTAAATCCTTACTAGACCGACTGCATCCTCATATTAAGGATTTGTTTGAAGAAACGTACCAGCTAAGCGGACAAACACCGACGCAACAGCGCCGCTTTATGATAAAAAACTTTCAGACGACCTCTAAACGGGCAGCATTTTTAATAACTTTAAAAGCAGGTGGCACCGCCATTACGTTACATGCAGCCGATACGATTTTCATGCTCGATCCATGGTGGAATCCGGCCGCTGAACAACAAGCTATCGCCAGAGCACATCGTTTGGGCCAATCACACGTGTTAACCGTTTACAGGCTCCTCATCGAACATTCGATCGAATCCAATATTCAAGCCCTAAAGCAGGAAAAAATAAATTTATTCAAGCAACTCTTTGATGTTTCAAGCACTCTACCTACCTTTAAAAGGTGGGAAACTCTTTATGCGCTCCTATCCAATAAACACACTCTAAAAAAAGCTAGTTCGACTAAATTTTCTGAAGAAGGCTAGCAACAGAGTCTTAGCCCCATCGTTAATCACTTGATTTTACGCTTGGATGTTTCGTTTTGTACATACCACAGCCGTGACAATTTGATCCTACGTATGCAACGTATCGCCGTAGCTACAAAAAATAAGCTGCTGCAACACACTCTGCGACTGTTATGCAAGAATCTAAAGCGAACAAATTAAAAAAACGAAGGGGAACACGTGGTTCCCCTCAATACACACTCTAAGCTAAAAAACTTACAGTCATTCTTCTTTTGCGGCCTTATTAGCAGCTTCGACGCGCTTACCCAAGGCCTTCACCGACAAGATCCACAAAATGCAGATGACAATGAAGCAACCGAACAAGTAAGGAACAATCTGATAGAAAGTAGCCTTGATCCCAATTACACTGCTGACAATCGAAAACAGAACCACCTGAATAAAGGCACCGCCGGATTTACCCAAACGACCACCTACAACATCCACAACCGCCTTACCTTTAACCTTCATTTCTTCATCTAAAGGAATATAGGCCATTTCCTTCGTCAAATCGAACAGAGCGTACTTGGTTGCCTTCGAAATAAGAACAATGATAGCACCAGAAATAACAGCCACTGCAACAGGACTTGTCCCCATACGAACCAAAACATCCGTCAATTGTTCACTGAAAACGATGAATGAAAAGAACGCTGTTCCTCCTACAAAGAATATCATGGGCGTGGACATCGCAGCAACCACCCAGCTGCAAACACGCAAGATGTTACCGCCGATGATCAACATAACAATGGAAGCAAGACCTGTCCAGATCGTATAACGGCTCATGAACGTATTATAATCATTTTCGTTGGCGTATTGCAACTTCAACTGACTCTTCCAAAGACCTTCAATCAAGTTCACGCTGATACCGTAACAGATAACCAACATAGCGATCAAACCTAAATAAGGCGATGTAAAAATGGTCTTCATACTCTGCCACAGACCGGCCTTCTTCTTGCCCTTCTTAACACCCGGTAACTCAGGCTTGTCATAAAAGCGCTTATCGGTCAAAACATGTTTGTACACCCAACGATAAATGAGCATAGTGGCAATACCAAAAGCAACCACAATACCCATTAACCAATTTAATGAAAACTGCCAAGAATCAACACCTTCCGGAAGTCTATCCTTTACATCCGAAAAATAATCTCCTAATACACCTGTAAGAATCAAAGAAAACTGTGCCATTAATCCAAAGAAAGCATACATACGCTTTGCTTCAGAAACGCGGGTGATTTGGTTAGCGAACTGCCAAAAAGACAGCGATATCAACGTACTACCCCATAACTCGGCAAGCACATAAAATAAAGCATAACTCCAAACACCCAACAAAGCTAAAGGCCAGTGTAAAGCCGGAAATTGTGCCTGCAAAGCAGAAATGGTCTCAACTGCAGGATGAAACCACTCGCGATGTGGGTAAATCACGAACGCAAATAATCCAAAGAAAACAATAAAGGGGGACAATGTAGCGTAAAACAGATGTTCATTGCTCAAAATATTACTTGCCTTTGCATATATCAACATAAAAAGAATCGCTGATGGCGTTACACAGAACAACTTCAAATAAGAGAGCGCTTCAGCTCCTGTGTTCGTAACAATTAACGAATCTTTAATATTCCTCAAACAAGTGTAATTGAATAGTATGAAAAAGAAAATCATTCCCATGGGAATAGCCTTCTTTAATTCGTACTGATGTATGGGGAAGAATATCCGTCTAAACTTAGAAAACTCCGGTTCTTTTGTAATCGTACTCATATATATGTTTTGTTAAAAAAAAGTAAACCGTCGCTAAGGTACGTCCTTTAACCAAAAATTGCAAGCAAAAATTATCTTTTATTTTCAAAACTTTCGCAATTTTTACAAAAAACGACAAACTTTCTTTACAAAAAAAACAGAAGCTCAAACAGTTAAAAACTTGCTCCATAACCCCGTGCTAAGAGCAATACATGCTTAGCATGCAGTTCCAGCATCAGCATTTTTAGAAACGTTTTCACCCCTATTTTCACCCCTATAATTCTACACAGGAATATATTTTAACTTTTCGAACAACATTTTCAGAGAAGATTAAAAAAATTTTTTGTTGATTAATTTTAAAATTAATTTACACTATTAAGTACATTGGTTTTTATTATGATAGTTATGAAAAAATCTATTTTTACAAGTTTATTGTTTGCAACTTCACTTGCTGTATCCTCCGTTTTTGGTGCAGAGGGAGCGAAATCTACGAAAGACCTTATCAAGGTTGATTGCCCAACTTGCTGCCAAGGTGAAAATTGTGAACAAAAAGATAAGCCCGTTGATGCCCCTACGGACGAATCCAACAAAACCGAACACAAAAAATAATTAAAATAAGGGCATCGAAAGATGCCTTTTACTTTTTATGAACACAGTAACATTGCTAACAAAAGAAAATTTCAACACTTTCATCAATAATGAAGAGTTAACGCTTGTGGATTTTTGGGCACCTTGGTGTGGCCCCTGCAGAGCCTTAGCCCCCATACTTGAAAAAATTGCCACAGAAAAGTCGGTAAAAATTGGTAAAATGAGTATAGAAGATGAAGATGCTCAACCCTGGGTCGAGGCATTCCAAATCCGAAGCATCCCAACCCTTTTGTTTTTCAAAAACGGCAAATGTATCGAAGTCCATACAGGCATGATTTCCGAACAGGATCTTTGGGCAAAAATAAAAAACCACCTGAACAAGTAAAACACTTGCAGGTACATTAAAAACGTCAGGCGACAGAGATCTGCAGGTCTTTTTTATTAGCAAACATATTAAGACGTTGCTTTTCTTTGGCTTTAACGGCGTTAAATTCATTGTCACGTTTTACAACCTTCTGTGCCCTTGAACATCTTATACTCGCTCATACCAAATAACACGAAAGAAATCTGTCAGCGGATCATTGGCCAAGGCGGACGCTGTATTTTCATTGGAGGCTGGGTCCGTGACGCTCTCATTGGGATACATAATCCCAATATCGACATTGAAGTTTATGACTTGCCCTTCCAAACCTTACAACAGATGTTTCCGGAAGCAACCGCCCGTTACCCAAAATTTGGCATCTTATGCTTGGGCAATGTAGATCTTACCCTACCAAGAAAAGAAACTTGTACAGGTAAACGCTACAACGATTTTTCAATCACCTTAGATCCACACCTTAATTTTGCAGACGCCGCCGCGCGTCGAGATTTTACTGTCAATGCCATCGGTTGGGACTTTTGTAAACAAACTCTCCTAGATCCTTTCAATGGCCGCAAAGATCTAAAGAACAAACAATTGCAGCCCATTTCTGAACATTTTACTGAAGACGCTTATCGGATATTGCGAGCCGCTCAATTTATCGCCAGGTTTAACTTTAAACCTACAGAATGCTTGCTCAATTACGCCCAAAAAATGACTACAGAATCGTTGACTTTCAAGCATATTACTCACACTTATAACATCATAAACCAATCGCCGCATTCCGCCAACGCCTTGGTCTTTTTGCAAAAAATTGGCTGGCTCGAAACCATAAGCCAAAGTGTAAAGCGTTAGTATAAAAGTACACCCAAGTACAAAACAAACAACCCCTGCGAGAGTATTTCACAGGGGACTACAGACAAAACACGATCAATCATCCATAGGAAATGGTACGTCTGAAGATTGAGGTAAGTCTGAAGATTGAGGTAAGTCTAAAGATTGGGAATCTGAAGATTGGCCCCTGAACTTCTCAATTTCCGACGATGTTAACCTCCCTAAATGCCATGTGCAAGGAACCGGAATTGGACATAACATCGAAGAATTATTTGGATCTTTCGTCTCTTTAGATTTTTGTATCATCTTTTTCCTAAACCTCTCCCAACGTCCTGTATTTGTGACCAGTGTTCCATCCTCCTTAACACTATCCATATTACCAGCTATAACAACATCCTTTATGTACCCTTGACTGTATGTCTCGATAGCCCAACCATAAACTGCTGCCATATCTTCATCTAGGTTTTCCAAAACGCCGCCCCACTCCGGGTCATCACCCGAGCTCCACAATTCAACTACCAACGCACTGCAACCACTAGCAACCGCTAACCTCACCTGATTCTTCACAACGGTACACAAACAATTGAAATACCTTCTTTGAGCATCAATCTTGTCCCTCTGGCTCAACTCTTTTATAGCTTCAAACAATGGGTCTATTTCACTAACAAAACTTGCAATCTCTGGAGCTAAAGGTTTCAATTCTGCTCCTGATTTTAGAAATTTATCACGCCCCACCATACGCAAAGGATCCACAATACTTTCATCTAGCGACATTCCTCTAGCCATCAATCCTTTTAAAGACAATTCTGTTTCTTCAATTTTAGCCCTCAGGCTTTCAAGATTGCCAAACATAAGCATTTGCATAAAATTACGAAACGCCTCAGCATTTTCCGGTAAATTCCTTCCAGTGCAGTTACAATCTTTATCAGGTCTGCCACAATTGAACTTATCCCAAGAGGAAGCGTAAGCTCGTAAAGCGGCTACCAATTCATTCGATATATTACCCTCCTTTACGTTGACAGAATGGAACGCCGTTCCGTCAATATCTGTTGACGAAAGCAAAAACGGAACCGCAGAAAAGATAAGATTTGCCGTAACACCCTTAGAACTAACATTTTGATAATGATCAAACAGTATTTCAGAAAACCTCGTACAGTCATCTTTTTTCCGGAACTGATAAGGAAGATAGATCAACGGCAAGCCCTGAAGACAAAAACCTTCAGCAGGTGTTACGAAGGCTGGATTCCTCAATACAGCTAATACAGGCGCATAACACAACTGTTGAGACGACGCTTCACCTAAATCTGGCCTTTCCCCTATGCCAATGGGGGCAAAATTTAAGCCTTTTAAGTAACAACACTGAAGGCTAGAATTCTTTTGACCAATACACTGATCACTTCCAAAATGGGTAGCATTAGTGAATAGGACCGCTGCAACTGTTTTATCTGGTTTCGTATAATGGTAAATTGCTTGAGCTGCCAAACCATTGAACAAAGAGACAACTACGGTACCAGGATCTGAAGAGCTGGTACCAGACGTAAACTCTCTGATGTTTAGACAGTTTACAGGTCTTGTATTTCCACGTGTCTCCTCTATTGTCGGAAAATTCTCATCACGAATCTCTTCAGGAGTCAGCTTGCTCACACCTGGCATTGCAGGTGTATATATATACGGATTATCCAGAACATCCTCCCCACCAGGCCTCAGATCTCCAAAAGACATACAGGCAATCTGGCATGCCACAACTGCACCAATGATATTTCGTTTAAAACCAGTGTTTGTATAAAAACTAGTTGTCCTCATAGCGAAACATTGTGAATCGATTATAATAGACCGTCAATTCCAAATCAAAACATTCTACAGTATCGGCAAATTAAAATCCGAACAACTAAAATAATTTACGGTAAATTCATTTCTCCATGATGAAAGCCACCATGGTACGCATCTTAGTCCTCTCTAATTTTTTTGAGGACAAACTTTTTTCCACGTACCCATGCGATACCAAAAAGCAAACAACAAAATGAGCAGAACTTTTTCTAAACCGGCCGTTTGCGTCAATATAATAGGATTGACTTGATAACAGGATATCAGAAAGTACGTTGGTAACAAGCATCCTCCCCAATAGGCAACAACCGAAACAAATAAAGTTATTTTCGTTTTTAACAAAGCAAATAGAAAATATCGTATACAAAACTCAACTGTTTCAAACACAAAAAGCATCCAATACCAAACGAAGAACAAAAGAACTTGATGTATAAATTGAGGATCTTTCAAGAACGATTCATCAGCAAGGAAACGAACAATCGGCCACGAACACATCAAGAATATTAAGAAAAATAATGCAAACACGGCTACCAACTTCCACGCCTGCTTCAAAACATTTCCTATTTGCCAAGGTTGCTGCGTACCTATGAAATTCGAGCATAAGATACCCACACCCTTACCCAAGCCATCCATGATAAAAAA
>CALXMI010000061.1 GCA_944389435.1 uncultured Opitutales bacterium
AGAATTCATTTTCAGCGCTTAGAATTTTTAGGCGATCGTGTCCTAAGTGCTCTGTTGGGGCGGAAATTGTTTGATCTGTTTCCAGACCAACGTGAAGGCTTTTTGTCGCGAGCTTATATGGCCTTAGCGCGCGGAAAATCGCTTGTATTGTTGGCGAAAGATTTGGGTCTGCCCGAATACTTGAAAGTCCATACCCCATTGGTGGATTCCATCTTGGAAGATGCTATGGAGGCGCTCATCGGTAGTCTGTGGTTGGATAGTGACTACGAAACGACGCAAGCTTGCATCTTGAACTGGTTTGGAAATATAAAGGAGAAGATGGCAGAAAGCTTAGGCCAATTGAACAAAAAGGGCCAACTGCAAGAACTTATGGGTGATCACATGCACGACATTCGCTACGAATTGGTGAAAGAGTGGGGGCTAGAACATCAGCGTAAGTTTCGCATGGCGGTTTATTTAAAGGATCGTTTTTTAGCTCAAGCCGAAGCATCCAGTAAACAAGAAGCCGGCGAAAAAGCTGCAGCTAAAGCCCTTAAAATCTTATCCGAGCTTGAAAATTATCCGAGTGGCAAGGAAAGTTCATGCACTCAAGAGAGCCGAACTTAGGCCGAAAAAGGGGCTTCTTTAAGAACCTTTGTGGGCAAAAAACGTTCGGTCGGTCTTTATTTTTTTAAAAAATGTCAAAAAAGTGAAAATTTTTTTGAACGCAGTAAAAATTTTAAAGTCTTATATAAAATATTCTTGACAATCATTCTAAAGTTTTATCTCATATATGTAGTTGCTCCATGTTGGAGTAGCTATAGAAAGATAAAATAAAATGAATAAAAAAGTGTTATTCGGAGTTTTCGGATTGGCTGGCAGCTTGTTTGCCGCTGAACCCGCAGTAGTGTCCTTCAATCCATATGTTGCTGTAAAAGGCGGTCTTACGATCTGCCCAAAGGCTGACAAGATCAAGTATAAAAAGGGTTTTGTTGGTGCAGTAGAAATGGGTGTTTCCTATGATGCATGGCGCTTGGGATTGGAAGTTTCTTATCGTCAAAACAAAATTAAGAGCAATGAGAATGCTGGCTATCAGATCGGTGAAGCAGATAAAGCTAAGTTAAATGTTTTGGCTGGCATGGTTAACGCTTATTACGACTATGCTTTGACCGACGAGTGCTCCTTGTACCTCGGTGTAGGTTTGGGTGTTGCTAAGGTGGCTATGAGTCAATTAGATGACGAAAATCATAGGTTTGAAGAAGCCAAGACTGCTTTTGCATGGCAGGTAATGGCTGGTGTTTCCTATGACATCGATGAGAACTGGACAGTAGAAGCCGGTTATCGCTTGTTCAACACCATGAAAGTTAAATTGGACGGTGTAAACAAGGTTAAGACCCCATTTGCCAACAGCTTGGAATTGGGTATCCGTTACAACTTCTAATGCTAGCTTAGCATAAGTTATGAGAGCACGTCTTTGGACGTGTTCTTTTTTTGTTTTAAAATATTGCCTGTTTTTTAGGAAATAGGCACTCTGATAATACCATGGGTTCACGTGAGAATATTTCTGTTGCTGAGTCGCATCCATTGTGGGGCATTTGCTTTATTGTGTTGGGATTATTTATGTTATTGGCTTTGGTAGATTATCAGCCAGAGTATTCGAAATTTTACCAAGTAAGCTCCAAGGCCATAGCCCCTGCGGCCAATCGTTTAGGGTTGGTGGGTATGACGTTTGCTTTTTATACGTGTCGGTATATCGGATTGGCGGCGTGGCTGTTGCCTATTTACATGTTGTATGTAGGGATTCTAACCTTGTTTGGCCGTCAGTCGCTGTTAAAAACGAGAAGGCTAATGTGTTTTTTAGGTTGTCTTATTTTTATGAGCATAGGGTTGGGTTTTTTACAACATTTACGGTGGATGCAGCCGCATTATCAGTTTTATTCAGCAGGCGTGGGCGGTGTAGTTGGCATTTATCTGTTTGAAGCTTTTTTCATAAAATATTTAGGGCCCATTGGAAGCGGACTTGTATTATTTCCGTGCGCCTTACTGACGTTGTTGTTGTCTTTCACGAGCCTGGAGTGGGTAGGCCGAAGGAGCATAATTGCCTTCAATCGTTTACGTGGCTATTTATCCCGCTTGAAGGCATTTTTGTGGTCAAAAATTCATCAAGCTTGGCGTGAGAGGCCTGCTGTCAAGTTACCTTTCAAGGGATGGCTTGAAAGAGTAGGGCAGGGGTTGAAGAAATGGCGGCCCAGTTTCCCTAAGAAAGCGGAGGCCAAGCCCTTGGAAGAGGAACCTGTTCGTCCGTCTATGTGTGAAATAGAGACACCAACGGAAACCGTTATCCCTAGGGCGCAAGTGGTGAAAAAATCCAAGGACTCTAAGATTCAAGAAGCACCGAAGGATATTCAGATCTTGGCGAGCGAGGAGGTTGAAAAAGCGACCGAAAAGCTGCCAACACAGTCGGGGGATTACCAGCTGCCGCCATTGAATCTGTTGAAAGATCCGCCGCCGATTTTGAATGATGGAAATGCGGATGATTATTATGAGACAGCGGACGACTTGGTGCAAAAGTTGGCAGAATTTGGCGTGGAGGTAAAAGTTGAGGCGATTCAATCGGGGCCTGTTATTACTCGCTACGAAGTTACGCCTGCGCGTGGTGTTCGGGTGGAAAAAATTACGACGTTAGATAAAAACATTGCGCTGGGCTTAAAGGCTTTGTCGGTGCGTATTCAAGCGCCGGTTCCAGGAAAGGGCTGCGTAGGTATTGAAATCCCGAATAAGAAAGCTCTGCCGGTTTGCTTGAAAGAAATTTTGGGCTCAAAGGCCTGGTCGCAATCGGATGCCGAAATTCCTATTGTTTTAGGTAAAGAAGTTACCGGTAAGCCGATCGTTGCAGATTTGACGAAGATGCCGCACTTGTTGATTGCCGGTTCTACGGGTTCTGGAAAAACCGTGTGCATCAATGCCATTATAGCCTCGTTGTTATTCCGGGCTTCACCCAAGGATTTGCGGTTTATCATGGTTGACCCTAAAATCGTTGAAATGAAGATTTACAACGATTTGCCGCATATGTTGATTCCGGTGGTAACCGATCCGAAGCGCGTGCCGTCGGCCTTAAAGTGGCTGATTGCTGAAATGGAACGCCGTTACCAATTATTTGCCGACTTAGGTGCTCGTAACATTGCTGGCTTTAATTCCAAACTAATCCATATGTCCGACGACGAAAAGCTTGAAAAAGGCCTGGAGCATTTGCCGTACATCATTTGCATTATCGACGAACTGGCGGATCTTATGATGGTAGCTCCAGGTGATGTGGAGACCTGCATTGCACGCTTGGCTCAATTGGCTCGAGCGGCTGGTATCCACCTTATTATTGCAACGCAGCGGCCGTCTGTTAACGTTATTACCGGTATTATTAAGGCGAACTTGCCCAGTCGAATTGCCTTCAAAGTGGCTTCGAAAGTGGATAGCCGCACCATTTTGGATACGGGCGGTGCTGATGCGCTTATCGGTAGGGGTGACATGCTTTTTATACCTCCTGGAGCGTCCCAATTGGTACGTGCTCAAGGTGCGTGGGTATCGGACGACGAGATTACCGACTTGGTAGAATATTTGAAGTGCAATGGGCGTCCGCAATTTGTGGAATCTGTCCAGCAAATGCTTGAGAATGATGCAGACGATGACGACGCGGGAGCTATTGCGTTTTCAGATGATGAAGATGATGCGCTTATACCGCAAGCTTTGGAGGTATTAAAGACCTCTGACCGCATCTCAACTTCCTTGCTGCAACGTCGACTGAAGATCGGTTATAACCGAGCAGCCCGCATCATGGATACCTTAGACGAGCGTGGTTTGCTTCCCAAAGATTCGAATCTTGGGTAAACCGTCTTTGGGGCCTTGGTCTCCCTAGGAACGATCGGCTTCCTGTAGATGGCTGGACGATTCGTCCACTTGATTAAGGTACCTATAAAATTTGCCTCTGTATTAGAAATAGAATGCCATCCTGACCATTCTGGAGCTCATTTACTAGCCTCTTTAGTTCGTGTGGAATGGAGGCGAGTTGAGAGGTTATCGTTACGTAAGATAGGTGGAAGGCGATGGAACTGTGTGGAATGGCGAAAGAAGTGAGAAAGTTAGCCATGTGAGGCAGAAAGGTTGAGTGTGTTGGCGAGCCTATGTCTCTATCGACTCCGTCTTACTCCATTAATCTTGCAGAAAAATACAGGCAGGTAATGGCCGATAGGTAGTTGGCCCCGGTCGACCTATTGCCGTTGAAATCGCTTCAGAGCTTGAGTGGTGTACTGACGAAGGTTCTTCAACACATTCCGCTCGCTAACTTCATCCGAGTTTCCTTCCGTCATTAAAATCTCTAAGGATCGATAACAGTACGAGCAGGTAGGATGTCGTTACGCCATCTTACCCAATACCGACATTGCCTAAAACAACATCCTGACGCGAAACCAACTAGTCCTGTGGTCGCCCCTTTTCTGTCGTCAAGCAATAGAAGTGGTAGATTATGGGTCACATGGCTTGTTGGATGTTGTCAAAATTGATTTTGAGCTGGGCACCGCGTATGCCTTAAATATTAGAACGTCATTTGAGCCCAATCCCTCGGCTTTTAACGTTGTCCTGGCGCGTTCGCCATCGACCCGCCAGTTTCATCCTGGCTCTTGACCTGTCTGTCGATTCAACGCTACATCCTGCCCGCTAACTTCATCCGAGTTTCCTTCCGTCATTAAAATCTATAAGGATCGATAACAGTACGAGCAGAAATGCTGCCTTTAGTTAATAGCGCATGAAGATGCAAACCAGTATTAGGATTTTTCCCTTTCTCAGATAAGCGAAGAGATTGCGTAAAGTAAGGGAAGTGTAATGGTGTGAAGGCGCTATTAAGTGAAACAGGTCTGGATTACTTAACCATGAAGCACTACAAGGTAGCATCTTTTTTGCTGACTTTAAAGATGAAATAAAAACAGGAACAAACGATGGCGATATCAGCTACATTAAAACAAGGCCAATGCCAGGTTTTTACATAAAAATCTAGAAAATCCACAACGGCGCCACGAAAAAGCCGATCGTACGTATTACCGGCGATACCACCTGCTAAACAGCTTAAGGCAATGAGGTTGGAAAGGTTTTGGATGCTCTTGATCTTGAAGAAAACAAAGCCGATGACTAAAACGCCAACCCAGGCAAGCCATTGAGTTGTGTGAGCACCTATGCCCCAGATACTACCTGAGTTTAACACCAGGGTCAGATTAAAAAAATGAGGGATGCAAACCAAGGGTTTTGCGCAGTGTGTAAGAGCCCAAGCCTTCGATAGTTGATCTATGAGAAGAATCAAAACGCACAAAGCAGAAAACTGAAAGCGTGGTTTTTTCATTCTTCTAATTCCGTTTCTAAATCTTGATCTCCATCGTTTTCATAAAAGGGACGTTCTTCTTCACTGTTATCGTCATCATCGGAAATGCGCTGCTGGTTGGCCATCTTCTGTGCCAGAAGCCGCATGCGCTTGATTTCCTCCATCTGATTTTGACCTTCTAAGGAGTAACGTGTGTAGGGGATAGAGTTTAGGCGTTGCTCCAAAATAGGCTTGCCGGTGATTTCGCAAATGCCATACGTGCCATGCTTCATGCGCTCAATGGCTGCATCGATTTCTAACAAAACCTCTTTAGGGTTGGAAACAAGCATGTGATCGTCGACGTCCTGACCGCTTTCTATGGAGCTTTTTAAGCTTATCAATTTATCGTAGTATGTCCGCCACTTGCTTGGAATATCGACGTTATTTCCCTTTTTCTGTACAGGTTTGTTGGGATTAAAGCCCAAAATATCGCTCAATGAAGCTGACTTAAAGATACGCTTCTCGGTCGTTGGCTTAGATTCGGTTTGAACAGAGGCGATTTGTGGCTCTTGTTTGTGTTCAATCGTGAATTGCTGCTGACGTTCTTGAAGAAAATGATCGACATCGGTCATGTCAAAGTGTTCGTCACGACTTGCATTTTTATTTCGTTTGGAACGTCGACAAACAGCCTTTAATATCGTTTTAACATCTGCTTTCATATTCTTTTCTTCAACACATTATAGTGATGGTTTCCAAAATTGCAAGACTTCTGCGCAACGTGCCGAGACTTCGCCAAAACCTTCTACGTTTACCAACTTATCCACCCAACGCCACGTTCTTGGACAACGCACACCATCGGCATGCTTAACTTCAATGTTCAAATCTGTTCCGTCCATGATATTTACATGTACCGCAGAAACAATAAAGTATTCTGGAAGATTTTTCTCGTAATCCTTCAATATTGGATAATGGACATGATCGCGTCCTAACGAAAGAATAATTTGCGCGTCCAAGGATTGACCTATGAGTTTCTGTTGACGTGCAAACTCAAGCTTGCCTTGCACCTGCTCGCGAACTCTAAACAGAATCTCAAAAGCGTTTGCAATCGTCTTATCGCTCCACAATTCCACCGTTTGTGGGAAGTCTTCTAAATGGATAGGCGCTTCGTAGCCAAAGTCAGTGTTGCCGTTTAAATAGCCCCAAGCTTCATCGGCTGTAAAACTCAATATCGGTGCAATCAACTTCAAGAGCGTTTGGCAAATCTCAAACAGTACCGTTTGTGCCGAACGTCGTTCGTATCCATCTGGACGCAAGGTGTAAAGTCGATCCTTCAAAATGTCATGGTAACGTGCCGATAAGGTCAATGTGCAGAAACGATTGACGGCTTGGTAAACCTTATGGAAATTATAATTGTTGTAAGCCGATGTAATTTCTGCAATCAAGCTGTTAGTTTCATGCAAAGCCCACTTGTCAAGGTCCATTAAACGTTCGTAAGCGATTTTGTCGGTCTTTGGATTGAAATCGAAGAGGTTACCCAACTGAAAGCGCAACGTGTTGCGCAAGGTGCGGTAAGTACCAATGACATGCTGCAAAATGTTTTCTGAGACAGGAATGTCGTTGCGGTAATCTTCAGAGGCAACCCACAAGCGCAAAATGTCCGCGCCGTATTTTTCGGTATAAGCTTCAGCTGTTTGAGGGCTTCCGTCGCTCTTTGAAATCTTACGACGATTTTCGTCTACGAAAAATCCGTGAGTCAAGACGGCTTTGTAAGGTGCACGATCTTTGTCGACTAAGGTTGTCAACAGAGACGATTGGAACCAACCTCGATGTTGGTCACTGCCTTCTAAATATAAATCTGCGGGCTCCCATCCTCTTGCTTCTAAGACAGAAACATGGCTGCAGCCCGAATCGATCCATACGTCCAACGTATCGTTACTCTTACGTAAATCCTCTACCTGCCAACCTTTGGGTAAATCAATACCTTCCAACAACGTTGCTTCGTCGTTTTCAAACCACCACTGTGTGCCATGTTGAGCAATTTTATCGGCTATTTTCAAGATAATATCTGTATCCAATAGCGCTTGGCCATTTGTGGAAAAAAATACAGGTAAGGGGACACCCCATGTACGTTGGCGACTGATACACCAATCGGGACGAGCGGCTACAGAACCTTCAATTCGGGTTTTGCCCCAGCTTGGCATCCACTGAACGTTATCAATTGCTTTTCGAGCTTTTTCTTTCAATTGATCTAACTGGATAAACCACTGCGGAAGCGCACGTGCGATTACAGGTGACTTAGAGCGCCAGCAGTGCGGATAAGAGTGAGAATAGGACGCAACGCCTAGCAGGGCCTGTTTGCTCTCTAAAAGCTCAATAACGGCCTTATTGGCAGGCGAATCGCCTTTGGGGGTCCAAACGGCTTTACCTACCAACGATGCCGGCATACCGTTTTCATCTGTGAACACACCATCATCATCGACAGGACATGCGATCTCTAATTTGTAACGTAGTCCCGTATTGTAATCGTCAATACCATGGCCAGGAGCCGTATGTACACAACCGGTTCCTGCATCCAAAGTTACGTAGTCTGCAAGCACAATAGGGCTCTCTAAATCGAGGAAAGGATGTTGTGTTTTGATACCTTCAAGTTCTTTGCCCAAAAATCTTTTGCCGATTGTAAACGATGCTATCTTACAATCTTTTACGAAATTTTCCAAAAGTCCTTCTGCGACGATGTAGGATTCTTGGTCTGTTTTGACTTCAACGTATGTAAAAGTGGGTGATATTGCAATGGCTCTGTTCGCCGGCAAAGTCCATGGCGTAGTCGTCCAAATAACGAAGGCTGTTGGCTTATCAAAACCACAATTTTTAAAATCTTTAATGAAAAATTTAACCCAAATGGTTGTACTGATATGATCTTTATATTCGATCTCGGCGTCTGCTAAAGCTGTTTTGCAAGGGATGGACCAATAGACAGGCTTTTTACTACGATACACCAGGCCAGCTTTCACGAATTTTGCAAACGTACGCAAAATATTGGCTTCATAGACGGACTCCTTTGTTTTATAAGCGTGTTCCCAATCTGCAACGATACCTAAGCGACGAAATTGTCCCTCTTGACGTTTGATAAAGCTTTCCGAAAATTCTGCGCAGACCTTGCGTAACTCAATGATGTTTTTTAGCAATTCAGGGCGCTCTTTGGAGACTTTATGCTCAATGGGTAATCCATGGCAGTCCCATCCAGGAATGTAAGGAGTGGAGAACCCTTGCATGCTCTTATAACGCAAAATGATGTCTTTTAAAATCTTATTCAAGGCCGTACCAATATGTACATCACCATTGGTAAATGGAGGTCCATCGTGTAAAACGAAACGTTCTTTGGCCTTGTTTTTTTCTTGTATCAATGAATAAAGACGCATCTGTTCCCAATGTTTTAAACGCTCAGGTTCTCTTTTTACCAGCTGAGCCTGCATGGGGAATTTTGTTTTGGGTAAATTTAATGTATCCTTGAGTTTTGTAGTTTCAGACATCTTTAAATCTTAATACAACTTATCTATTTTAATAACGATTACTCGAAACAGTAAATAGAAAGTTTGTATAAAGACAAGTTTTTTTTAAGATTTTATAACTCTTAAACTATTTAGGAAATTTATTTCGTTGAAAATGCTTAAATCTACCATAATATTACGCGGAGGAAAGGCTATAATTGAAGGTGCTAAACAGATGACAAAGAATGTCACATCTGTCTACCTTTCCGATGCTTAAATAGTTGTGTTTAAAAAAGAAAACAAAAATTTTTTAACAAGAAATGTTATCTTTCAAGTAGCAGCAAAGGTTGATTTAAATCTTATATAACACTTTACTCAACCGCATCTGGAGGTGCAATGGAAACACTTTCTAATAACGTTGAAATGCCATCTTTTACCTTTAACATGGCGTCTTGGTGTAACGTTTTCATGCCATTTTTTATTGCGTATTCCTTAATTTTTTCAGTGCTCATGTTATTATTGATGGCGTACGTAATACTGTCGTCGTTAACCATG
>CALXMI010000062.1 GCA_944389435.1 uncultured Opitutales bacterium
CTTGAATACCTTTTTAAGCTGCGCCATCGTTTCGGGCTGCGTATCGTAGAGGAACTTGAAAAGCATTTCCATATCCATGGCAAAAGAACAGTCAAAACAAACCGCTTTGCGCTCTATGTATCCGTTGTCCCCTACAAGCCGCTCGATGATGTATCTCTGATATTCTTTTTCGGAAAGAATGTTATTCATTGGTTGGCTCCTTGGTTAATAATGCAGGCAGTTCAATAGAATTTATCTGATAATCCATTCTAAAACCAGTATATTCTTCGTCATGAATACGCGTAGTTAAATATGGCATTGTAACATTAACATTACTTTCAATCCGACAATTCAGACAATAGAAATTTTGCAGAATATCTTGTACCACAAGGAAGATTTCAGAGATCTCTTCTGCAAGATTGACACAAACATTTTTTGTAGTACAAACAGAACATGATTCGCCGCTCTCCAAAATAAGATTACTGTCAAACGGATAATATATTTTGTTTATCATAGCGCCACACATTATGATATTGGTTTCAGAAATATTTTTTATAGTGAAATTCTTAATGCTGACCAAATAAAACGTTCTATCTTTTAATTTCGCGCTATCTTGCCCCAAATCAATCCCTTTGTAAAAATACGCATCGACACAAGATTTTGCCTTTTCAGACGAACATAGTTTTACATATGGAACAAATTTTTTTCGCTCTTCCTCTTTTCTCTCTTCGTCTCTTTTTTTATCCTGCTCCAATCGCTCATTTTTTGTAAATTGTATTGTCCATGCAACACCCGCAAGAGCTAATGCTCCGCCGATAACAGAAGCATAAATCGGAATAATTACATTACATAATGCGTCTTTTCCCACCCCTGCCCAAAATAAAAAGAACGGTAATCCGATAATCAACGCAAGGTAGAAACACACGTATATCATTGTTTTGATTAAATTAAGTTTGATTTTCTCCTGCGTATAAATTAGCCAAAACAATGCTCTTGCGATGGCATAAATATAAATCAGCGATATCCCTATAATTACCGATGTCTTGCCATATTGATTCTGTTCTTTCATCAATATAACACCAAGAACACAGCAAGCAATCCCAATTGCCAATATGAGAGTATCGATCAATCCTCCCTTACGATTCACATCTTTTGCAGACTTCCAAGAAGCATATGAGACAAAAAACACCGTCGCGAGCCCCAAATACAACAAACCAAATTCTTGATTCCCCGCGATAATATCGATAAGCGAAACATAATGCAAAAGCAGAATTATAATAATACACCAGTGCCATATACTTTTCTTATAAAAGAAAAGCGTACAAGACAAAAAACCAACAAAAAACAAGAAAAAGACAATTTCTATTGCAATATGCCATGCACTTTGAAAATACACTTGCCCACTAATAATAGGCAAAACAATGGCAACAGCTACCAAAAAATAGATTGAAAACACATTAAACGGATAAAACGATTTTCCGCAAAAGCTCTCATTCATAGCATTGCATAGATTATAATACAGTTTGCCAAATTGTATTTTCTTCTTCTTTGAGCTTGTCATTTATCCCACCTCTTTTTTGCCTGTGACGTATTCGTAGATCAAAGATTTTTTATAAGATTCGAGCGTTTCGATTTGAGATTGCTTATCCGAAATTACAGCGTCAATTTCTGAACACTTTTTATCAAGGTACTCTGCAATTTCTTGCTGTTCTGAAAGCGGAGGATAAGGTATCATTGTATTTCCAAAATCAGAAAAAGCAATATTTTTCCCATCTCGTAAACTTAAAGTATAGGAATTCATCACAGCTATAAAACTTTTTTCTTTGAAAAGATACTTATAATACCCGTCAAAAATTTCTTTAACAGGATAAAACACCTGATAAGCAGGTGACACTACCCCCTCATACTCTGAATATTCAAACCCTCCTTGAAAACTTCTTAAACTTATACAGAAATCGCCCTTATGTATCGTTTTCAAAATAGAAAGATTTACATTCTCGTTCAATTTTACAGCAGACATCCCCGATAATTCTTCGTATAGCGTTTGCGGAATGACTCCATAGTTTTGCGTTGGAGAGAGAAGCTGTAATTCAATTTGATTTCCCCGTTCGTTTCTTTGTTTGAAGATATATTTCCCCTTAAAATGTTCCCAATGGATCGGTTGAATTCCCAGCCATTCTATCCCGCTATTTTTCATAGGAGCGGAGGGATCGAGACCTTTGGTGACAGATTCGGTGATGACGGAACGCTTATATTGTTCCAGCGTTTCGATCTCCTCTTTGATATCCGCCAAAAGCGCATCAATTTCCCCACACTTTTCATCCAAATATTCCGCTATCGCCTTTTGTTCGGATAAAGGGGGAAAAATCAATTCTATATTTTCTAAAGCCATAGTCGACAACTCCATAAAAGTTGTACCCCGCCCCATTATGCACATTTCTTCCTGCGCTGCTATCATAAAGTAGAAATAAAAACTGTTATCTTGATAACGTAGCAAACTTTTACATCCTTGATTAGTACACAAAGGTTTGGATGAAAGACAAACTTTTCCAATGGGCGCCCTTGACGAAATAATTATACTTCCTGTGGGCACGATAGTTGTTCCGCATGATCTATAACCTTGTAAAGTAATAAACCGTTTACCGCAATTCACATAGCCAATATTAGGCATATCTGCTGGAGTTATCCATGCAATATCACCATCCCAATAATTTTGATTACTCCCGCTTGGAGTTGCTCCATTTATAATTTTAAAGCAATATTTGATTTTTGACTTAATCCAATGTTCAGGAACCTCCCCGACCCATTCAATTTTGCTGTCTTTCATTTTCTTATTCCTTATAACAATCTATCCAACCAATTATTTTTTCCAATCCATCCCTACCACAGATTGCCTTGACATTATAATTGAAACACCATAATGAACTAATGGATGAAATCGCTTTATCATTATTCCTTTGCGCAAACTGATTTAACATATAAGTTAAATTATTAATTTTAGAGTCATTATAGATCGGTATATTGACCATTCCATAAGGCATTGTAGCAATCACATTCAAAGGTTTGGCGATATAATCGAATTCGTCGACATAATAAAAGTTGCTTGCCGTTCCATTTTTGAAAACATTAAATTGACTGCCGTACATTTTTTCAAATGTCATTTTGAATATGAACCACATAAAACCATAATTCATTGCTCCTTGTGGGACATTCTTGCAAATCGCCTTGGCCGCTTTTACAAGTCTTTCGCACTCGCGATTATCAAAATTTCCATGATCCGCGCACCATTTCCCAATGCAATGTGCCAAATAATCGGCATCCTGCTTTTCCAGTAAATTTGTAGCAGGCAAATTTTCATTCAACTCATCCACACAATCGCTTATCAGATTATTCAAAAAGATCTGGTATGCCATTATGAGTTTGAAGTTGTAATCAAAAAATTTTCTGAAATAAGTCTTATTTCCTTCCCCGTACGATCGTTCAAATACCGATTCAACGCTGACCTTATTTATCGCTACAATAACAGCACAATTTTTTATCTCGAATAAATGATGCAATCTCTCTAAAACGATAAGCTGCTCATTCGGCAAACAACGATCGATTTCATCAACCAGGATTATCAACTTTGTTTGTCTGCCTTCGCAATTTTCAACTTTGGTTATATCATTGAGTTTCTTTTTCGTCTCATCCAGCAGAGACTGATACGAGCGAAAATCTGCAAGTTTTTCATGATTGGTGAGGTTCCCCGCCGCCGTCACAATATTTTTAATTCCTTCAATGGCATACC
>CALXMI010000063.1 GCA_944389435.1 uncultured Opitutales bacterium
CTGCCGGGTTCTCGGCTGTCCTCCACGAAGCCAGGCCTCAATAAAGCCATCTAAGTCACCATCCATTACGGCCTGCACGTTGCCCGTTTCAACATTCGTACGAAGATCCTTGACCATTTGATAAGGCTGAAAAACGTAGCTTCGAATTTGGTATCCCCAGCCAATTTCACCTTTCTCACCATAAAAACGCTCCATGGCTGAACGTTTTTCGTCCTGCATTTTTTCGTAAATGCGGGCCTTCAAAACCTTCATGGCTGTCGCTCGGTTCTTTATCTGAGAACGTTCGTTTTGGCAAGTGACCACAATACCGGTTGGGAAGTGCGTAATGCGAACAGCTGACTCGGTTTTGTTAACGTGCTGACCACCTTTACCACTGGCTCGATAGGTATCAATGCGAATATCCTTGTCCTCAATAGGAACATCCACGTCATCGCTTAATTCTGCAACCACATCCACAGCACAAAACGACGTATGACGTTTACGATTGGCATCAAATGGACTAATGCGAACAAGTCGATGGACACCACGTTCTGCCTTTAAATAACCGTAAGCATAGGTACCTGTTACAGAAAACGTAACCTTGCTAATACCTGCCTCCTCGCCATCCTGAATCGCTTGAATTTCCGTCGAAAAACCTTTACGTTCTGCCCAACGCAAATACATACGAAAAACCATTTGCGCCCAATCGCAAGCCTCCGTACCTCCAGCGCCAGAATGAATCGTTACAATCGCATTGTTGGCGTCCATAGGCCCCGAAAGAAACGTTTGTAGTTCAAGCTTATCAATTAATTTTGTGGCCTGCTCAATCGCTTGAGCAAGCTCTGAACCCCATTCATTTTCTTCCTCCAAAGAAAGATCACATGACTTACAAAACTCAAACGTATCATTTAAATTATCCAGAATCAAATTTCCTTCTTCTATAGAGGACAGGGAGCGCTCTATTTCTTTGGCTTCACGCTGTAATATTTGTGCCTGACTGATATCTCCTTTGTCCCAAAAATGGTCATCGGACAACAGTTCTTGAATTTGTTTTAAACGCTGCTCTTTTTCACTTATTTTTAAAAATGCTAAAATTTTAGACCACCGCTTCGTGAGGTCCGTAATACGTTCTTTTTGATCAACGGCAATTAGCATAAAAACAGACTAGACCTTTTACTGTAGAAGCTCTGCATCCGGATCAATGCCATTCAAATGATAATTCAAGATATGACGCAATCCATCCTTCAAAGTTACCGTTGGATTCCAGCCCAATTTAGTCTTGGCTTCTTGAATAGATGGAACGCGCCGCACAACATCTGCGTAGGATTTACCATAATAAGCCTCCGATGTTACCGTTTTGATTTCAATCGATTGAGCCAACAAGGGATCAAACTCCGCAACGACTTCCTTTACAAACTGCGCCAATTGTGCAATGGAATAATTTTCGTAAGGATTGCCAATATTGAAAATACCACGATCAGCACAACGGTTCTCATTGTTGATAATCTTTACAAGGCACCGGACGCCATCGTCAATGTAGGTAAAACAACGCGTTTGAAGGCCTCCGTTAACCAGCTCTATGGGCTTGTGATTAAGAACATTGTGTAAAAATTGTGTTACCACACGTGAACCGGCTTTATTGCGAATGTCATCCAACTTCGCTCCGATAAAATTAAAAGGCCTAAACAGCGTGTAATTCAATCCTTGCTCAAATCCATACGCATAAATAACTCGATCCATTAACTGTTTACAACAGGAATAAATCCAGCGCTGTTTTTCAATGGGCCCCAAAACCAGCGATGAAGTATGTTCGTCAAAAACTTCGTCGGGTGACATGCCATAAACTTCCGATGTCGACGGGAATACCACACGCTTATTGTACTTGACACACCAACGTACGACCTTCAAGTTGGCTTCAAAATCTAATTCGAACACACGCAAAGGCTTCGTAACGTAAATTGCCGGCGTTGCGATGGCAACCAAGGGTAAAACTACATCACACTTATGCACCAAATATTCGATATCTTCGTTATGAAGCAACAGATCACGTTCAAGGAAATGAAAGCGTGGATGGCTTAAGCAAGGAGTCAATTTGTGAGTTCCCAAATCAACCCCATAAACTTCATGAGGTGTATTTGCCAACAAATGGACGCAGAGCGTACTACCAATGAAACCATTCGCCCCTAAAATTAAAACTTTTTGTGTTTCCATGCAAAACCTTTATGGCGGAAGGAGAGGGATTCGAACCCTCGAAACCTTTCGGTTTAACGGTTTTCAAGACCGCCGCAATCGTCCACTCTGCCATCCTTCCGAAAATATCCTAGGATTAATAAAAAATGAAAGCCGTCCCTAGTCAATGATAAAACAGAAAAACACGATCACTTCAATAGAAAACTTTATGCGTCGCTCATAAAACGAGCCCAGCTTCTAAAACAGCTAATACATTAGATTTTTAGGATACTATTAAAAACAGTCCATAGTTCTTCTATGGAAGTCGATAAAACGCAAAAAATTTCTTATAAAATTAGCAAAAAAATTAAGTACGTCTGCAGCTGTGTAGACCCTCAACAGCCTCTTGCCATGTGCCCGACTTTCATCTTTTTTATCGGACTGGAAGCACAGTGGCAGAATCGAGTCGGCAACCGGAACGTAAAGTGTTACCGCGTCAGGTCTCCTGGAAATGGAAGCTAGGCAATGCGTACCGGAACAGTCCAAAACAACGTCCTGCCATCTTCTACCGGCTATCGATCCTGGGACTAGCTTAGGATGACGAAAGGAAACGCAGACACCACAAACCCTTCCAACCCCTCTAGAATGTTTTACCATTGACGACAAAAGTAAAGCTTTTTACGTCCGATGTTATCGTAAAACTTTTACAGAAGAGGGACAATATATCAGTCAAAATCAACAGCAAAATTTCTTCAACAATGGACGATTGCTTTGTTTGTATATTCTCCCCCCAAGAAGGTATTCTCTCATAAGAAGGGTTTCTTTAGCGTTCCCTGTTGCTTCTTTCAAATTTTTAGAAATAAAATATTGTCCCCAACCTATAAATTCATTTTTGTAAAGATATGTCTTTGCTAGACTTATGGTTGGGGCGCTTCGATAAAAGCTTGCCTGTATATATTGCCGTTCACGAGCGTCCAGATGGAGATGCTGTAGGGAGTCAAACGGCCTTAACGTTATATTTGAATCGACTGGGGTTTTCCGCTTTTGCAGTGATTACGGAGGAAATACGAGACGTCCTTTGTTCGTTTTTTAACAATGTGCCCAGCAAACCATTAGAGGCCATTGACGTCAATCAACCAGCCTCATGGGTCGCTCTCGATTGCGGAACAGCCTCCAGGCTTCATGAAGCACTTCGAAGCTGCTATTTTCGCTTAGTAATTGATCATCACCCAGAAGTAGACGATGAAAAATGGGGCGAAACGCGTTATGTCGACTCCAACGCTTCTTCTACCTGCGAAATTTTAACATTCTTGTTAAGCCAAGACGGCTATCGGTTTAATGATCCTTATATCAATGAATCGCTCTATTTAGGGATATTAACAGACTCTGGTAATTTTACACATAACAATGTAACTCAACACACATTTGAATGTGCAGAACAATTGGTAGGAGCCGGCGTACAACCTTCTAAGATCTTTAATAAGCTTTTCAGCAATAAAACGAAAGAACAGTTAAAATTACAGGGGTTATTTTTAAACAACGTAACATTGCATCACAATGGAGCAATTGCCGTATCCACCTTATCCCAGCAAGACTACGAAAATACCCACACGTGCCACAATGATACCGAAGGCTTTGTAAATCAACTGTTAACGTTGAAGAACGCTAAAATCTCTGTTTTTATCGAATACAACGAAACTTTCGTTAAAGGCAGTCTGCGGTCCATATCACCATCAATTCCTATCAACGAGGTAGCTCGCAAATGGAACGGAGGTGGGCATGTTTGTGCTGCAGGATTCCGATGGAGTCGTGTATCTTTTAATTTAGAGGAACTCATTCATGACCTGGATTCATTACTCGAACAATAACCACCAACCCTCTCGACGTGCACAATCAAAAATTGCCATCGATGGCGTTTTGTTAGTCGATAAACCCTACGCTTGCACCTCATTTGACGTTATTCGTCGGCTAAAACATCAGTTCGGCATTACGAAATTAGGACACGCAGGCACCTTGGATCCCTTGGCAACAGGGCTGCTACTCGTTGTTCTAGGAAAGGCCACCAAGCTCTCTCAAGCGCTTATGTGTGGCATCAAAGAATATACAGGCATCATCCAATTAGGCGTAAAAACAACCACCTACGATCGTGAAGGTGATATCATCGAAACGCAGCCTGTGGATGGAATTGACGACACGGTCATTCAGGAGGCCATGCATACTTTTATTGGCGATCAATATCAAAATCCGCCTATGTTCTCTGCTAAAAAACATGAAGGTACGCCACTTTATAAATTGGCACGAAAAGGGAAAGATATTGAACGCGAACCCAGCTTTATTCATATATCTAAATTTGATAACGAAGGCTATCAGGCTCCCGACATTAGCTTCCGCGTATGCTGCTCGAAGGGAAGTTACATTCGTTCATTGGCCTACGATTTAGGCGAAAAAATAGGCTGTGGCGCTCATTTGGCAGCGCTCAGGCGTGTAAGGAGCGGAAAATTTTCCATCGAAAAAGCAGCCCCTTTGAATGCATTGCTTGAAAACGACTCTGTAGACTACCTAAAACAATACATTGTTCCTTGCCACGAAATTGAAAGATTTTCGCTGTAAACATGAAGCCGCTTCATTTAGCAATAGGGATCTTTGATGGCGTTCATTGTGGACATCGTTATCTGATCGGGGAAGCAGTGCACAAGGCTCAAGCAACACAGGCTTTGTCAGGCGTATTAACCTTTCATCCGCACCCTAAACAAGTTCTGAACCTTCCAGACGCACCTAAACTTATATATCCCATTCAGCAACGTTATTGGCTCTTAAAAAAACTGGGGTGCGATTACGTTTTTATCAAAAATTTTACCGAAGCTTGGTCACGCTCTAAACCTGAAAAATTCTTTCAATATTTGCGGCGACTTTTCCCAAATCTATGCGGGTTATACGTAGGCGAAGATTTTCACTTTGGACACAATCGTTGCGGTAACACAGAAACATTAAGGTGTCTATGCGAGAAAGATGGCCAAGTGCATTTACATGTTTTTGAACATTTGCAACACGCAAACGAACGTATCTGTAGCACGCGAGTTCGTAACTCAATCAGGCAAGGAAATTTAATTTTGGCCAATCAATTACTGAAGATTCCATATCACTTTATTGGCGTTATTATCGATAACACATTTAAGCATCACTGTGAGTTGAAATTGAAGGATGGGCGCTACCGTTGTATGCTAAAGAATAAGGCCGGGCAACAATCCCTAGATGTGACCATAGAAACAGGCTGCGTACGTTGTCTCCAAGAACCGGACGCTTGCTTCAAAAACAAAGCATCTATCTTGGAATTTGTCGCAAACCAATAGCATCGTGAATCGTTACCCTTTAGGTTATTTTTCGCTGGTTTGTTGCTTAACTTTATCAGGACTGTATTGCATTTTCAGATCAGTTGATAATAGTGTGCGTTGCATCTATTTGAGCGTATTATGCCTAGCGATTACCCTGAAATGGCTACAGGTTACTTCCTGGAAATTTGCCTTCTGTTTCCTATTAAGTTTGCTCAGCGCAGGATGGATGATGCAGCAAATTCATTTACCTCAAAAGCCTATAAGGTGTAACCAAAAACATTTTCAACTGGAAAAAATCTTCAAAACAGCGAGTTCGCGCGTAGGTGGCATCGGTGACATCGAAATGAGCAACGGCCAGCATTATAAGGTTTACCTTCACATGCCCAAAGCAGAAAACATGGGCGATTTAAACGATCTGGAGACCTACACCTTTTCGGGACGTTTAAAGCTGTTACGCAATCCAT
>CALXMI010000064.1 GCA_944389435.1 uncultured Opitutales bacterium
GATTTGTGTTAAATAAAGCCGATGGCACTATAACAGTAAACCATGAAGCGTTAAAAACGATAGATGAAAAAAAAATCGACGAAAACTCCCGAGAGGGTTACGTCGCTTACCGGTTTTATTTAGATACCGTTGCACAAAAACTGAAAAGTATCGCACAAAGCATCTTGGAAGCGAACACGTGCCTTACCAGCCTGAAATCATTAGGAGAAGGCCTGTCAATTGAACAAGCCAATGATCAAGCCCATGCCCTTGTTGTACGACTGGAATGTTTGGACAAATTTGTTTACGAGACGCTAACATCTTTTACTTCACATGCGGTTTATAACACAACGACACGTGTGTGGGAAGAAGAAGTAGACGATGTGCTTGATAAAAACAGTTATAATAGCAGATTTTCTATAACTTTTGATGAATGCGAATTTTTGCAAAATCTTCGTGAAGTTAAGGTTGAAAACGGAGCAAAAAGAGAATTATCGCAAGAAGAAATAGACAAAGGTGAATCTCCTTACTCACCTTTACAGATGTATATTGAAGATGCAAACGGTGATAAATTTTCAGGCATTTTTAGCATGTTGACGCTTGTAGATAAGATAAAATACATACGAGCTTATTACCAGCTAATTTTACAGTACGGAAAAACCGATTACTTGGTTTTCCCAAATAATGCTGAAACGGGGTATCCATGCCGACCTAATGTAGAGAGTACGGATCCAACTAAACCCACAACACAATTGGGCGCACTGGAACAGTTTTATGTGGGTTATTTAGTAGATCGTGACGGCCCAGTAAACGCTGTTGCAAGCTTTTTTGAAGTAAAGTCTGCCGCTTTGCAAGCCAATATAAAAGAGTATACGGCTAAAATCGAAGCACTTAATATATACCTAGAATTTATCAACAGAGGCCTAGACTTACTCAACCAAAGCCAAAGTAAAAGTTCAAAAGATAATAAACCCCGTATTCCGGACGGTACGATTATCGCCCTTAACTATTTGTGTGGTAAAACCATGTATGGTTTATACGAATATGAGGGAACTAAATACCTGGTTATACCTCGCCATAACGTAGGAGATGATTTAAACGTTATCCTTGTTCCTGCGAATCAAGAAGGTATGAAAATGTTGCTGGGGGATAACGCTAACCAGATCCCACCCATTGGAAATTCGGCTTTTGGCCTAAAAGATATACATATACTTGCAAAGAATGGCGCTGAGAAGGACGGTGAAGTGCCTATCGGTAGATACGAACCTACGGGGAGTGATGACGTGTTGTATTCACAACGTGATGGAACAAATGCCTATAAGTATGAGCTCCCTACAGATTTTGTCGTACCTACTCAGTTAGATGTAGCTACCATTATCCCAGAAAGTGTAAAGCATTATGCAGAAGCTATACTGACTACTGGCCCTAAAGATAAAGACTCTGATGAGTGGTCAACCTGGACCGAAGCCATCAACTCATGGACAACCGCTTTCTCCAATAAAACGCAATATATCAACACAGCTATTGATACTATCAATACCGACGTTTCGGTTGACCGTACTAAAATAGATACCTTCGACTCCATGTGTTCGAATTTTAGAAGTCGAGCATTTGACACCTACAAAAATATCTTGAATAACGTACGGTAATGCGAATTTGTATCTTTAATCAATGGCTTCTCTGTTAAATCTCAGAAGAGATAAATCTTTTCAATAGGTAACATTTTTTTGAAGTAAACAATCCTTTACTTTCATGGGTAAAAACAGTAAGATACCTTTATGAGGTGTTTTTATAGATATACGTGCATGAAACAAAGTCTATTGTTTGCAGTATACTTGGGCTTTTTATGTGAAATACAGTCTGGTCTTGTAAATGCTACTGCTGTAGATCAATGTCATGGTGTTGTTTACCCACTCATCAAAAAAAAGGGGAACGTTTCTATTCTAGAATCTGTGAAGGCGTACCCTATTCAGGGAACCAGATCAGACAATTCCTCCAATTCTGTTGTCACTGCACCGTCACCTTCAACGAAAATAAGCCTAGATGAACCGATTGTAAGCTTGTCTGCATGTAGTTTGCCCGGACTTATCAATGGCTTTCTAGCTTTTACGGATAAATTTTCACCTCAGATGTCGGGCAGCCTTTCGATGTTCATACTCGGGCTATTAGGTGGATCACAATGCGAAGGAGTGGATAGTACGAGTCCATGCTATTCGCAAATTTTTGTTAGAGACAACAAAATCAAACCTGTATTGTTCTTTAAAGCTAAAAAAGAAGCGTCTCTTGTTAATTTTATAAAAAATTCTTTCGGTCAAGAAAGTTTGCAGTCATTCTCCTGTAAAGACGACAATACAACATGGTGGATTTTCAGCGAACGTGATTTGTTAACAGAAATCACAAAAGATTTAGAAAAAAAGGCGCCCTTCCTTTATGGAACAAGCGAACCTGTAAACAACCTGCTAAGTATAAATTTTTGTACAAAAACATTTGAGGATATTTTGCCATTTGTTCATCAAAATTACCGATTGATCTTCAATGCTTTTGTAAAGGATAACCTTGAACGGATGGTCATGAATTTTGATTTTAGTGGCGAAAACGTCCACTATGAAATCCAAATTTCTGCTAAGCCCCATGGGCCAGCAGCAGCCTATTTTAAAAGCGCAAAGGAAAAGACTACCAACAGTAGCTTTTTAAATTGGGATTCGCAAGAAGCTATACAAAGTCAAAAAGTGGAGTCCTATGCCGCACTGAAGGCCGTGATAGAATCTTACAAGGGGCGTATGGACAAAGAAGCTTGGGGAAAAGACACCATCATGCATACGATTTATCAATATTGCGAGCTTGTTCAACCTATCGCGTCAGAATTGCTTTCAATCGCTGATAAAACATTAACGGGTAGTCAACAAGGCTATGCGTCGTTTGATAATCAAACTACCCCGTACTTTCAAAGCCGAAGATTTGGTTTTTTTGAAAGGAAATTGGATGTTAAGGGGAATCCTGTTAGTTTTCAGGAATTTTTTGACTACCTCGGTAAACTATTCAATGAGAAACTTCCGGTATTAAAACAGCAAATCGTAAATAAAAAGCTCTTTGGGTATGAGTTTTTAGATTTGATAAAATGCGAATGGACTAAAAATATTGCCAAGCATAGAGACTGCGACATACACGGTTTTACATGGAGATATCATATGGACTTTCTTGAAAGCCAAGATGATAAGGCTAAGAGTGAACCAACCCAATCTTTGAAAATGCAATACCCTATTCTTTTGTGTGCATGTAAGGGCTATCTTATTTATGCCGACAACATGGAAGACATGAAGCGAACCATCGAGCGTATGTTAGACACGAAAATTTTCGTTACGCACCCGGCAGCTTATCTTAACGAAATGACCTGCCGTTTGCATGACATATTTGCGCTCTTACAAGTAAAAATTGACCTCAAGCATATGCTGAAACTAACTTGTTCTGTAAAAGAAAATTCTTGTTGCTTTCATGTAAATTGTCCGGTATGTTTTGACTTAGGAACATTGGCGAAAATCGGAACCGATATGCTATTAAAACAAACCCGCAACCCGATTCCAGTAATACCCACTGTTACCAATAAAGTTGAGGATAAGAAATAAGACAATGGGCAAAAAGAAGATTTTTTTAGGTGCATTAGATATTGGATCCCAAAACATTACCTACTTGCTAGGAGAGGTGAATCAGAGGCAGTTAAACTTGATGGGGCACGGCCAGGTACCTTCTAAGGGTGTCCGTAAATCACAAATTGTTGACCAAGAGGCTTTAACACAAGTCCTTTGCGAGTTTTTTGAAAACCTAACTAAACGTTATTCTATTTTACCAGAAGATATCTGTTTGTCCCAAAGTGGTAACCATTTGCGATCCATAACGTACGAAACAACCTTGAATTTACAAGGCTTTCATCACACAATTGACGCTCAAGATGTTGCCAATGTCAACCAAATGGCTTTGAAAAAGGCTTTACCCGAAACAGATGTTTTTCTGCACCATGTACGGCAATATTACACGATTAATAACGTCTGCATCGATCAACCCTTTGGGCATACTGCCAACCATCTAACGGTCGGCTACAATGCGATTATAGGCAACGCACAAGCTATTAAGGATCAATTGTACGTTGTAAATCAGTTTGGTTTTCATGTAAAAAATCTGGTTTTCTCAGGTATTTCCTCCGCGCTTGCCGTCACCACATCCATTGAGCGTGAAAATGGTATCTGCGTCATCAACTTGGGTGCTCAAATCACAGAATTTGTTGTCTACAAGAACCAAATTCCCGTTCTGATGGGCACGGTACCCGTCGGCGGTCAAAATTTTACAAACGACCTTGGTTCAGGCTTACGTATCCATTTTGAAGATGCGGAACGCTTGAAAATAGAGCAGGGGATTCCAACTTCTGAGCAAGAAGGTAATATTGCAGATGTCTGGGTTGTCGGCAATCGCACCATCGGCGATAAGAAGATAAAAATCAAAAACATTCGTACCATTTTAAATGCTCGTGCGCAAGAGCTTTTCGACTACATTGCCCAACTGGTGAAAAACTACGAGGCTAAAAATGATGATAAAGAACCATTGCTTTTATCGGGCATTGTCTTGACCGGAGGTGGCGCTTTGTTAAAAAATATAGAAACGGTAGCTGCACAATCCTTTAAAAGCGACTGTTGTGTGCGAGGCGCTTTAGCCAACGTTGATGGAGAGCTCAAAACGCCTTGTTACTCCAATTGCTTCGGCTTACTTTACTACGCCCTCCAGCAAAACGAACAGCAATCTTCTCAAGAAAACGAAACTCTTTGGAAGCGTTTTTCCTCTTGGTTAGGTTATAAAAAGTAGGCCAAATTGGCTCACCAAACAACGAAACGTATGTTGTTCGATAATCCTAGACTGATCACTGTAACTTCAAGTAGCATACATACATCTTAGTCTGTAACCGCCGAAGTAGCTGTTTTAAAAGATCTTCATTAGGTTTGGTCATACATAAAACCAAGAGATAAAACCCCATTTACTCGCTATATATTAAATGAACAACGATCAAAAAAACGCTTTTCTTCCAGTTTTGAGTAGTTACCTGAAGTACTTGAAAGGTATAGCAAAAAACATCACAGCAGGCCCGCAAATAGCCCCCCTACTTGTCTATTTTTTCTATGAACAGTAGTTACCAACATGAAAAACCTATGTGCTATACCTTATGCAATCAACTGGACATCGGGTTTTAGCTCAATTTGGAAGCGATATTCTTTGCCGGCCTTTACATTGAGTGCGGTGCGGCGTTCCAATACCTGTAGATAGCAGATTTTACCGTAGTAGGTTTTGAAGGCAGGATCTTGGTAAACGTTCTTCACTTCAGACCAAGTCGCACCAAAATCATCCTTCAACACAGTTGCCTGTAAGCTATTCTCACCAAGCGTAAACGAATGATCCAAGTGATATGAAGAGTGTGGAACCGACAACGGAATAACGTATCTAAAACTGTCTATAGTAACCGGTTGCTTGAACTTATAGATAAAATCAGCCAAAACGGTTGCACCTGAGAATGTCCAAGTTACCTTGCAGCTACCCAAGCCGGACAGTATCTTTTCATCGCAAGAAATAAGCTCCGGTTGTTCGTAGGAAAACGTAAACGAATTTTTCAAGCCAAGCCCCGTCACACAATGTTTGCCGTAAAAGGAAGGTATTGTTTTTACGCCATGAATCGTCAGTTCGGGCAGTAAAACGGGCATGTAACAGTTAACAGGCCAATCAAAGATACCGGGTGCGTGAGGAAACGCAAGTGCGTCCGATTCCAACCTACCACGGCCACCCGTCAAAGGCAGTTGAACGTGCAAACCTGAAGCTGCATCCTGATAAACAAATAGGCCTTGTTCCTTTGAATTTGTTTTATCAAAAAATACAAAGCGTCCGCCGGTTTTTGTTACATAAGATGGCACATTCAAGGACAGCCCCAAAATGTTAGCTAAACGAGACCATTGGCAGAGGTAACGTGCGGTGTCAAAGCTTACAATTCGTGTTGTCTGTGAAGGTAATGCGCTACGTTCGGCATCATTTACCACGAGGGTGCCATTTTCATGATCTAAGTAGGTAACGAAGAAAAACTGGAAAAGACGCCTTAATAGATCTAAGTAAACAGGCTGCTTTTCCGCATTAATCCAGCCGTCACGCAGAAACTGCAAAATAATGCTAATACAATAAATTTGACCGTAAACTCCAACGCCACGACCATAAGCCCACCCAAGACCGTCCGAGCGAACCAAATCTGGCAGTATTTTAATTAACTTTTCCGCAAAGGTTCGAACGCTCGGTAACTTCCGCTCACAGAGGGACAAGTTCACATGCATCTTTAGAGCTTGCCGGATAAAAATGAAACTCATTAAGCTGGATACATCGAAAACCCCAGAAATCCCTTGATCATTGTCATCAGAAAAAAATCCATTAGAGCTAGACGTGCCAATTTGTGTCAAAAATTCATCGATAAGACGCCCTGTTTCGTCCTTCTTGGACAGCCCCATACTAAAGCGAGCAACCGATTTTGCTATATTGAAAGCTTGCAACGAACCTTTTGCATCCGATCGGGACAACAAGCGCTTATCTAACTCATTACGTTCTTCTTCCGTTAATTTTTCCCAAATCAAATTACGTTGTTTTGCAGGGCCAAAAGCTAACAAACCAAGTGCCGAATATGCAAGTGCACGATTGCTGGCATCCACATTAGCGATTTGATGCTTTAGGCAACGAGCACCCAAATCAACGATATCAAAATTATCGAGCGTTGTTTCTCGTGTCGCACGGTAAAATTCACCAATTGCCGCTAGTGCGTGTGCGCTCTCTTCTGGCAAAGACGCTTCGTTTAACAAAGGCGCAATCGATCCATCTTCTTTGATTGCCGCCAAATTATGGCCCAAAATAGAACGGGCCATGTCTAAACACTGATTTGCAAAATTTTGCATAAGTAACTACAAACTTAAAGACTCTTCCCAGAATATGAAACAGTTATTTTTAAAAGTCAAGGAAAGAGGTAAAAAAACAAAGGACTTGCTCTCCATCCGTTCCATGTTTACTTAAAAAATACTGTAGATGGATGAATCGTAATAAAGTTTCGCATCCCCCACTCCATTGATATAATAAGCGCTTCTGTATTATCTCACACTCAAATACGCCTACATCCGAAAAATATATTTTTGGCTTTACTCAGTTAAAGTAACTTTAAGATAATAACCAATGTGAAGATTTTAGTAACAGGTGGATCTGGTTTTTTGGGGCAACATCTTGTAAAAGCATTGCAAAAAGCAGGCTATACAGACATTCGGATTTTTAATCGCAACCCATGCGATACCCTACAAAACGTCGAATTTGTCTGTGGTCACTTAGAGGATTATCAACAAGTTAAAAAAGCTGTCAATGGTTGCGAAGTTGTTTTCCACGTAGCCGCCAAAGCTGGCATCTGGGGATGTTACCGTTCCTATTACAACACAAATGTCCTAGGTACGGAGCATATCATAAAAGCTTGCAAAGACTGTCACGTAAAATACCTTGTCTATACCAGCTCACCCAGTGTTGTTTTTAATAACCAACCGCTGGTGAATGTCGACGAACGTATCGGCTATGGAAATCCTAAAAAAATGTGCGCCTATGCTCATACAAAGATGTTGGCGGAACAACTCATCCTCAGGGCTAACAACGAAAAAGGCCTGCAAACCATTGCCTTGCGCCCACATCTTATTTGGGGCCCAGGCGACAACCACCTCATCCCTACCCTACTCGATGCTGCTCGTAGACATCGTTTATTCCAGGTAGGTGATGGGAAAAATTGGGTCGACATGTCTTACGTTACCAATGTCGCACAAGCGCACTTGTTAGCCTTGGAAGCGATCAAAAACACACCCCATTCGGTTTCAGGAAAGGCCTACTTCATCTCTCAGGGTGATCCTGTACAATTATGGCCGTGGGTTCATCTTCTTTTATCAAAGTTAGATATCCCGCAACCTAGCGTAAAAATCCCTGCATCCTTAGCCTATGGGATCGGTCTCTTATGTGAAATTTTATACAAAGTGTTGTTTATTAAAAAACAACCGCCAATGACTCGTTTTGTTGCCAAAGAGCTTTCAGAAGATCATTACTTTAATATTTCTATGGCCAAAATGGACCTGCATTACATTCCAAAAATTTCAAACGAAGAAGGTTTAGAACAATTGGTTGCCTGGTTAAAAAACAAATAACGAAAGGCGCTTTCGCGCCTCCGTTGCATGGAAGTAACACAATAGAAAAACACATGTTCTATTGGCCAATCAATCTTAAGGCTGCCTGCGGCAACGTATTCGCTTGCAACAACATAGCAGAGTTCGCTTGAGAGAGAATCTGCATCTTAGCAAATTGCGTGGATTCTGCAGCAATATCAGCATCCAGGATACGTCCGTTAGCGGCTTCAAGATTTACCTTGTTAATTGTCAACATATCAACGGCATACTGCAAACGGTTGGTTTGAGCTCCGTTGGTAGCACGCCTGGTTGCCAAATTTTGAATGGCCGTCGTAATCGTACTCAGCGCCAAACTTCCCAGCGTAGCCGCACTACCAATTCTTGTAATAACGGTTGCCATCCCTGCAGTAACCAAAGTGAGCGTTTGAACTCCATCTTCGGTAAGAACCACACCTGTAAAACCCCTTCCGAATAAGGTTACAGAATTGAATTTCTCATTTCTCAAATTAGTTAATTGCAACTTCAATTGAGAAAACTCTGTGTTGTAATTAGCCTTATCAGAAGCTGACTTTGTTACGTCAGAATGAAGCATCTTTAATTCAGAAATACGTTCCAAAATTGAACCAATCGTCTGCATAGCACCATCTTGTGTCTGTAAAAACGAAATTGCATTGTTCAAATTGTTTTGTACGGCTGAATTACGACGAATGGCTGCAGATAATTTCATTGAAACACCAAGTCCTCCCGCGTCATCCGCTGGGTTATTGATACGCCTACCGGTGGATAAACGTGACAATACTTGTTGTAATTGTGCATGTGTCGTATTCAATGTGCGTGCAGCCGAAGAGGCCGTTGTATTTGTGTTTACGCTAAGCGCCATGATTTATCTTCCTTGATTTTAGTGTTGTTTGCAACATCCGGTTGCAGCGGACATGTTAGGGACTGTTCCCGCTAGGCATTGCACAACGCCTTGCACCTTTATATATCGGCACTTTTTAAAAACTTTATACCTTTTTTTAAAATTTAAAAAAACCGTCTCAACGAACCTCCCAAAACAGTTTTTATCATACATATTGCTGTGTTTATGTAACCTAGAACCCCCTGAACCGCTACCTTATCTTTCAATTGGTATAAATGCATGTTTGACAAATTTATAAGGATCCTAGACAATAACAACAATTGAATGAAAATTATACATCGTCACATTTTTAAAGAATGGTTTAAGGTTTTATGCGTAGCTATTGCGCTTATAGCAGGCATTTTAATCCTCGAAGATATGTATAAAAATTTAAAAACTTTTTTAGAACATGGCGCAAACTTTAGAACGTTATGGAGTTATTATGCTTATTTTGTCCCTAACTGCTTATATACGG
>CALXMI010000065.1 GCA_944389435.1 uncultured Opitutales bacterium
GATCTTCATCGGTAAGCACCCCTACGCTCGGATTAAGCGTTGTAAAGGGATAATTGGCTACCTTCGGTTGAGCATTTGTCAAGCATCGAATAAGCGAGGACTTACCGGCATTTGGGAAGCCAATTAAGCCCACATCGGCAATCGTCTTCAGAATGAGCTTAAAACGACCCTCCTCTCCCGGCTGACCCGGTGTTGCTTGCATAGGAGCTTGATTGGTAGCCGACTTAAAATGTAGATTGCCCAAGCCTCCACGGCCTCCTTTTAGAATAACGGTACGCGTACCAGGCTTTAAAATTTCCGTAACTACCTCGCCAGTGTATACGTCCGTAATAACCGTTCCAGGTGGAACCGACAGCACACAATCGTCACCATTACGTCCGTAACAATCAGAGCCCATTCCATGCTGTCCATTTTTTGCACTCGCATGTGGCTTATAACGAAAATCCTGCAAATCACCTACATGGGTAGAACATTCGAGAATGACATCGCCACCTTTGCCTCCATCTCCTCCATCAGGACCACCTTTAGGAATGTACTTTTCTCGACGAAAACTACGGCAACCGTTTCCACCGTCACCTGCTTTCCAAATGACTTCTACCTCATCGACGAACATTATTTTAACCCGCTCGTAATGATCTCATCCGCCAGACCGTACGCAATCGCCTCTTCTGCATTCAAATAAAAGTCACGATCCGTATCGCGCGTAATTTTTTCCAAACTTTGCCCCGAAGCCTGCGCCAAAATTTGATTAAGTTCTGCCCGAGACTTCTCCATTTCCTGGGCTTGAATATGAATATCAACCGCAGAAGCCTCTATTTGTCCCATAATGAGGGGCTGATGAATAAGAACACGCGAATGAGGGAACAAAAATCGACGTCCTTTCTTAGCTCCACACAACAAGACAGAACCCATGCTGGCAGCTAATCCAGTCACAATGACCGATACAGGCGATTGAATGAGCTGCATGGTGTCATAAATGGCTAAACCAGCTGTGATGGACCCACCGGGCGTATTGATAAAAAAAGAAATGGGTTGGCCGGGAGCTTTTAATTCAAGATAAATGAGCTTTTCCGTAACATCCTTTGCTGACTCATCATTGATTTCTCCCCACAAAAAAACTTTACGCTCTTCCAAGAATTTTTTCTGAATAGCCGTATTGACGGAACTTTCAACTTTTTTATCATCCTGACATTCTTCCTTCTGCATACGATAATAAGGAAACCAGTTTTTCATAAAAAATCAAAAATAAAATCGACCTTTTTTACACCCACATAGCTTACAAAAAAAATGACACTCTATATTGACACACTCCTCTAGGGTAAAATTTTCCAAATTGGTAGAAAATTTTGCCAATTGTATAAAAAATTTTTGCCCGCAATGAGCATAAAATCTAGCCATCAAAGATATTGTGAATAACTTGAGAATAACTTCATCTTGCAATCTTTTTAAAAATATAATTCTCTCTTAGATATGCTTTCGAAGTGTAATGAGGTTGTTGGTGGTTTTTGTCAAAAAAGCGAAAAGATATCAGCATTTATCGGTACTTTTTCAAAAAAACGGACCTTGTAATTCATTTCGATATGTCAAGCACAAAGAATAAGTTTTTTAACATTTACATCCCATTCTGTGAGTGTGAATAACCTACAGGCTTATGAACCGTTTTAATACAACTACCGAGGTTTGGAATACTTTAAAGAAGGAATTGAAGGAATTATTTTCCAAGGACGTTTACGAAACTTGGTTTCATCCTTTAAAGTGTGAAGAGAGTGAATCGACCGATAAATTTTGCTTCGTAGCTAATGATGATTTTGCATCTGTTTGGCTGCAGAACAACTACTTAGAACTTTTTGAAACAAAGTTTGCCAAATTGCTAGGGCACCCAGTAGTTGTGGAATTCAAAGGAGAACGGTCTGATGTGGTTACTCAGCCTGTGTCAGCGCCCAAGCCGGTCGCAAAATCTATTAAGACCGCTACAGCTTCTTCACAAATCAGCTCAGGACAGGGCCTCATTTCTCAAAATACCTTTGAAAACTTTGTAGTTGGAACCGGCAGTCAATTGGCTCATGCCGCCGCAATTGCGGTAGCGAATGCACCTGGACGTGCTTACAATCCGCTGTTTTTGTATGGCAATACAGGGCTTGGGAAAACCCACCTTATGCAGGCCGTAGGACATCATGTGTTGCAAAACAAGCCTAATGCTAAGGTTATCTACATCACTACGGAACGCTTTACCAACGACTTCATCTTCGCTATTCAGGAGAATCAGCTCACCAAATTCCGAAAAAAGTACAGAGGTGCTGACGTTCTCCTTATCGACGATATTCACTTCTTAGCCAGTAAGGAACGCATACAGGAAGAATTCTTTCATACATTCAATGAACTATTCGAATCACAGCGCCAAATTTTCCTATGCAGCGATCGTCCTGCTTCCGAGATTGCTAAGCTGGAAAGTAGGCTCGTATCCCGATTTCAATGGGGCCTGGTTTGTGATATTCAGCCGCCGGATTTTGAAACCCGTGTTGCTATTTTAACCAAAAAAGCAAAGTCCATGGGGTTGGTGCTTGACACCACAGTTATTGAATTTCTTGCGGAACGTGTTACCAAAAATATACGCCGCATGGAGGGTGCCTTAAATCGAATTTTAGGCTACCAAAGATTGCTTAACAGCGACCAACTGTCTGTTGAAAAAGTGGAAAGTATCCTGCAAGATATTTTGCAAGAAGAGCTAGCAACTCGCATCACCATTGACGACATACAAAAACGGATTTGCGAATTCTATCACTTGTCCATGACAGATTTACTAAGCAAAAAACGGCCGGCTAACATTGCGTTTCCACGCCAGATTGCCATGTATCTTTGTCGGTTATTGACCCAGGCTTCGCTTCAGGAAATTGGGATTGCTTTTGGTGGGCGTGACCATGGCACCGTTATTCACGCGTGTAAGTCTGTTGAAAATGCCGTTCAACAGGAACCTACAACGCAACGCACGTTACATTTTTTACAACAAAAACTTATCAATAAACAATAGGTATGTCTCTCTCTAAAGAACAAATTGAAATTATAAAAACTTGGATGCCGAACATTTTTTCTATCGGAGATCTACAAACTAAAGTCAATGAAACCTTTGGTACACATTTGACCTATCTTGAGACAAGATTTCTGTTAGATGACTACGGTTTGGTCTTAGCACAAAAAGCTCAACCTACCCCTTCCGAACCAACACCCACAGCTCCCGCTCCAGAAGAAGCCTCACCTGCTGGTGTTCAAGTAAGCATCGATCCGGTTACACGCCCAGGTTGTGTTGTCAATGGATCGGTTACCTTTTCAGACGGCCAATCGGCAACATGGCAGTTGGATTCTTTCGGCCGTTTAGGCTTAAAACCTAGTCAACAAGGCTATCGCCCTTCGCAAGAGGACATTGCTGAATTTCAGAAAGAATTGCAGAAAAAAATGTCGGAACATTCCAAGCGAAACGCCTTTGGCCTGTAACTATAAAAACTCATGAAAGTCTACCTTGATCTTTTAAGGCAAGTCCTTGATAATGGAAAAGAACGCAAAGATCGCACCGGCGTAGGTACCATCAGCTTTTTCGGTACACAAATGCGTATCGACATTTCTAAATCCTTTCCGCTGCTAACCACCAAGAAAGTCCACTTTAAGTCCATTGCGTACGAATTGTTGTGGTTCTTAAAAGGCGACACCAACATTAAGTTTTTGCAGGACAATAACGTTCGCATATGGAATGAATGGGCCGATAGCGAAGGAAATTTAGGTCCCGTTTATGGAGCACAATGGCGGCATTGGAAATGCGCAGATGGTCATACGATCGATCAAATCAAAGCTCTTATCTATG
>CALXMI010000066.1 GCA_944389435.1 uncultured Opitutales bacterium
ATTTTTTCTGTCATATATCAATTTCCGTTATACAAATTGCCTTTTCTTCATTTAAAGGTTTTTTTTTTTTTTTTTCAATTCAGTTGTGAAGAAAAGACTCTTTATATACATACGGCCTATTCTCGAAAAACTTTAGAAAAATTTGCGAAAAAATGTAGAGTAAGCCTATTCGAATACTGTCGTCTTGCCTAGACGCCAATTATCTAACGTCGGTCTGTTTTAACCCAGATTTGAACCTAAGGAGACGTTTGCAAAGCTACGTAGTACTTTTGGAAGCGGTTCCGTTATGTGCTAAAGGATGACGCAAGCGCACAAGCAAGAAGTTTTAAAGATTGAACCAAGAAGCAAGAGGTTGTTGTCCATGGATTACGCTATAGCCTTTAGGTGTGATTTGACGCCCTTGGGGTGTACGTTGTAAGTAACCTTCTTGGATTAAGAATGGCTCGTGGACTTCGGAAAGCGTGTCGGGTTCTTCTCCTACGGCGATGGCTAAGGTTTTTATACCTACGGGCTTCCCTTGAAAGTGTTCAGACAGCGTATACAAGATCTTTTTATCAAGCTCGTCCAGACCATTTTCGTCAATATCCAGGATTTGAAGTGCTTGATGAGCAATGTCACGATCAATCTTTGACACACCTTTTTGTTGGCTAAAATCTCGAACAAAGTAGACAAGGTTGTTAGCAATACGCGGAGTTCCGCGGGACCGAGACGCGATTTCAAGGGCTCCCGACGGTGATAGGTCAATTTGAAGCAGTTTAGCGGACCGTAAAATGATTTTTTGTAGATCTTCCTTATCGTAATAGTTTAGGCGTGTTTGTAGGGTAAAACGGGAACGCAAGGGAGCCGAGAGTAAACCGCTGCGGGTTGTTGCGCCCAAAAGCGTAAAACGTGGAATGCATAAACGGATGCTGCGAGCGTTGGGGCCTTGATCGATCATGACGTCAATGCAGAAGTCTTCCATTGCCGAAAATAAATATTCTTCTACGGTCTTGGGAAGACGGTGAATTTCGTCTATGAACAAAATGTCCTTTTCGGCCAAATTGGTTAGCAAGCCTGCCAAGTCGGCTGCTTTTTCTATAACGGGTCCGGATGTTACATGAACATGAACGCCCATTTCGTTGCCTAAAATGTGTGCCAGGGTGGTCTTCCCCAACCCAGGAGGTCCACTAATAAGAATGTGATTAAGCGTGTCCTGACGAGCTTTGGAGGCGCCTACCATGATTTGGAGGCGTTCCAATGTTTTGGCTTGTCCCGTGAAATCTGAAAAACGTAACGGCCTCAGTTTGTTTTCTTCTGAGGCGTTGACTTCCTTCAAGGCTTCATGCGAAAGGCTCATTCCTTAAATTCTGCGCTTAATTGGGTTAAAGTCGCTTTTGCGTCACCGTAGATCATGCGTACATTATCTTTAAAAAATAGCTCGTTTTCTAAACCAGAAAAGCCTGTGCCTTGGCCACGTTTGAGTACAAAAACCGTTTTCGCATTAAAGACCTCAAGGATTGGCATACCATAAAGTGGGGAATCTGGATTTTCAACGGCAGCAGGATTTACCACATCGTTTGCGCCTACAACAATGGCAACGTCAGTATTACCAAAGCGAGCATTGGAAGGTTCCAGCTCGGTCATCTGATCATAATCAACATCGGCTTCCGCGAGCAAAATATTCATGTGCCCCGGCATACGTCCAGCAACAGGATGGATGGCATAAAAGACATCTGCACCATTGTCGGTGAGTTTTTGGGCCAAATCTTTTACGGCGTGTTGAGCTTGAGCGACCGCCAAGCCATATCCTGGTACAATGGCTACCGTTTGAGCCGCTTCCAGGATGTAGTAGGCATCTTCCGTCGAAATCGGTTTGTAGGTGCCTCGGGTTGACTTTTGCTTGTTTTTAGAGATCGATGCAAAACCGCCTAGAAGGACTTTTTTAACAGGTCGATTCATGGCCTTACACATGATGAGGGTAAGGATAAGGCCACTGGTTCCCACCAAGCATCCTGCGACAATAAGGACTTTGTTGAAAAGAATCAAACCGGCCGCGCATGCTGCCACACCCGACAGACTGTTGAGTAAGGATATAATGACGGGCATATCGCCACCGCCGATATGAAGCACAAACACACATCCGCCGACAAAGCTAAGTGCAATAAGCATGTAGAAGCTCCAAACGCTGTGTGTAAAAATCCACATGTAAGCCGATAAGAGTAGTAGAACGAAAAGGATCACATCTACCCATTCTTGACCACGGAAATTGATAGAGCTTGTTGGCAGTTTACGACTTAGTTTTCCGTAAGCAACAAGACTGCCCGAAAAGGTAATGCCGCCTACAACAAGGGTCAGGCAGATAGTAAAGAGAGAGAAATAAATCAAGGTGTCGTAATAAATGGCCGGAATGTAGTTTAGCTTTATACCTTCAATAATAGCAACTGCAACGCTAGCCATTCCACCAAAGCCATTAAACAGGGCAACCATTTCAGGCATAGCAGTCATTTGTACTTTTATCGCCATCAGTAGGCCGATGTAGGCACCTGTCAGCGCGACTGTTAGCGTTAAAAGGATGTTTTGCGGAGGATGTTGCCAGAGAGTTGCAGCAACCGCTAGGGCCATTCCAAAAGCGGAAATAAAGTTTCCTTTACGCGCGGTGGCCGTTTTTCCTAAAAGTTTGATGCCATGTATAAGCAGAATGGACGAAATAACGTAAAAGATATCCGTATTCACGATGTTTACTTTCGATTGTTCTTGTTGTTAAACATTTTCAACATGCGATCGGTAACCCAGTAGCCTCCGAAAACATTGATAATAGAAAAAAATACCCCCAAATAGCCAAGAAATTCCGTTAGCGGTTCGTGGGTATGGGCGAGGGCTACTAATGCTCCGATGAGCGTGATGCCTGAAATTGCGTTTGTACCCGACATGAGTGGTGTATGCAGCTGAGAAGGAATTTTAGCAATCAGTTCAACGCCTAGCCAGCTTGCTAACAATATACAAAACATTAACCAACCGTAATCCATAAAAGACAATCTAGCCTATTTGTGTAGAAAGGAAAGCGTAAAAGTAAAAAATATTTACGGGCCTGTAAACTCAGTTGAATGCTGTCATAGGAAATATAAAACGTTCGTGCCAACCTTCTTTGGATGTTTGTAAGAGCAGTTTTATGGCAGAAAAATTGGCTGTTTTATAAACTTTGTTTTCCATCAATGGCTCCCAAGTGTTGCGCTTTTTGTTATAGTATAGCCATTGACAAGAGAGAGCGGGGATGTACAAATAGCGACAGCTTTCGGAAGATGAAAGCTTTCTATTGGATGTAATAATGAAGATGTTGTGTTGACTATGTTTGTTGAGAAACCAGATCGCATGAAGTTGATTTTGAGTCAAGGTGATGGTTTCGGCTCGCTGTAGTATAAGGGTTAATTTCAGAAAAATGTCTGTGATGTTCAAAGCTTTGGGCCGTTTTTCAAGTTGAAGCGGCAGCTTTGAGAAGACGCAAAATAGAACTCCTAAAAGGCTTAAAACGATGGTCGTCTCAATGAAACTAAATGCTTTTTTTGAAAAAACTTTCATTTTTCGCTTATTTATTGCAAAATAGCATTGACCTAAGTAATTTTTCAATGTTTTATTAACACTAACTCAATTACAATATTTATGAATAAAGCAGAATTAATACTCGAAATTCAAAATCAGTTAGGCAAGGAAGCCACTAAAGCATGTGCAGAGCGTGCATTGGATGCAGTTTTAGCTGCGTTTAAAGCTGGTATTAAAAAAGACAAGTCCGTTCAGCTGGTTGGTTTTGGCACCTTCTCGGTTACGGAACGCAAAGCTCGCCAGGGTGTAAATCCTCAGACAGGCAAGCCTATTCAAATTGCTGCATCAAAGACAGTTAAGTTCAAACCAAGTGCTCAATTTAAGGGTATTTGCTAATTTTACGGAGGCGAAAGCCTCCTTTTCTCAGGGAGTTGTTCATGAAATATTCGTTGTTGGATGAAGCTGTTCGTGTAGTCCCTAATCGAGATCTTTTGATAAATTTGGTTTCGAAGCGTGTTAAGCAACTGCGAAATGGTGCCGAGCCGTTAGTGCAGTCGCTGGAAAAGTTATCTTTAGAGGACATTGCCTTAAGAGAGATTATCGAGCATAAGGTTGAAGCTTCCTTTTAGGAGGTTATGTGAAACAAAAATCTGTAGCGTCAACAAAGCTGATTCTTAACAGAAAGTTGGCGCATGATTTTTTTATCGGCAAAAAATTCGAAGCAGGTGTTGTTTTAAAGGGTACAGAGGTTAAGTCGGTGCGTAACGGAAATGTTACGCTCAGTGAGTCCTTTGTTCAAATAAATCGTTACGGGGCTCCGGTATGGATTAATGCTTACATCGGAGATTATGCTTTTGGGAATACTCAAAATCATGAACCGTCACGTACGCGTTTACTTTTGTTGAACAAGCGTGAAATCAATGAGTTGCGCGGAGCTATTGAGAGAAAAGGTGAAAGTATTTTCCCTGTAAGAATGTACTTTAAGCAGGGGCTTATTAAGCTTGAAATAGCGATTTGTAAGGCCAAAAAAATTTTTGACAAGCGGCAAGCGTTAAAAGAGCGTGCTGAAAGACGAGACATTGAGAGGGCTTTGCGTCAGCGATGATTCACGTAATTTTATTTAGGCCCGAAATTCCACAAAATACGGGCAATATAGGTCGTTTGTGTGCTTGCACGAAAACGCGTTTGCATTTGATTCATCCTTTAGGTTTTTCGCTGTCAGATCGTTATTTGAAGCGAAGTGGCATGGATTATTGGCGTTATTTAGACGTACAGGAACATGCTTCGTGGGAAGATTTTCTTCAAAAGGCCGATCGTCCTCAACGTATTTGGCTGCTTACAACCCACGCCCAAAAGGCTTACACTCAGGTTGCGTTTCATGATGGAGATGGGGTTTTATTTGGAAGCGAAGGAGCAGGTTGTCCTGACTATGTACACCAATCCCTGCAGGATTTTAGGGTGACAATCCCCATGTTACATCCGGAAGTTCGTTCGTTAAACCTTGCCACAAGTGTGGGCATTGTCCGCTACGAAATCCTTCGACAATGCGGTCTGTAGATCGATTCAGATGGTTGCCTCGTTTTTTTTGTGCCACTCTCTTTCTGTATCGGTGTTCGATGTGAGGGAGGTCAGGCCTTAGAATCAAGTTTGGTGACATCAGGTGATTGATGGGTCCTCATTGTTCGGTAGTTGTATCTGATTTATTTTGCACTTTTTCT
>CALXMI010000067.1 GCA_944389435.1 uncultured Opitutales bacterium
GCAAGATAGCCATTTATAAGGTAATCGTACAGGAAGTCCGCGAGGTTAAGTTGCCGAAGATAGATGAAGAATTTTTGAAGAAACTGAAGCTTAATTCTGCGGAAGAGCTCACAAGTTTTACAGAAAAATCTATTAAAAGCCGCAAAGAGCAAGAATATGCCGCTCAGCAAAAACAGAAGATTTCCGAATTTTTCATTCAGTCGGTTTTGTGTGAACTGCCAAATTCTTGGGTACAAACAGAGACCGATAAAGTTCTTCAAGAGATGGTTGATTTGTTCGCATCTCATGGAGTTAAAAGCGGTGCGCTTGAAGAGCAAAAGGTAGCATTGTTTGAAAAAGCTCAAGCCATTGCTCGCGACCGCTTAAAGTTACAATTATGCTTCGAGAAGATTGCAAGGCAGGAGAACGTTCAATTGGAATCGAAGGATATTGAGCGTGTTTTGGTTCAAGAGGCCGTTCAGCGTCATATGGCCCCGCAGAAGTTGTTGCAGCAGGCTCAAAAGGATGAAGCGGTTCGTAAAGACCTTCAGTCGAAGGCTTTTCAGGCTAAAATGATCAACTGGTTGTTTGATAAACTAAGCAAATAAATCCATGAACTATTTACCTTTACCTTACGTTTATGAGCGCGATGGCCGTGGCGAAAAAGCTTGGGACATCTACAGTCGTTTGTTGAAAGACAGAATTATCTTTATTGGAACACCGATTGACGATTTTGTGGCTAATGGCGTGATTGCTCAGTTGCTTTTTTTGCAGATGGAAGATCCTAAGAAGGATGTTCATCTGTACATCAACTGTCCGGGAGGTAGTGTAACGGCAGGAATGGCGATTTATGATACCATGAATTTTTTAAATTGTGATATCGTAACGTATTGCGTCGGTCAGGCTGCCAGCATGGCGACGGTTTTGCTTGCAGCTGGCACGAAAGGCAAGCGTTACGCGCTTCCTCACAGTCGTCTTATGATTCACCAGCCTTCGGGAGGTATTACTGGACAAGCTTCGGATATTTCTATCGCTGCTAAGGAAATTTTGCGCTGGCGTTCGACTATTAATGGTATTCTTGCGAAACACAGTTCGCAAACCGTTAAGCAAATCGAAAAGGATTCTGATAGAGATTTCTTTTTATCTGCGCAAGAAGCTGCTGACTATGGTCTGGTTGATCACGTTATTGTCAACAATCCGCAGAAAATATCGGCTCAATAGGTGTGATGAGTAAGGACGGTTTGTTTTGTTCTTTCTGCGGTCGGCACGCGAGTCAGGTCAAGAAGTTGATCGCAGGTCCTGATGGTAAGGCGGCTATTTGCACCGATTGTCTTGAGATTTGTCGTACGATGTTGGATCCAAAAGGAGAGGATCGTGCGAGTTCGTCGCTTCAGGCTGTGACACAAGAGGATTCGTCTCGTGCATTAGAAAAGCTAAAGGTGTTGACTCCGAGCGAAATAAAGGCGGTTCTTGACGGCTACATTGTCGGCCAGGAGCATGCTAAAAGGACTTTGTCTGTTGCGGTTTATAACCATTACAAGCGGCTTGCCCTCTTGAAGGGCTTGGATCGGTTTGAGTTGGCTGATGGTGCTCATTTTACGCAGGAAATTCCAGACAAATTGAAGGATATTGAGGTTGAAAAGAGCAATATTCTTTTTGTTGGACCTACGGGCAGCGGTAAAACGTTGCTGGCAAGGACTTTGGCGCGTGCGTTGAACGTCCCTTTTGCCATTGCCGATGCGACGACGTTGACAGAAGCCGGGTATGTGGGTGAAGATGTTGAAAATATCGTTCTGCGCTTGCTACAGGCTGCCAATTATGACGTAAAGTGGGCCGAAATGGGCATTGTGTATGTGGATGAGATCGACAAAATTGGTCGAAAAACCAGTAATGTATCCATTTCGCGTGATGTTTCTGGCGAGGGTGTCCAGCAGGCTTTGTTAAAAATTTTAGAGGGTACGGAGTGTAATGTTCCGCCTAAGGGTGGCCGTAAGCATCCGGAGCAGTCTTACATTCGTGTTGATACGACGAACATTTTGTTTATTTGTGGCGGTGCCTTTGTTGGACTGGATAAAATTATTTCAGACCGTTTAGGTTGTAAAGTTTTGGGCTTCGACAAAGATTGCTCAAAGTATCAAGATTCGACCGCTCAGTTTGTTGAGGAGAACGTACAGGCTGAAGATCTTATAAAATTTGGAATGATTCCCGAGTTTGTTGGGCGCTTACCAGTTGTTTCTGTGCTGCGTGAATTGACCAAGGAAGATTTGGTTTTTATCTTAACGCGTACAAAAAATGCTCTGTTGCTGCAATACGAAAAATTATTTGCTATGGAGCAGGTAACCTTAAAGGTGGAGCCGGAAGCGATTGATGCAATTGTCCAAGAAGCTCTGGATTTGAAAACGGGTGCGCGTGCGTTACGTTCGATCATAGAAAAGATTATGATAGACGCTTTCTTTGAAGTTTCACGCAATAAACAGATCCATACGGTCACCATTACGAAGGATGTTGTTTTGGGACAAGCCAAACCGCTGTTGGCATGAATGTGTTGCATTACCCCTGGGCCTATTGTCCGCAACTTACTTCGATAGGGGTGTTGTCATCGTTAAACCAAACGCAAGCACAACCATCACTAAGATTGTTGTTGTCCACAGAAGAAGGGTTTCATTTGCGACAAGTGTTACGTTGTCGTGAAGGCGATAAGGTTGTGGTTTTTGATGGTAAGGGCTTTTTACGGTTAGGGGTGTGTGCTTTTGAAAAGAAGGCCGTATCGGTGATTTTTTTGGAAGATGTGGTAAAAAAGGACACTCGACCGCCACATTTGTATCTGATTCAATGCCTGCCCAATGCGGTTGCAACCTTCGAAGAAATTCTAAGAAAGGCGTGCGAATTAGGCGTAAAGGAAATTTTTCCTGTTGTAAGCGAGCGCACGGAACGGCAACATTGGACGTCCGAAATTTGGCAAAAACGTCAGGACAGGTATTTGCGCATATTGATAGAGTCTTGTAAGCAGGCTAAAAACGCTTTTTTACCGAAGTTACACGCGCCGATGCCATTGGGTCAGGTTCAAACTTTAAATCTAGATGTTTGCCTGTATGGAACGCTCCATTCAAACCAGGAGTGGCCTGTTATAAAGGGCAATCAGCTGGGCTTTATGGTTGGCCCTGAAGGCGGCTTTTCGGAGCAAGAGGAAGGGTTCCTTTCAAGTTTTGCGCAAGGTTTGCATGTACCGACGTGCGTTTTACGGTCCGAAACAGCTGTTGTGGCGTTGGCATCTGCCATAAAAATTCTCCTATAATCGGCATAAAAAATGCTCCTTCGATACCGATGGATTGTATCGTGACATTGAATGATGAGGTGATTCATTTCGAGGGAAATACGCCGGCATCGGTTGAAGAAGCTTTGGGTGTGTTGGAGAATGTTTTACGAGAGCATGGGAAAACAATAAGAAGGATTTTTGTGGATGGTCAGCCCTTTTGGCTGAAAGATACGCCTATGCCTTTGTCGTCTATAGGTCAATTGCAGTGCACGAGCCAGGTTTACGATGGTGAATCGATGCGACAGATTTTTCATGAGTTGAGACAGAAACAAATACCGACCGATCAAATGCTTGCGTGGGATTTCGAAACGCTACTGGAACATGTTCAAAAATTTGTGAATGCCTTACAGGTATTTTTAGAAAAACTTAACGAACGCATGTACAGCGTTTACCTTTTTAATCAAGCTTTGTACGGTCAGTGTATCGATTTGCTTGTTTCTTGTCTTGAGAAAAAAGACATCGGTACATTATTTGACCTCTTAAAGTTTTCAATTGACCCCCTTATAAGTGAAACGGAAAGCCAATGTTGCCATGAATAGTATTGTTTTAGAAAAAAATGCATGGGTACTAGAGCGGCGATTTTTGAACACTTGGAAAGCTTTTCAGGACTGTTTGCATGATTTAGAGGCCGAGTTATTGCAAAACGAGACCTATAAAGTCAAGCTAGGCAATGATGACGTGTTTCCTTACGGCCAGATGGATGCGCAAATATGCGTGCAGGATTGGCTAAAAACGATACCATTAAATGAAGATACCGTATATATTATCACTGGATTTGGCACAGGTTTTCATGTAGAACAATTGCTAAAAATTTTAAAACCAGGAGCGGTTGTAGCGGTGGCAGAGGCGAATGTGGGTTGGTTAAAGTGGCTTTTTTCTAGGAAAGATTGTCGTGCGCTTTTAGAAGATGAACGCTTGATTTTGCTTACAGATTTTAGCAACTTTGATTTGTTGGAAGCGTTTGAGTTGCCCAATAAAAGAAATGTGCATCATGCTCTCTTTGCTCCTACGTTTGTGTTAAATGAGAAGGCTTACTATCCTTTTTGTACACGGTTTTGTCAAGAGTTTGATATGCGCCAAAAGGCCCAGTCAACGGTTGTCGTCGACTCAAAATTATGGCAAAAAAATGCTTTGGCGAATTTGGAAACCTTGGTTAATGTTCCGACGCTGAATGTGCTAAAAGGCAAATTTTCACATTTGCCATTAGTTTTGGTTTCGGCAGGACCTTCCTTGGATTCAGCCATTCCCTTCCTCAAAAAAATACAAAACAAAGCGCTTATTGTAAGCATGAATAGTTCGTTTAGGACGCTTTGTAAAAATAAGATTCATTCGCACTTAACCCTTGCGCTTGATCCACGGCCAACGACATTTTATGGTTTTAAGGATCAACCCATAGGGCAAACGGTTTTAGTAACAACCCACATGGTTCATCCAGATGTCGTGAAGCATTTTGGACATCAAATTGTGACGTGGAACGGCCAAGATCCATTGACACATTTTGTGTGGTCAAGCTTAGGTAAAGACGAAGGGCCTGCTTTGAAGGTTGCTGGAACGGTAGCCAATCTTGTTGGGGATTTGGCGCATTTCTTAGGGTGCCAAAAGGTCTGCTTAGTGGGGCAGGATTTAGCCTGTACGGAATCCGGCAAAACTCATGCGTCTGACTCTATCTACAACGATAACGGTACGTTGTTTATGGATACCAGGGTCTGCAGAGAATGGTCTGGAAACACGCTGCCGAAGGTTTTTGTTGAGTCGAAACTATTTTTTTATTTGCAGATTTTTAACAAAATGGCTGCAAGCTTTCCTTCCATTGAGTTTATCAATACGTCTGTGTTGGGGGCAAAAATTGATGGTATCCCTTACATGGATTATGCGGATGCGGAAAAGTGGATGGGCAATGCTGATTCTAGTAAGCTTAGCGAACAACTATTGGAGCAGATTAAAGAAAGTTGTTCGTATCCAAAACAGAAGCTTGTAGAAATTTTACAGCCATTGTTTAACTTTACGAAGGATTTATGTGAAATAGCGCTACAAGCAGCAACTTGGCATGATAGCCACGCAGAACCCATATTCGAGCACGAACGTATTGTGCGTGAAGGGTACGCGTGGGCGGATAAAATCAATGCACTGATAGACAGCAATCTTACTTTTTATCAAATATTGCTTAGCGGACGGTTGATTCATGCCTTGTTGGATTACAAGAAAAATCTAGATGCACTTCTGTCGTCTTCGCGGTCTAAAACACGTTCTTTGTGGATAGAAAACAGGGAATATTTTTGGGCGGTTTTTTCGGGATGCAACGACCTATTGCACTATTTGTTGGCAACAAAGCTTGCAAATTATAGGATGCCATAACGTCTACTGTAAATTAAGTTGTTTTAGGGCTTTAATTAAGGCTTCTATAGGCAGTCCCATGACGTTTGAGAAAGAGCCTTTTATACGGATAAAAGAAGCCGATAAAGGATGTTGAATGGCGTAAGCGCCTGCCTTGTCTAAGGGCGAAATTTCTGTTAAATAGGCTTTTATAAACGTGGGATCAAGCGGTAAAAAGCTTACCTGAGTGTGTTCTACGAAAGTATATTTAAAGTTATTCCCCTTACAAACAATTGCCACGCCGGTGGTAACAGTATGGAGTTGGCCGGATAAAGTTGTGAGCATATTGACGGCTTCATCGAGCGTTTTCGGTTTATTGAAGATTCTATTGTTAAAAACGACAATGGTGTCGGCTCCCAGAACGTAAGCGTGCGGATGTAAACGAGCAACAGCCGCTGCCTTTTTAAGAGCATTTTGTTCGGCTACCCAAGTAGGGGAATGCTTTGTGGATTCCTTTATTTCATCTGTTTGCTGCGATATGCACCTGAACGTAGGCAGGCATTCTTTTAACAATTGGTTGCGTCGAGGTGAAGTGGATGCCAAGATCCACGTAAATTTATCCGCAGCAGTGTCCACAGCATCCTTTGCTTTTGCAAAAACATTTACCGTCTGGATTAGATAAAGCCTTCAAGAAGGTATGCCACGCCAAGGTTGCACACTTCAAGCGAGCAGGGAATTTCCTTACCCCCAACAAGGCTTCGCGTTCACCAAGGTCGCTGGGGATCGGCAACGTGTCGTCGTTAAGCAAGGCAATAAACGCTCTGCACATCTGTGTAGCTTCGGTGATGGTTTTACCTTCTAAAGTGAGGGTCATGAGCGACGCTGATGCTTTGCAGATGGCGCAACCTTCTCCCGTAAAACTAAGGGCGCGAATGACGTTAGCTTCGATCTGAACATGAATGGTTAGTTCGTCGCCACAAAGTGGATTGTTGCCGTAAGCCTGATGCGAAGGATGTTCCAACACGCAAAAATTATGCGGGTTATCGTTATGTTCAAGTAAAACTTCTTGGTAAATGTCTTGTAAACTCATCGTTTAAAAACCGTTAAAACATGTTTGAGTGCTTCCACGAGGCGATCGACGTCTTCGCAGGTGTTGTAAAGTCCAAACGAAGCTCTTACAACGCCACTCTGGCATTGAAGTCGCCGCATCAGCGGTTGACAACAGTGAAATCCGGCCCGCAGGGCAACATTGTAGTCGTTTGTAATCGTTGCGACATCGTGTGGATGGATCCCTTCAATGTTAAAGGAAATGACAGCTGTCCTTTTTTGGGGCTGGCCAATGATTTTAATGTATGGAATCGACTTAAGGGCGTGTTCTGCGTAAACAACTACTTGATCCTCGTAAGCCGTTATTTCGTCCCATGAAAATTGCTGTAGGTATTCAATGGCCTTGCCCATACCTATAATATCTGCTACTGGTGGAGTACCGGCTTCAAAACGATTAGGGACCTTGGCGGGCGTGAAATCGTTCATGTAAACGGTTTCCATCATGTGTCCACCGCCATGATAGGGGGGCAACTGCTCAAGAATCTCTTGCTTACCATAAAAGAAACCGGCTCCCATAGGGCCGTACATTTTATGACTAGAACCTACGAAAAAATCACAATCAAGATTTTTGAGCTGAACAGGCATGTGTGCAACCGTTTGTGCGCCATCGATCAACACCATAGTGCCGTTCGCATGAGCTTTTGCGACGATTTCTTTGATGGGCGGTGTTGTTCCCAAAACATTCGATACGTTCGAGACGGCCAACAGCTTTGTTTGAGGTGTTAGGAGGGTGTCCAACTGAGTTAGATCCAAATTGCCATCAGGGTCTACAGCCCATTTTTTAACCCGAATGCCCCGTTTTGTTTGTTGCATCTGCCAAGGGATGATGTTGGAGTGATGTTCCATTTCTGAAACAATTACCTCATCTCCAGGCTGAAAAAAGCGCTGACCTATGATTTCTGCCAAACAATTGATGGATTCTGTAGCGCCGCGTGTAAAGACAATTTCGTTCGGCGATTCTGTTCCTAGGAACTCGGCCAAGAGCTGCCGTGTCCCTTCATAAACTTCCGTGGCCAAATATCCCCATTCGTAGAAACCACGGTGTACGTTGGCATTACTATTTAAGTAAAAATGGCTGATGGCATCGATAACGCACTGTGGTTTTTGAGTGGTAGCCGAATTGTCAAAATAAACGATAGGCAGGCCTTTTTTATCGCAATAGCTAAGCGCAGGAAAATCGTTACGGATCGCTTTTGCATCAAATTTTCGTTGGGAAAGTTTCATCTTTTCACCCGAGTGGCTGCCCGGCAAGGATTCGAACCTCGACAGAATGAACC
>CALXMI010000068.1 GCA_944389435.1 uncultured Opitutales bacterium
CTTTAAGAACTCCATAACTTGCTTCTGCCGATTTTGCGGATAGATAAAATCCGAATGCGTGTTGTAAAAATCAACGAGCCAAGGCTGGAATTGGCTAAGCTTAAAAAAGTAATTCGACTCAACCAGCTCTATCACTTTGCCAAACATAGCCGGCCATTCACCATTTACCTTGTCTTTTTCTTGCAAAAAACGTTCTTCTTTAACACTATAAAAGCCCTTGTATTCAGCTTTATAGATAAGGCCCTCATCGAATAGCTTTTGCAGGGCCCAGCAAACAACTTTTTTATGACGCTCTTGCGTCGTACGAACAAAGTCATCATTTGTCAACCTCAGAATCTTGACGAGATCTTCAAACTTTGCGGCAGCTTGATCGCAGTAATCTTGAAGCGAAAGGCCCAAAGACTCGGCTTTCTGTTGAATTTTTTGCCCATGCTCATCAACACCCGTAAGGAAATGAACTGTCTCGCCCTTCAATCGATGATAACGAGCGACGGTATCGGCCAAAACTTTTTCGTAAGCGTGACCTAAATGTGGTTGACCATTTATGTAATCAATGGCAGTCGTGAGGTAAAAATTTTTATCCATTTTATCCATTAATTGACATTAAAAACTCAATATTGTTGTTCGTTTTCTTAATCCTATCTAACAACATCTCCATGGCCTCTGTCGATGGAATGACGCCCTTCATAGCCCTACGAAGCGAGTAAATCTTCAACAATTCGTCTGGATGATACAATAATTCTTCTTTACGCGTACCACTTTTTTCAATGTTAATGGCAGGGAAGATGCGCTTATCAATCAGCGAACGATCCAAATGAATCTCCATGTTACCGGTTCCCTTAAACTCTTCGAAAATAACCTCGTCCATCTTGCTACCGGTATCGATTAAAGCCGTCGCCAAAATCGTCAAACTACCGCCATTTTCAATGTTACGAGCCGCACCAAAGAAAGCCTTCGGTCCTTGAAGCGCATTGGCTTCAACACCGCCTGAAAGTACCTTACCAGAGCTCGGAATAATCGTGTTGTAAGCTCTTGCTAAACGTGTAATAGAATCCAACAAAATGATAACATGTTGCCCAATTTCGACCAAACGCTTTGCTTTCTCAACAACCACTTCAGCTGCACGTACGTGGCTTTCTGGCGATTCATCAAAAGTTGAGCTGATAACCTCAATCCCTGGCAGTAAATTTTTAAAGTCGGTCACTTCTTCCGGACGCTCATCAATCAACAGAACGATCAAATGTGCCTGCGGTTGATTTTTCACAATTGAATTTGCAATATTCTGCAACAGAACCGTTTTACCTGTACGTGGAGGAGCCACAATTAATCCGCGCTGACCGAAACCAATCGGCGTCAAAATGTCAACAATACGCATTGCATTGTTATCCCAACCTTTGCAAGGATTCGTTTCCAACAAAATACGATGGGTTGGATAATAAGGAATAAGCTCTTTAAAGTGAGCAATCGTACGCATGTCTTCTGGTACTTTCCCCATCACCGAATTGATTTTTATAATACAAGGACATTGTAAATAGACCGGCGAAACGTAAAGCTGTCCGTTAATCGTTTGACCTGCCCGCAAACCGTATTTTTTAACCAAAACTTTTGGCAAGTAAGCACTCAATTCTCTTAATTGGTAATTATCTGAAGCGTAACAAACCGACCATTCATCCGTATTTGGAACTTTTGAAATAACACCTTCCACACAAAGCGGATGCTTTTGCTCACCTAGGGTACGCATTTTCTCCCTTAAAATGCTTTGGCGAGTTAGAGAAGCAGATTGCGATTCTTCTGGAATTTCGTTTAACAACTCGCTTAAAGGCTTGTTGTACCACTCATTCAATAAAAATGGCGTTAAGGAAGGATCGGAAACTTCTTCAACCAACGTATTGAGCGCGTTTAGGTCACTTATACTTCGCCATTGATAGAGCTGTCCGATCCACCAACGATAACGTTGTAAATTAGCCGGATAGGCTGTGTTCTGCTGCGTAAACTTATTGGCTGAAGTTTTAAAATTCCCTTTATTTTGAGTACGTTTAAAATTCCCTTTATCGCCATTGCTTTTCACAACGGCTGCTGACTTAGACGTCTCTTTGCTTTTTTCAACCGCCCCCATAGTTGATTCTGCAGGTATACTTCCAACCGTTACCGTTTCAACAATTTCTGCTTTTGTGTCAGATTCTGCCAACTCCTTGGTCTTTGTTTTTTTCTTATGCGTGCGGCTCACTTTAGTAGACTTAGCGACAACTTCCGCGTCCTGAACGGATACTAGCAAATTTTCTTGAGTCTCTTCCATAAATAAAATCTACGAGGAAATGTAATGTGTATATGAAATCTTCCGATAAAAACGATTTGATATGTCTACATTAGAAAATTTTTTTTGGCCTCTTGTCAATGCAAAGATAAAGAAAAATAGGTTTAGGATAAACGTAGGCAACGTAGAACAATATCTTACCCATCTAAAAACTCATGTTTTTATGCATTTTCCCATGATCAACTGATCTCAGTCATGGCCCTTAATCATACCAAGACAAGGCCGATCAACCCTACAGCTTACCATTTAGTTAAACGAATAAAAAATAACTCGCCTACCAAGAAAACTTCCTTCTAACGACAACCCAACCACACCACCTTTATTAAAACATGATCCAACCGCCTTTTTACCCTCATCTTGCAATTTTTCAAAATAATACTTGACATTATTTATTTTTCCACATCTACTTTAGTCTGTTTTGATGATGCAGGGTGGAGCAGTCTGGTAGCTCGTCAGGCTCATAACCTGAATGTCCTTGGTTCAAATCCAAGCCCTGCACCCAATGTTTATGCGGGGATAGCATAAGTTGCCTTTTGTGCGTCAGGTTTTTATTGCAACCCTATTGCAACCTTTCAGGTAAAATTTTATCAAAAACAATAAACTATGATTA
>CALXMI010000069.1 GCA_944389435.1 uncultured Opitutales bacterium
CAAGGATTACATTGTCCATTTAATTTACGCAACACGCAGTCCCGAAGCTTACCATCTTTCGATTACCAATTTGCTACGTTTTGGAGCCTCGCCACGTGCAACGATTGCGCTCACATTGGCAGCCAAAACATGGGCCTTTTTAAAGCACCGTGGCTATGTGATTCCCCAAGATGTTAAGGCCATGGCTCCCTGTATTCTCAGGCACCGCATTGGCTTATCGTACGAAGCTGAGGCGGAAGATATCACCAGCGATCAAATTATCTCAAAAATTCTTGAAACGGTTCCTGTCCCGTAATGGTTGACGAGCAAAAAATTCCAGAAATGTTGCGCAAGGTCCGATCGATTCGGTTACAAACCCGTAGAGTCATGGACAATACGCTTGCAGGCTCCTATCACAGTATTTTCAAGGGCCAAGGCCTCAATTTTGAGGAAATTCGTGAATATACACCAGGGGACGAGGTTCGCTTTATCGATTGGAATGCTTCTTCAAAACTAGGGCGTCCGTTTATTAAAACCTTTCGCGAAGAGCGTGAGCTAACGTTGATCTTGGCGCTTGACGTTAGCGGCTCTATGCAAACTGGTTGTGTTCAACAATCCAAGCGAGAATTTGAAACAGAGGTGGCAAGTCTGTTGGCGTTTTCAGCTTTAAAAAACAATGACAAAGTTGGACTGTTTCTGTTTTCTGACTCCGTTGAAAAATTTGTCCCTCCACAGAAAGGCCAACAACAGCTGTTGCGCATCATTCGAGAAGTTTTATTTTTTCAACCTCAACGCTCGCAAACTAATCTGCTAACGAGCTTGACTCAATTGAACCAAATGATCAAAAAACGAGCGATTGTTGGCCTGATTTCTGACTTCATGCACACATCTTATTCAAATGAATTGATGAAAACGCTTTCTCAGACGAACCAACATCATGACCTAATCTGCATCCGTATACAAGATCCAAGGGAATTAGACCTTCCTGATGTTGGCTTTATTGCTTTAAAGGATGCTGAGACGCAACAAGAGATATACCTAGACACTAGTCGAAAGGCCTTCAGGGACCTTTTCGCCAAGCAGCAACAAGAACATTCAAAGACCTTCGAAAATCTTTGTCGGCGCTACGGGATTGACATGCTAACGCTGACCAACGGATCGCCTTACGACATGGTCATAAAAACATTCTTTAAAAAACGGCAATTGAAACGATGAAAAATGTTCTCCAGTTCTTAGTTTTCTACGCTTGTGTAAGTTTTTGTAGAGCAGACGACGCGTTCATTGCTTCACCCGGTAATGACACATCAACCGCACTAACACAATCTATCGACACACAACCTCAATTAACAAACATCCAAGAGCCAACAGATCTTTCCATCTTTGACATTCGGCCTGCGGTAAAATTGCCGGTTGCCCTTTGGATAAAAATCATTTCAGGGCTGCTCATTCTAAGCTTATTAATCGGCCTCTGCTTGTATATAATCAAGCGTCGAAAACAAGCTCAAAAACAGACCGTCGTTGCCATCGATCCTTATGATAAAGCTCTAGAAAACCTCACCAAAGCTTACGCTTTAATTCAAAACTTAGATCAACGTCCATTTGCCTTTGCAACCAACGATGCTGTTCGTCAGTATCTATCACAGGTTTTTAACCTACCCGCACCTGAATGTACAACCGAAGAAGTACTTGAAAAACTACCACAAATAAATACGTTGAATGACGAAACTAAAGGCCAAATTACCCGTTTTTTGATCGAATGCGACCTTGCCAAATTTACGCAGCAAAAATTCAACACAGACGCCCGACTGAAGCTTCACGCACAAGCAAAAGACATTGTAGAAGCTTCCGATAAATTAATCCACGTAAAAACAAAATTATCCACCTCTTCCGAGCAGTGATATGCAAGCATTCGCATTTAAGCATCCTTTTATCTTACTCAACCTTCTATTGCTACCCTTAGTGTATTGGCTAAGCTTGAAAATTTGGAAACCCAAGACCTTCATTTTTCACAGTTCTACTGTTGAATTCAAGGACCAAGCATTGAACCCAAAACGTGTTCCCTTATTCTTCAGAATGCTTGTTCTGGCATCGTTAATCATTGCCTTGGCGCGACCTCAGGCTATCATCGCCCATACGCAGAGCAGTTCTGGAATCGACATGCTCTTAGCAATTGACTTATCGTCTTCCATGCGCATCCCCGACTTTGCTGTTAGCCAGACACAACGCACAAGCCGCATAGAGGCCGCTAAGGCCGTTGTTGCCAGCTTCATTGAAAAGCGCAAACATGATCGTATCGGTCTGATTGCCTTTGCGCGATATCCGTATTTGGTCAGCCCCATTACGCTTAATCACAAATGGCTTCTCAAAAATCTTGAACGCTTAAATGCAGGTTTGATCGAAGATGGAACGGCTATTGGAAGTGCCATCACCATGGGAATTAACCGCCTAAAGGATTTGGATGCCAAAACGCGCTTGCTTATCCTCTTGACGGATGGTGTTAACAATTACGGCGATATTACACCTATTTTGGCCGCCGAAGTTGCCAAAAACTTTCAGACAAAAATTTACACCATTTTGGTCGGTACTGATCAATTTATACCGGTTGATGAAAAAACCTTAGTTCAGGTTGCCGAAACCACCGGAGGCCAATTTTATCGCGCCTCTGATCTGCATACCCTGCAATCCATTTATCACGAAATCGATCGTTTGGAAAAAAGTAAAATTGAACTTAAAGGTTTCTTTGAGTACACCGAAATTTTCCCATACGTTTTACTGATAGGCCTGCTGTTTTTAATAATAGAATGTATGCTATCCCTAGGACGTTACCGTATATTATCATGACTTTCGCTCATCCATCTTTTGGCCTTTTGTTTTTAGTTCTCTGCATAATTGCTTTGGGTTCTATCGTTCCTATTCGAAATAAAATGACGACGCAAGCACAAACCTGGGGCGTCCTTTTACGTACGCATATCTCTCTTCAAGGGAAGCTGCAAAGCGCTTTACGTCATTGTTGTTTAATGATAGGCCTAGTCGCCTTTGGCATAGCTCTTGCGCGTCCACAATGGGGCTATCGGCTTGAAAAAAGGCAGCAAAATGGCTTGAACATCATATTTGCGCTCGACACTTCCAAAAGCATGCTTGCAAGCGACGTTCGTCCCAATCGCTTAGAATTGGCTAAAATAAGTATACAGGAATTACTCAAGTCCTTGGCTGGTAATCAAGTGGGACTGATTGCTTTCGCAGGAGACGCTTTCTTGCAATGTCCTTCGACAGCCGACTACGGAGCTTTTAAACTATCTCTACAAGCGTTAAATACAAACATTATCGCCAAGGGTGGCACCAATTTGTCAGCCGCTATGGAATTAGCCCTAACACTCTTCGATAGTGTTTGTCGCTACAAGCAAATAATTCTTCTCACGGATGGAGAAAACTTGTCCGGAAACGCTATTGTAACCGCTCAAAAATTGAAAGACCTCGGCATCGTCGTTCACCCCGTCGGTATTGGCTCTACTCAAGGTTC
>CALXMI010000070.1 GCA_944389435.1 uncultured Opitutales bacterium
GGCGAGAAGACGGCTAGTGAACGTTTCCCAGGAGCTATCGCGACGTATACGTTGGAAGGTATGATGCAGGACCGTAAGGCTTTGCAAATGGGAACGTCTCATTTTTTAGGGCAGAATTTTGCTAAAGCCATGAACATCCAATTTGTGGATGCGAATGGCGAAACAAAGTATGCTTGGACGACCTCGTGGGGTGTCACAACACGACTCATAGGTGCACTTATTATGGTGCATTCGGACGACAATGGCCTTGTTTTACCGCCTCGTATTGCTAATCGGCATGCGGTTATTTTACCGATTGTGCATGATGAAGAAAAACGTGCTGAGATTGAGCAATTCTGTGTTCGTCTACAACAAAAGTTGACAGCAGCCTATCCAGATAGGCATTTGCACCTAGAAGTGGATAGCCGAGACCTTCGCGGGGGTGAAAAACGTTGGCAATGGATCAAGAAGGGGGCTTGTTGCCTCATAGAAATCGGTAGCAAAGAAGTTGAACAGAAAACCGTTACAATGGTATGGCGTGATCAATTGAAGCAAAAGCAAGTGGTGCCGTTAGCGTCTTTTATTGAAGGTTTTGGAAAGAATTTAGCGTCTATGCAACAGCGACTCTTTGAGCGCGCCAAAGCCTTTAGGGATGCTTCGATGCAGCGTGTGCAGTCGATTGAAGATTTTTATGCGTTCTTCAAAAATGATGGTGGTTTTGCGCTTGCCTATTGGTCTGAGGATCCGGTTGCAGAAGCCAAGATAAAAGAAGATTTGAAGGTAACCGTTCGCTGCATTCCACATGCTTTTCGTGAGGAAAGAGGCAACTGCTTGTTTACCAGCAAGCCCAATTGTCCTTTGGCGATATTTGCCAAAGCTTATTAAGAGCAGGCTTTAGGCTTGTTTGTTAAGTTAGTCTATTTTGCAAGCCCGCTGTTCATTATTTGACAGTACCTGCCAACAAGGTTACATGTGAACGAGAAGATGTTTTGCGTTAAAAGGCTTTCGATCGACTATTTTACCGATGTGTGCGCATCCGAAACAAGCGGTGCTCTTGCAGGCTAATTTCAATGTAAGCGATCATGCATAGTATGTTGGAAATGGATAAAGCTACCTGCGAGTGGTGGATCGAAACCAAGGTGAACCATAAGGCAACAATGCCAAAGCACATTTGTGGAATGGCCCGGTTCATCTGAGGCTTTGTCAAGATAAGGTAGGGGATGAAGCAAATCAACGGAAATACCCAAAGCGTCTCGAATCCAGTCGCAAGTCCAGCATGTACGTAACCTAGGCAAATCAACAATACCGGTTCGTTGAATAAAACTAACAGCAATGGCGTTAAAGAAACATCCTTCTTCACATCACGTATGGCAAGCTCAAGTGCTTCCGAAGACCAATTTAAGGAAGGATTTAGGTTTCTTGCCAATAATAAATTGGCCCAACCAAAGCAAAATGCACAAATAAAGCTTATAAAGTAACGTTGTGTCATTGAGATGAAGGCTACGATGAGGCAGGCGTACCCGAGGATTTCAAGCCCCAAAAATTTCTTCTGGCCCATCTTCCAAAAAAAGTGCAATAGGCCGTTGTCGGGCTGAGCTGAATTTTGTCCATAAAAACGTAATAAGAGGATGCAGGATAGGGCGATTATCACGATTAAAAAGGACAAAAAGCTGTTGGATAGATACAAGAAAGCATTCGCCAAAGCTAATAAGAATCCTGGATCTTGAAATTGTTTCAGCAAGGTAAAGAATATTCTTTTTAACATAAAACGTATTGTAGTTCAATTTATATTTTTTATCAAGAAGAATTCGGTATGTTTTTTGTAAAGCCTGAAAACAAAACAGTTTGTGTGTCATGTTTTTAACGTCAAAAAGTTGTTAAATAAACTTGTGCTTTTTTTGAAAATAGGTGATTTTAATAGCATATGGATACGAAAAAAGTTCAAGAGGATGCCTTGAAGCAATTGCGTCATTCTGCGGCCCATATTTTAGGCGCAGCGGTGTTGCGATTGTTTCCAGAAGCAAAATATGATATCGGTCCATCTACAGATGATGGGTTCTATTACGATTTTGACTTGCCAAGAACTTTGACTACCAAGGATTTAGAAGCGATAGAGGCTGAGATGAAGCATATCATTGCGGCGAATTATCCATTCGAGCGCATGGAGGTTTCGCGTGCAGAGGCTTTATCGCAAATGCAAGCATTACAGCAGCCTTATAAGCAGGAGCGCTTGGCTGATATTCCAGAAGGTGAAACGGTTTCTTTGTACCGTAATGGTGATTTTTTGGATCTATGCCGTGGACCTCACGTTGAAAGCACAGGAGTTGTGAAGGCTGTGAAATTATTGAATGTTGCCGGTTGTTATTATCGTGGTGATGAACACAATAAGCAGCTTCAACGTATTTATGGAACCGCTTTTTTCTCCCAGGAAGAGCTGGATGATTACTTGAAACGCTTGGAATTGGCTAAGGAACGCGACCATCGTAAATTAGGTGCAAAACTGAATTTGTTTATGGTTGATAACTTGGTCGGTCAAGGATTGATTTTATGGACGCCTAAGGGTACCATTTTACGCCAACAACTGCAGTCCTTTTTGGAGGGCGAACTAAAGAAGCAGGGCTATGTGCAGGTAATAACGCCGCACATTGGCAAGCTGGAGTTGTTCAAAGTTTCCGGCCATTATCCCTATTATAAGGATTCGCAGTTTGCACCTATTTGGGATCGTGACAGCTGGAACAATGCCTTGCAATCGTCGGAATCCTGTGAGGATTTACGTCAGCATTTAGAAGAACAGGTGTCTGTGGATGGTTTTCTGCTAAAACCTATGAATTGTCCTATGCACGTACGTTTGTATGCCGCACAGCCCCATTCTTACCGCGAATTGCCTGTTCGTATGGCAGAATTTGGTACGGTATATCGGTGGGAACAATCCGGCGAATTAGGTGGTTTAACGCGTGTGCGTGGGTTTACCCAAGACGATGCCCATATTTTCTGCCGAGAAGATCAGTTGGAAGAGGAATTGGCTGGTTGTTTAAAGTTGATAAACGTCATCTT
>CALXMI010000071.1 GCA_944389435.1 uncultured Opitutales bacterium
AACATCAAACGAGGTTGATAGATGTCTCCAACAATTCATCGATGAGTACAACGATCTTCGCAGCAGCTGTAAACGCTTTTTGCGACTTAATCAAATTGACCATCTCAGAATCAATAGATACGCCTATTCGATTATCTCTCTGTTGTGTAAGCATTTTTTGTACCATATTCTCGCTTTCAAGTTCATTTTCTGTGGACCTAAAAGCTTGAGCCGTCTTCACAACAAAACTTCGATAACTTTCTTCAAGAGTTGCATCGTCAATTTTTTCGTCTTGCACGCGTATAACAGCATTGATGCGGTCATTTGCGTCTGGATTAGCAGCTGAAGAACCAGTTTGTAGGGTATTAAGGTTAGCTATAAAAGCGAAGTTGTCGATCGAATTCCCAGAGAAAAGTGTAGCCCCGTTACGATTCATATCGTAAGCGGTATTAATGTGCGTCACGAAATTATTAACCCACGTGTTCAGATCTGCACGCATGTCAGCGATACGGGTATCTTTCACGTATAAAATACCGGCCATGCTGCCCTGTTGAGGATGTATCTCTTGTGTACCTATTCTTAAATGCGTACCATCAAAGGTAAGCGTTCCTTTAACCTTACCACATTCTAGGATGTCGATACCACCCACAGATATTTTAAAAAAATTATTTTCGCCAGTTTCAGTAACTTCAAAATTTAACAACTTTGCTAATTTTTCCAGATTAGCCTGCCGATTTTCACGTAACTCAAAGGCCTTATCCAGATCATCAGGCATTTCAAAGGTGTTAATTTTTTGTGTCTGGAGCGCGATTTCTTTTAAAATTAAATTAACCTGATTGACCTCTTCTGCCATTTTAGCGGAAAGATTTTCCTGCATTTCGGTAAAACGTTTCCCTAAATAACGGACGGAATCCACCAAATCCTGTCCTTTCGCAATCACATTTAACTTTTCTGACGACGCAGTCGGCATTGCTCCCAACGAAGAACAGGCGTTGAAAAACTGCCTTATATCATAAGCCATCCCTCGCGTAACGAAATCATCTCCTGCTTCAACTGATCCTTGAGCGTTTAACTGAAAGGATTCGCCAAGCATACTTTCGAGCAATTTGTTGTTTTCCGCTTCAGAAGCCAATCGTCCCACACGCATATCAGATCGAACGATTTGGTGATCCACAATGGCATTGCGTTCGGTAACCACTCTTAGGTCTAATACCCCAAAGGTACCACCTTTGCTTCCCCTTGCAATAGCCATAGTTGGACTTGCAGAAATTCTAATCTTACGACAAGCATAGTCGGGATTGTTGGCATTCGCAATATTTTGCCCTACCACTTCAATGGCTCGAGAGTGGAGATTCAACGCGTCAGCAATATTATACAAACTTTGGTTTAAGTTAACACTCACAATGAAACTCCTGAAATTGAAAGGATGGATTTACCATGCTTGTTATAGGTTTTTTCAGTCGGTAAAACGCGTTCTATGATAGAACTATTGATCATTTGAGCCTGACCTAACAGCTTCTGTTGCATCTGTGTTTTTGATTTAATGCGAAACCGTAAGGAAATAATTTCATCGACTAACGCTTTGAATAACGACTGCAATTCTTGGGGGATGTAATTCAGCAAGTTGTTCAAGGAAAGTTCTTCGAGCCCTACTTCTTCACCTAACTGTTGCATTAAGGCCGATCGATCGGCCGTAGCAAGTTGGTTGGCAGGTAGCTGAGCCTCAATTCTCGAAGTTGCCTGTAGTAACGAAATGGGGTTATGTTCCATCAGACAATTTTGCTGTTCATAGATAAGATTGAGGAGGGCGCCGAATTCAGCAATTTCTTTTCGAAAAGACTCGGCCAATTTATCGAAGTCAAAATTTTTTAGCGTTTTATTTTTCATAGTTTGCGGATCGTAACAATTGTTGGATTTGTAAAGGATGTGTACTTGCTATCGCTTGCGATAAGCCATCAACAAGGAAAGAACGATAGGTATCAGTTGCATTACTTTCGCTCAATAGCTTGCTTTTCACCATTGGCTTCAGGGCTTTCCCTAGAAATTGTCTAAAAAGAAGCGCTTCAAATTGTTGTGAAACATGTTCAATGTCTTGTGGTCCACCCAAATTTTGGAAGAGAAAAGGGGTTGTGTTAACCTGGGTAATCATCATGTTAGTCTTTTCCTCATAGAGTTACGAGTTCTGCTTGCAACGCACCTGCAGCTTTAATGGTTTGTAAAATGGTAATCATGTCGCGTGTTGACGCTCCAATCTGGTTTAATACGGCTGTTAGTTCTTGAACGGTGGGATATTCGTTCAACATCATAAAGGATTTAGAACTGTCTTTAACTTGTACGGTCGCATTACTTACAGTTTTTGTTGTGGCACCATTTTGGGAAGTTGTTTGGTTATCCCCAGGTACATTACCGGCCGTAATGAAATTTTTTTCCACCAACGTATTAGGTTGGCTAACGCTAGCTTCTTCGCTCACCGTAATGGTTAAGTTTCCATGACTGACAGCAACCGTTGAAATGCGTACCTGTTCGGTCGCCACAATGGTACCGGTTCGTTCGTTGATGATAATTTTTGCCTTGGCATCGGGAACAACTTCGTACATGCCAACCTGCGCAATAAAATTCATAAGCTGGCCCTGATAGATTTCTGGAATCCTTACGTTGACTGTAGAAGGAGACAAGGCTTGCGCGACCCCAGAGAAATTGTTATTAATGGCATCGGCAATTCGAACCGCTGTTACAAAGTCTGGATTAAGTAGATTTAAATTGATCGCATTATTCCTTACCAATTGAACGGGTATTTCATGCTCAATAATCGCACCATCAATCACACGCCCTACAGTTGTATGGTTTTGTTGCACACTGGCGTTGCCTTGAGCATTGGCACCTGTTCCACCCGAACTTGCCATAAAACCTCCTAAAACGATCGGCCCCTGCGCAACCGCATAAACCTTACCATCTGCACCTTGCAAAGGCGTTTGAAGCAAAACACCACCTTGTAGGCTCTTGGCGTCACCAATCGATGAAACAATAACGTCCATACGGCTGCCGTTTTTTGCGAATGACTTTACGTCAGCCGTAACCATGACAGCCGCAACATTCTTGGATTTTATTTCACCTTTTTTATGTTTTATACCAAAATTCGATAGCATGTTGTAAACACTTTGGCGAGCGGTGGATGCATCCGTCGATGAGTCTCCCTTGCCACCTAATCCAATGACAATGCCATAGCCAACCAATTGATTATCGCGATCGCCATCAATCTGAACAAGGTTTTTAATCGTGGTTGCGCATGCCATAGGAGACATGAAATAACCTATGGTCAGGGTTAACAAAAGCACTAAGCGGAAAAAGCTCATATTAATAAGGGTCCAACAAATTGTTTAGGCGTGTAACTAGGCCATTCTTTTTTGCATTTTCCAAAGAAGTTCCCCAGCCTGTATCGATGGTTAAATTTGACAAATTGAAGATATCGAGCGTGTTTTCGGCAGAAATATCTTGTTGGCGAGCAATTCCATGCAATGCCTCATATTGATAAACATCACTTATTTTGTATTTACGGATACCTTCTAAAACAAGGTTACCGTTTGGCAGCACGTCCATAACTTGCATAGGAAGCGTTGTTTTTGCATAGATTGCTTCGTTATGACCGGGAGTGCTTGGCAAGGATAAACGTCCATCGTCTAGACGTGTCGTTCTAAAAATATCGAGAATGCGCTTAATGAAAGGAAATTTTTCACGTGGATTGTCCATCCCTACACTTGCCGGTATTGTTACGTCATTCTCCAATATCACCGTAACAATATCGCCAATAGCACGCGCACGAACATCCACGAACATACCGCGATTGCTTTGTGACTGAGGCCACAGAGAATTGGCCATACAAATGGGCATACAAAGGAAACTAATAAGCCACCTGTACCGTATTTTCATCAACGACCTTTCCTTGAAAAACTTTGTTGCTCGATATGTTCTTTACAGAGATAATAGCGTCCAAGCATCCGCTATCCAGCGCGATTGCCTTCACATTGAGTGTTAAAAAACCTTTTTTTACAAAAACATCCACAAAATTGCCCTTGGTCACCAAGGAACGCTTTTCGGCGGCATCCTCACAAAGAATTTCGTCTGCTTTTAAGCGCTTCTTTAACATAAATGCACCTTTGATAACTTCTGTTGGGAAGGGGGCCGATTTACAGCCTAATACATCGCGTTCTTCGCAATTAAAATCGTTTATATCAACCGCCATCTTATTGGAAAGATTATGCTTTGCGGTCAGACACATGACGCGATGTTCAGCTTGTAATGTCCAATGGTTGTAGGTCGCGTAAACCTTATGATCAGAGATAATGCGGACATTGAAACACGTTTGGGGGGTTAAACGCTTGGGAGCATTCAATATTTCCACATACCAGGAACATGCAGGTGGCTCTATCTGCCAATGTGTTAAAGGCTTTAGGACAACTTTGCCACTTAAGTGATAATGAGTCTTGCATTGATCTTCCATTTGTCGTAAAATCTGCTCTTCAAAAGGAATCTCAACAGCAGTATCCTCTTGTGCCGCTTGCCGTTGATGCTCTAAGGCGATATGAGTAATAGGTTCTAGAATCAAGTCCCATTCAGCCAAACCTGCATGCAAAGGCAAAACATGGCACATGAACAGGTAAAGCAGTATAAAAATAAAAGCAATCGGGTATGGCATATTAGTGCTTGAGTTGGTTGACGCGCGACATCATTTCGTCGGCCGTTTGTATCGATTTTGAATTCATTTCGTAAGATCTTTGAGCAATGATCATATTTACCATGGATTGTACAACATTTACATTGGACATTTCTAAGTAATATTGACGCAGAGAACCGTAGCCATCTTGGTTTGGGGTACCTAAAATAGCTTCACCACTAGCTTCCGTTTGTTCAAATAAATTGTTACCCAAGCTTTTTAAGCCGGATGGATTTGGAAACTTCGCTAGTTGAACATTAAACGTTTGCGAGGTACCGTCTGATAACGCAACTGTTACCGTACCATTGGACGAAAAGGTAATACTTTCGTAGTTAGTCGGAACGTCCTGAAAACCACTTCCAAAGCTTAGGCCCTCGATATTGACAAATTGTCCATCTGCATTCAACTTCAACGAACCGTCTCGTGTATACAGTGTACGTCCATCCGGCGTATTTATCTCAAGGAAACCATTACCCTCAATTGCAAGATCTAACTCATTGCCGGTTTGCGTCAATTGTCCTTGCGTAAACACTTTCGTGGTTGCAGCCAATTGCGTTCCATTACCCACTTGAATACCGGTCGGTGTTTTTGTACCATCACCGGAATCGGTACCTATCGGCTTAAGCGTTTGATACATCAAATCTTTAAATTCGCTATGGGTACGCTTATAAGCCGTTGTATTCACATTGGCGATATCATTAGCCATGATATCTAGATTCCTCTGTTGAGCTTCCATACCAGTTGAGGCTGAATAAAGTGCTAATTCCATATTTATCCCATATTACCAAGTGTTTCGATGGCCTCACCTAATTCGCTATCCCACTGCTTAATAGCGTTACGATTGGCTTCGTGTGCATTTGAAAGTTGAATCATTTGAACCATTTCGCGGATCGATGAAACGTTGCTTTTTTCTAAATATCCCGACATAAAACGTACCGATTCAGCCTGTTGAACTTCACTCAAGTCTCCAATATGATACGGACCATTTGGGTTCATTTTCATG
>CALXMI010000072.1 GCA_944389435.1 uncultured Opitutales bacterium
CCAAGCACGTTTTATAAAGAGGCGCAATAGAAAATTGCCTAACTTAGAGCAATAGAGCAATTGCAATACTGTTTTGCACGGTGTCTTTTCGAATACCAACTGTTGTGTATATCGGTCAAAGATTTTCATATGTTTCTTCGAATTTTATTGGTAAATTTCTTTTCAAAATAGCGAGCTAAACGGATGAATGGGAAACCTAAGAGTAAGTAAAACCCGGCTACCAACAAACCTGTCTGTAGATAATTGAAATGAGTTGCTGCCAAACATTGATACGTGCGGGTTAACTCAACAATAGTGATCATGGACACCAATGAAGAATCTTGCAAGAGCATAATGAAATCATTGGTAACAGGCGGAATAATCGTCCTGAAAGCTTGCGGAAATATAACATGAATCAAGGCCTGAAAATGAGACATACCCAAGGCCCTTGCCGCTTCCATTTGACCTGCTGGTACCGATAAGAGACCTGCACGATAGATTTCAGCTTCGTAAGCAGAGTAGTTGATAGCCAAGGCTACAACACCCGCTACAAAGGGACTCAAGCAAACCCATTCTGAGAAAGGCTGCTGTAAGTAGGGAGCCAATGTGGGTAATCCGTAGTATATGAGTAGGAGTTGAACCAATAAGGGGGTTCCACGTACACATTCAATGTATACCGAAACAATACAGCGGATGAAAGGGCCTCCGTAAGTTCTAAAAATTCCCAACGGGGCTCCCATAAGAAGCGCCAAAAACATGGCGACAAGGGAAATTTTTAAAGTTACCCAGGCTGCTTTTGCAAAAATGGGCAAACACATGACGTAGAAGTGATTGGAGTCCATTTGCGTTTCTTTGACAGCTTGTACGTAACTTTCCATGGCATTTTTTTTGAAGTACTGCTCTGTTTCGTTGTTCCAAAGCGCCCAATGTTGTAGAATTTCTTTTAAGCGGCCTGTGGTTTTTAAATGATCAATAGCTGCGTTAATTTGTGCCAATAAGGCTGTATTCTTCACGTGCACCATGCAAACATATTGGATAGGTTGAAACGCATCTTTTACCAATCGAACGTCGCTGTCTATTTGTTTGTAATAGTAAGACTCCGGGTAATCCAATAAGACCCCATCTAAGCGTTTGTTTTTTAAATCGTCGTAAGCTTTAACCTCATCATCATAAATAACAATACTTACGTTTTGCAACTTCTTTAGGGCGTTTTCGGCATGCCGCGCTTGCTTCAAAATGCCTATGGTGTGCTCAGCACAGTCGCTAAAAGAATTGAAGGGTGATGTTTTTAGCACAACCAATTGCAGGTGTGTAATGTAGTAAGGCTTTGATAAAGCAATCTGTGCCGGATTGCACAAGCTGATCCAGGAATCTCTGTCAATGGCATTTAAGACCATGTCGCAATTGCCGCGTTGTAAGCTAGGCACCAACAAATCCCAATCGCAAGCAACGAATTCCAACTTACGACCTAAGCAGTTGGCAATTTCTTGAGCAATATCGTACTCAAATCCTGTTACTTTTTCAGGATCGGATGGGATATAAAAAACATTTGGAACTCCCGACTCTATATCGGCTGCCCAGCGTAAATTAGGTGTTTTTGCTTGGCAAAAAAGATGCAAAAAAAAGATGCTTACGAAAAATTTTTTCATCTTATATAAAATTTTTTAAGAACCGACGTGTCCGTTCATCTTTGGGGGAAATAAAAATTTCGTCTTCATCAGAAATTTCAATAAACTCTCCTTGTTCCATGTAAATGATGTAATCGGAAGCGTCTTTTGCAAACCGCATTTCGTGAGTTACAATGATTTGTGTCATGCCTTCCTTGTCCAAGTCCCTCATAACATCCAAGACCTCATTGACGCGAGCAGGATCGATGGCCGACGTAGGTTCATCGTAAAGCATAACTTTGGGAGAAAGTGCCAAAGCCCTTGCAATAGCGCCACGTTGCTGTTGGCCACCCGATAAATAAGCTGGGTATCGATCTGAAAATTGCTTCAAGCCTACCTTGTCTAAAAATTTCAAAGCTACGAATTCAGCTTCTTCGACCGATTTATTCTGAACAATCATGGGAGCCATCATGACGTTTTGCAGCAATGTTTTGTGCGGAAACAGATTAAAGGATTGAAAGACCATGCCGACTCGTTGACGTAAATCGTGCGCTTTTTTGTGAAATTTGGCACCCAGTCGTTCACCCGGGTGTCGACGTGATAATGTGACGCCATCAATTTGAATGCTTCCAGAGTCTAGAATTTCCATGCCATTCAAACAGCGCAAAAACGTTGATTTTCCACATCCTGATGGTCCTATAATGGACACTAAGTCGCCTTCTTCGATATGGACGCTTACTTTCTTAAGAACAAGATCTTCCCTGTAATGCTTGCTTAAATCTTTAACTTGAATCAACGGTAGCTTTGTTTCCATAATAGACGTTCGCCCCGGGCCATAAACCTTTCACAAATATTTCAATCGAGAACCTGGAGCGAGCGAAGGGATTCGGACCCTCGACGTCCACCTTGGCAAGGTGGTGCTCTACCATCTGAGCTACGCTCGCAAAATACGTAATAAAAGTGCGATTTTTTTTAACATATGTCAAGTGTTTTTGTATTTATTTTTTTAAAAATAACGATTTTGTGTAAAAATTAAACCTTATAAGATTGAGTTTTTGCGCATGTTTCCTATATTTCAACATCGATGGCTACCAAGTGTGTATCTTGTCTAATTTCTTACCTTCAACGTACGTTTTCCCAAAAAGTTACCTTCACTCTTATTTTCTCGTTGACCCAAAACCTAACCAAGGTTAAAATAACAGTATGGATGAGAAGAGGTACAGGGTTACGGTTCAATCCGCTGAGGAAGCTGTAAAGGTTTTAAAGAAGAACTTTGATGGCAGAGCGAAGGTTTTATCGGTACGGCAAATTGAGGGTCGCGGGTTGATAAAATTTTTGAGTAAGCCCAAGCTTGAGATTATTGTTTCGGTTTCAAACGAGTTAAAAGCCACGCTAACGCCTGGAGTGGTTTCTAGGCCTACACAAGTAATCAAACAGGAAGCTGCCAAGAGGTACGAAACACTTTCATCTAAATGCGATACGAATGTTTTTATTCCCAGAATTGAACTGCAGAAGTTGTTGGTTCAGTCTGGCTTTGATCCTTTGTTAGTGCAGGATTTTTTCTTTAAAAATCCTTCTTTAAAGGATGACACCTGGCAGAAAAATTTAAACCTATTCCTTCAGTACTTGCAATCGACCTACAATCAGTTGGTGTTTAAGCCTATTACGAATCGTGTGGTCTTTATGGGTCCCTCTGGGGTCGGTAAAACTTTGGCATTATGTAAAATTTTAGCGCAAGAAGTCTTTATTGATCAACATCAGCCTTGCGTCATACAATTAAATGGCGAGCAACCTAAAGGACAAGAAGCGCTTGAGCTCTTTTGTGATATTTTGAATGTTCCTTTCGTTCAAGAGTGTTTACAGCCACTCCCGGAGCCGTCTATGGGACAACGGTATTTCTTTGACTACGAAGGTATTGATTTTAATTCGCCGGAAGAAATTT
>CALXMI010000073.1 GCA_944389435.1 uncultured Opitutales bacterium
ATAGGAGCATCTTTGCAGGCACTATTTGCGCGTGTAGGTGGTGGAATTTTCACGAAAGCTGCTGACGTAGGTGCTGACTTGGTGGGTAAAGTTGAAGCAGGTATTCCTGAAGACGACCCACGCAATCCCGCTACCATTGCAGATAACGTTGGTGATAACGTAGGTGATGTGGCTGGTATGGGAGCGGATTTGTACGAATCCTACTATGGTGCTATCTTGGCAGCCGCTTCATTGGGAGCCTTAGCCTTTTTCAATAAGCCTGAATTACAGTGGAATGCCGTTTTGGCGCCTGTTTTAATGGGTGCGTTGGGTGTGTTTTTATCCATTTGCGGTATGTTCTGCGTTCGTGTCAACACCGAAGGAGCAAGCAAGATTATTTTGAAGGCGCTGGATCGTGGTATCCATGTGGCGGCAATAGGTCTTGTGATTATCTCTTATTTCTTGTTGAAATTCCTGGGTTTGGGGGCCAACATTTGGGGCTCGCTGATCGCCGGTTTGGTAACAGGTATTGTAATCGGTAAAGGCAGTGAATATTACACTTCTGCTGAATATAAGCCGACGCGTCGTATTGCCGAAAAAGCGAATACGGGTGCTGGACCGGTTATCATTGGTGGATTGGGTGAAGGTATGGCTTCAACGATGATTCCTGTATTTGCAGTTGTTGTGGGTATGTCGTTAGCCTTCGGTTTTGCTTCACATTTCGAATTTTCAGCGATCAATGAAGGTTTGTACGGTATTGGATTAGCTGCCGTGGGTATGTTATCAACCTTGGGGATTACCTTGGCAACCGATGCTTACGGTCCTATTGCCGATAATGCCGGTGGAAATGCCGAAATGAGCGGATTACCACCTGAGGTACGTCAGCGTACGGATGCCTTGGATGCAATTGGAAACACGACCGCTGCGACCGGAAAAGGTTTCGCAATTGGTTCGGCAGCTTTGACAGCTTTGGCTTTGATTGCTTCCTATGTTCAAGAGTTGAAGTTGGGCCTTTTGCGTCTGGGTAAGGATGCCATTGAAGTTAACGGGGCGCTTGTGAATACAAACGACGTTACGCTGGTTCAATTGATGCACTTTTTTGAGGTTCACCTGCTCAATCCAAAAGTTTTAATGGGTATGTTCGTAGGATCCATGCTTGCTTTCGTTTTCTGTGGAATGTCCATGAACGCGGTGGGTCGTGCTGCGGCCAATATGGTAGATGAGGTGCGTCGTCAATTCCGTGAAATTAAGGGTATTATGTCGGGAGAAGCCAAGCCGGATTATTCGCGCTGCGTACGTATTTCTACCGAATCGGCGCAAAGAGAGATGCTGCCGCCAGCTTTGGTAACAATCGCCTTTCCATTCATTGTCGGTATGACCTTGGGTGTCCCCGGCGTAATCGGAATGTTGGCAGGTACGCTAGCCAGTGGCTTCGTTTTGGCGATCTTTATGGCCAATTCAGGTGGTGCTTGGGATAATGCCAAAAAATACATCGAAGAAGGTCATTTTGGTGGTAAGGGCTCTGAATCGCACAAAGCGGCTGTTATCGGTGATACTGTCGGTGATCCTTTCAAGGATACGGCTGGTCCAAGCTTGAATATTTTGCTAAAATTGATGACAATTGCGTCCATTATTGGCGCTAGTGTCACATTAATTTTTCAATTTTAGTATTGCCAACACAGGTGGGATTATCTTTGATAATCCTATCTGTTATTTTTTTAGGGAGAGGTGACAGAGTGGCCGATTGTGCAGCACTGGAAATGCTGTGTACTCGCAAGGGTACCGAGGGTTCGAATCCCTCCCTCTCCGCCAGGTAAAATGCTAATGTTTTTTAGCTTGCCCATCGTGTGTTGGGTATAGGGTGTGTTGCGTGCTGAAGCACGGATCGCTTAAGGTTATATAAAGAAGGCAGCCAAAGAGCTTCTGTTTGTCAAAGTTGCTCCATGCTTAATCGCGTACGTCTACTACGCCTTTTGCCATTGTTTCCATTTTTCGAACATGCGGACGACGTCGGTACCGAGTTTGGGATCGTTTAGAGGTGGCTCGTCGAACCATTTGAGGTCGCTGGATTCTCCAGAAATATGGATTTCATCATCTTCTGCTTTCAAGAGAAATCGGATGTCGTAATGATAATGTCCGGAGGTCTTGTCGCAAGTTGCCACATAACGATGCAGGCTGATATCGAAAATATCGGCAGAAAGCAATTTTATGCTTTTTAGGCCAGATTCTTCATGAGCTTCTCGTAATGCGACGCGAACCAGATCGGAGTCTCCGTCTGCGTGGCCTCCCAGTTGTAGCCAAAGGCCGATCTTTTTGTGAAGCGTTAGGAGAAATTTTGTCCCATCGCTATTTTCAATCCAACACGAGCCAGTAAAATGACCGATTTCGCAAGACCTTTCAAAGCAATCTTTGTTGGCATCCAGAAACGCCAACATTTTTGCCTTATCTTCAATTTCGCTGGCGTATGTTGAGGCGTATTTTATTAATTTTTCTCTTAGATTATTTCTATGCATTCTTATTCCTTAAATCTAATATATTGCCTCCAGGTTTAAATAGAATTATAGAATGAATTTCGGCGATGAAGTCTCTGTTCACCTAGGGACGAGAGGGAAATCTTCCCACACATTTAATTCTTACCGTAGATCCGTTTTAAAAATCTGTCAAATACAAAGCGAGTTTTGTGCAAAGACGGTATGTGGGAATGGCGTGCAGATAACGTTAGCGTAAACATCTTATATGTAGATGCTTCCGAAATAAACAAAAGATCACGCATAAAAAATGACAAAATATTGTAGCTCAAGTGCATCTGAATTAAGGTTGTGAGACTAGATCAATCTTGTAAAGGGCGAGTTATCTTTACGGGAGCTTGAAAAGGATTCCTTTAGCGGTTCAAAAGTAGTCTCTGCTTGAAAATTTTTACGAAAAGGCTTGCAAACGGAAAGCTTTGATGCCACCCTGTCCGAAGCGAATGGGAAGAAGTAATTTTAATAGGAAGAGGGTATTGTTAGCAATCCCCTCTTTTCAGGATCCTAGGGTTCCTGGGAAAGATGAAGATGGCCCTATTTTAAAATTGGTAGGAGAGGGGCGTTTTGACGAGGTTGTTTTGGTTGGACTGCAAGTTTGGCGTTTGAATACGTTTTTGACGCGGCAAGCTCTGAATGAAAATTTTCCGAACGTGGAAGTTAAGCAGTACTTGTTGCCGGTAAAAAATGTTTCAGACTATCAAGAAGTTTTTTATGCACTGAAAGGTGTGCTGGATTCATTGGCACCTTGGTTAAGAATGGAGTGCGAGGCTCCTGTTGTCTTGTTGCCTCCTTCAATTTGCGAACAATTGTTGGATTGCTGGCTTCTTTTGTTGACATCTTTGAACATACAGATGCGCATTTGTCAAGTGGAATCACATTACGCTGCTGAAGGATTTTATTGGCAAGACGCGCAAGAAGAAAGCTTGGAGTGGTTAAACGGTAGTCCCATGGAGTTCCGTGACAGCGCGACGGAAAAGATCTTACAACCTCGTCCGGTCTTGAATCTTAAGCAGATTGAATTTTTTATGCAGCAAGCCAACTTGCATAAGCATTTTTCTATTTACGTTCCGCTGAAGCAGGATATAGATGCGGTGATGGGACAGATGGCTATTTTCGCGCAAGCTCAGCAGCAGCCTTATTTGCACGTTGCGTGTGAAAAGATACCAGAGCCAATTTGTGATAGCATCCTTTTGGGGTATCGTCGACAATTGGATGGGCAAAAAAGTCTGCAGAAGAAGGGGGTACTAGAAAAGGTGTCAAAGGGGATGGTTTCGCTTTCAGGTTGTGAAACGTTAACTTCAGCCTTGTTAGACAGGGTATTCCAAACACATAACGCTCGCCCTAATTGTCGCTATATTGGTATTACTCGCGACAAGAAGAAGTTTTTACCGCAAGGCCCACTTCTAGAGCTTCCTATTGCTTAAGAAAGAAGCGGGTAAGGGGGTTTCTTAGAATTATTTTTGAAAAAAACCTTGACCCAAGAATAACACAGTGCAATATTTTACCTATATATTAGGAATCAGGAGAAGGCAAGAGATGTCCGTTGAAGTTAAATTACGTAAAACAGAACCTTTAGAGAAGGCGTTGCGTCGCTTAAAGAAAAAGTTAGACCGTGAAGGCATTTTGCGCGACGTGAAAGCTAAGCGTTATTTTGAGAAGCCTTGTGAGGTAAGGCGTCAAAAGGAGAAGGTGGCTGCTTTCAATAATATGTTGCGTCAAAAGCACGAGCGTGCTTAGTTTTCGCCGTTTATGGCGCTCACTTTAAGTCAGACGAAAGCGATTTTAAATCGCTTGGGGGTTTGTCCCAATAAGAAATTGGGGCAAAATTTTTTAATAGAGGGACGTGTTGTTGAGCGTTCAGTTGCGTGGGCCAAAGCTACAAACGGTTCGATTGTTGTTGAAATTGGGCCGGGTTGTGGAACGTTAACAGGTAGCTTAGTGGCATCGGGAGCCAAGGTTTTTGCTGTCGAGAAAGATCCACAGTTTTATCAGTATATTTCTAAAAATTTCCCTGTAAACATTGTTCATGGTGATGCAATCGAAATGCCTGTAGGGGCGTTCACATTGGATCAGGATTATAAAGTTGTGGCGAATTTGCCCTATGCCGTAGCCAGTATTTGGCTGGATCGCATCCTTGAATTGGAACGTTTACCGGACGAAATGGTTTTGTTGGTTCAAAAAGAAGCGGCTGATCGTTGGCTTTCTGATGCAGGGACGAAGCATTTTAGTGCGTTGGGTATTAGTCTGCAGGCAGCTTATGGCTTACAGGCCTCTTGTTGTGTGGCAAAACGCTGCTTTTATCCACAGCCCAAGGTGGATTCTGTATTGATTCATTTGGTCAAAAAACCAGAAGGTTATAGCTTTCCGAAAAGCGTCAAATGTTTTATGCGGGAAATTTTTATGCATCGACGACAACAGATTGGGCGTTGTTGTCGAGAAAATAGGGCACCGTTTGCTTTAAGCTTTTTAAATTTTTTACAGGAGCAAGGCATCGATACAAAAACGCGTGCAGAAGCCATTTCTCTTGCGATTTGGGTTAACTTTGCCAGAAAACTTTCCTAAAACCGTTGAACCTAGATTTTGTGCGTCAGGCAAAAAAAATAGAGGCTTTTATTTCAGTGTGGTTTATAAGGAGAGTGTAAGGGGGGTACAGATAGATGTTAAGATACAAAAGAAGGAGAAGTTGTCGACGATTCTCCCCTTCTTTTTGTACCTTAACGTTTTTTGAGAAAATATGGATTTCAACACACATCCAACGACGACAGGTAACGGTAGAAGTAAACGATCCCAGCGAGACTTGCTGCAAGAGCTGCTAAGTATTTGCTCAACCACAGCATTTGAAAGCACAGCTGTTTCAATGTAAGTGTTGGATTAAATACTAGGCATATGAATCCAATAAGGATGATAAGAGCCCCCACTCCCAAACATCCGTATCCGAAACATGTCCAGAATTTGTCTTTCTCCTGCATAGGACAGTGGTTTTGGTAATGTTGTTTCGTTGCGCAAAACGAAGCATTACGCTTACGATAGGCAAAGATCTTACGATCAATTTCCGCACTTATATCTTGCTTTGGACTGGCATGAGTGTTTGCACGGGAACGGATCCACTGTTTTCGTTTGTTATCATCCGATAACACGTCATAAGCCTCTTGAATCAGAATGAAATGCTTTGAAAAAAATTCGTCACCTTGGTTTAAATCAGGATGGAATTTTTTGGCAAGTTTACGATAAGCTTCTTGGATTGCTCCTTTAGAAGCCTTTTCGTCAATACCAAGTATTTCAAAGTAATCTTTCATTTAAAAACAAGCTCCGCGTTGTTCTCGAGCGGCAATCGAGGTTCTTGTCTTTTGTTGTGTCGATGTAAATCCCATTCGATTCTCAATGCAAAAGTCCACTGTAGAGCTCTTTTGAGCTCGAATAAGAATGGTACAATTGTTCCCTTGTCTTCGATATTAAAACTTTCGGCAAACTGTTGAATTCGAGTCAGTTCGCTTAAGTTAAAATATCTTAGGGTTTCAAGAAAAGCAATTTGTACAGCCTGTTCGACACACATGAACGATTCTAAATTCAACGGTCTTAGTAATTGTTGAAAATACGTCGTTGGCACATTTTTACCGGCAATCAAGTCATTTAAATAAGTATGTAATTGCGTTCGTAATTTTCGCCAAACCTGTAACTGATAAACCGTTTTAGATTTTACGATCGTTACTTTACGCTTGCGACACAACTTAGGTCTAATCTTTTTTAAAAACTTAAAAAGATGATTTTTTATTTTTAACCAAAAATCGTCTTCCACCGGACGATAATGCATAACAATCCTGTTCGGTAATGAATGTATAAGTGTTGTCACCTCCTCCATTTGCATTTCTCTAAACAAACGTTTCGCGATTTGTTTTTGTTGTTTGTACAAAGGAATATGCGAAAATGGCAGCATCATTGTTCACCTCCTTGCAAGCAATGTTCTAGAAAATACTGACATTTTGTTATATTCACGTCTTTATTGACAGCAAGGCCCGTGCCAAAACCTCTTAATGAATTAAAAAAGAGTATTTTCTCAGCATTTCTTTTTTGGAAAACGTTGACAATTTTTACGATAAAGATTTGGATGAATTGCATGAAGATTGCTTTAAGTGTCCTCAAAACATATTTGCCGATTAATGCAAGCCCTGAAGTCATTGCAGAAGCTTTTGTTCACTTAGGTTTTGAGATAGAGGGGATGGAGACGCTTGGTTACTGCGGACAGGGGCCGTTGGTAGTAGGCCGTGTGCTTGAGAAGGCAAAACATCCCGATTCTGATCACCTTAGTGTGTGCAAGGTGGATGTGGGACAAGCGGAACCTTTGCAAATTGTTTGCGGAGCCTCTAATTTCAAAGCAGGCGATGTGGTGCCTGTTGCCTTAGATGGGGCTCGGTTGGGCAATGTAGTGTTGAAGAAGACACGTATGCGTGGTGTTGAGTCCTGCGGTATGATGTGCAGTGCAAGCGAGTTGGGGTTGGATGCGGGAGAAAGCGCTGGTTTATACATTTTAAATGATTTAAATCCGGATATCGGGACCCCTTTAGAGGTTCTTTTTGGCGACCGTAAAGATGTTGTTTTTGACGTCTCTATTACCTCCAATCGAGGCGATTGTTTGAGCTATTTGGGCTTGATTCGTGAACTTAGTGCTTACTTTGAGATCCCTGTAAAGCGGCCAGATGTTAAGATTGTTTATCCGTCTGTTGATGAAACGTTTGTATCAATTGAAACCGATAATTGTGATTATTTTTCAGGGTGCTTATTGGAAAATATTACCATCAAACCCAGTCCGGAATCGATACAGAGCTTTTTGCAAAAATCAGGGTTAAGGGCCATTAATAACGTTGTGGATGCGACCAATATGGTCCTGTTGGAACAAGGTCAGCCGTTGCATGCCTTTGATGCGCAGACACTTGGGAAGCACTTATGCGTACGTCTTGTTAAAGAAGGGGAGGGGTTGCGGACTCTAGACGGTATGGATCGCAAGTTGAGTGCCGATATCATGATTGTGGCGGATGAGAATCAAGCTTTGTCGATAGCAGGAGTTATGGGCGGTGCTTCAAGCGAAATCAAACAGACAACGACACGTGTTTTTGTTGAATGCGCCCATTTTAACCAGGCCTGTATTCGCAAAACTGTTCAGAATTTAAACATAACAACCGACAGTTCGTATCGTTTTGAGCGTTTTGTGGATAAATCCAATGCACCCTACGCTTTAGCACGCATGATTCAATTGTTGCAGTTGACGTGTCCGGATCTGTGTGTAAGTCAACATGTATGCTTGGGTAGTGCTTCGGTTCCCGAGCGCACTTTAATAGTATCGTTTGGCAAGATAAAACGTGTGTTGGGCTTTGAGGTTGAGGCCGATGTGTTCAAACAGGTTTTGCAACGATTGAGCTTCTCGATTAAGGATAAAGCTCCGGATGAGTGGGAAGTTTCGATTCCAAGTTACCGCCAAGATGTTACGCAGGATGTAGACTTGGTTGAAGAATTTATTCGCCTGTGGGGAACGGATAAAATCCCTACCAAGCGTCCGGATGGTGTAGTTTGTGAGATCAAAGATTCGGCTGAAAACGAACTGCGGAATCGGCATGCAAGTATCTTATCAAATGCAGGCTTTTACGAATGTTATACCGATACTTTGCAACCATTTGAGTGGTACAATGGTTTTTTGAACGAAAAAATTTTGTTGGCATTAACTCTTGATAAACCTTTGAGTGCGGAGCATGCTTGCTTGCGGACGTCGTTAATCCCAGGTCTTGTCAATGCCCTAAAGGATAACCGGCGCCATGGTAATACCGTCGAGCGCTTGTTTGAGACGGGTCGGATTTTTAAGGTAGACGCGAAGGGGCAACTGTGCGAAATGTTTGCAACGGCCTTTGTTTTTTGTTCATCGCAAGCGCGTCAATGGATGAAGACGGCTCCTTTCAATTTTTATGAGGCGCAACACTACGTCCGTTCGCTCATTAT
>CALXMI010000074.1 GCA_944389435.1 uncultured Opitutales bacterium
AAAAAATAGAGCTACTCTGTAAGGAATCTTGTATATGAAGTAAAGAATATCCGGGAACAAGGCTATAATCGTCAAAAATATAGCACCCGCTAAGGTTAAACGCGTCATTACGAAATCTAAAAACTGCGCTGTACACGTTCCTGGACGAACACCGGGAATATAGCCACCATTCTTTTTCAGTTCATCCGCAACCTGGAGGGGTTTAAACATAATAGAAACCCAAAAGTAGCTAAATCCTAGAATCAACAGACCATAAATCACATAATAAAGCCCCGATCCTTGAACCAAAATCATAGACCAGCGCTGAAATGCGGAAATTCCGAACGCTGCCCCCAAGTAAGCCAACAACTGCTGCGGAAACATCAACAAAGCGCTCGCGAAAATAACCGGCATTACACCCGCATAATTGACCTTCAATGGCAAGAAAGAGCTCTGTCCACCGTAAACTTTTCGACCTACCATTCTTTTGGCATATTGGACGATGATCTTACGCTGGGCTTGAGTAACGGCAACCATGGAGGCAACGACAACAAACAAAAGTATCAACATCAAACCACCTTGAAACCAACCAAAATTCGAAGCACCTTCAACACCCAGAGGGGTCGTAAACATTTTACTAAATAAGAACAAGCTCTGAGGCAATCCCGACAAAATACCCACCGTGATTAGCAACGAAACACCATTACCAACACCACGCTGTGTAATTTGTTCACCCAGCCAAGTCAAAATCATCGTTCCGCAAGACAACAATAGTGTGCAGATAAACAAGAACCAAAAACCGCTGTGCAAGGCAATAGGTCCATAGGTCACGACATCAAAACCGGGGAACAGTTTATCGGGATAGTTCGTCAGGGCCATCACCAATAAACCTCCTTGAATCAAGCAAATGCCTAATGTCAAATAGCGCGTATACTGCATCAATTGCTGACGACCAAATTCACCTTCTTGTTGTAAACGAGCTAAAGAAGGCAGCATTGCCCCTAACAATTGGAATATGATGGAGGCGCTAATATAAGGCATAACACCCAAACCAAAAATAGCTCCCTTCAAGAAAGCACCCCCCGTGAACAAATTGTACAGGCCTACCAGCTGACCGCCTCCCAGCATTTTTTGAGATTCAAAAAATGACTTCAGAGGTAACGGATCAATACCCGGCAACGGAATATTGCAACCGATTCTTGCCACAAACAAAAGCGACAAAGTAAAGATAATCCGTTTCTTTAAATCCGGAATCCTAAAACAGTTCACAAAAGCAGCCAGCATAATTGTCTTTCCGTTATTCAGCTATTTTTCCACCAGCGGCTTCAATTTTTGCTTTTGCACCTGAAGTTATTTTCTCAATCGAAAACGATAAAGAACGATTCCATTTGCCATTTCCAAGCAATTTTGTTGACAAAGCAACATTCTCGATAAGCCCTAATTCTAATAAAACATTCTTATCAACAATTCCAGAAAAATCGCTTGGTAAAGCTTTATCGAGAGCCTCCAACGTTATCACATTGTAGCAAACTTTAAACTTGCTATTATTGAAACCACGCTTTGGAAATTTACGATACCACGGAATACCCGAAAAACTTTTCGGGGTCGAATAACCCGAGCGAGCATTGCCTCCCTTGTTACCACGAGAAGAAGTCTTTCCATGACCACTTCCTTTTCCGCAACCTAAGCGCTTGGTTTTGCGTAAACGATTTTTTGTTGAGGGTAAATTCTCTAGTTTCATGACATTACCTTATAATCTACCAAATCCCCTTCGGCTTTACGTACCGCATTGATCTGTTGTTTTGTACGCATTTGTAAAAGCGCATCAATCGTGGAACGAACCATCGATAAATGGTTGTTTGCTCCCAACGACTTAGATAAAACGTCCTTCAATCCGACCATCTCCAAAACTGCACGAACACCTCCGCCGGCAATAATTCCAGTACCAGGACAGGCAGGCTTCAAAATGACACATCCGCCACCCGCACGGCCTAGGGCAACGTGTGGCACGGTATTGTTCCACATTGCTATTTTGAATATACGTTTTTTTGCATTCTCACTTGCCTTACGAATCGCATCTGAAACTTCTTTTGCTTTTCCAAGACCCAAGCCAATCATTCCCGCCTTATTTCCGGCCACAACCAGCACCGAAAAACTAAAACGACGCCCACCTTTTACCACCTTTGCACAGCGATTAATATGAACAACCTTTTCTGTCCAGTTCTCAAGAGGTTCTGTAATTAACAACTCTTTTTTCTCTGTCAAAAAAACCAGATCCTGGCATAAATTGTTTTCAACTTGATTTTCTACGACCATAAAATCTAATTCTAAAAGTTAATTCCTTGTGAGCGTACTGCGTCGGCAAACACCTTTACGCATCCAAAATAAGAACGCGCCGCACGATCAAAAACAACCTGCGAAATTCCACGCTCTTTCAAAAGCTCACCCACTAAGTTACCCAATTTTTCCATTCCTTCACGGTTTGGCTTTATATGCTGGCTCCTCAAATGTTTTGACATAGAAGAAAGCGCAGCCAAAGTCCGACCTTCATCATCGTTAACACATTGAGCATAAGCATGCTTGTTAGACAAACACAACGCCAAACGTGGACGATCTGCTGTACCCTTCACGCGTGAACGTATACGCAAACGACGATTCCGTTCCAATCTTTGTTTTTCTACCAATTTCATGATATTTACGCCTTCTTCTTTCCTTCCTTGCGACGAACAAACTCACCGACAATACGAACACCTTTGCCTTTATAAGGCTCAACGGGGTAGTAACGTTTGATGTCAGCAGCCACCTGTCCAACCATACAACGATCCGCACCTTCAACATGAATCTGTGTACCATCTTTTACCTGAACGGTAATGCCTGCAGGGATCTCGTATTTTAGCGGATGAGAATATCCCAACGACAAATCTAAAACATTTCCACTTAAAGCCGCCTTAAACCCGACTCCCTGAATCTCTAGATCTTTTGCAAAATGAGTCTGCACGCCCTTTACCATATTCGCAATAACCGCGCGTACAGTACCATGCATAGCCAAAGAAAAACGATCGTTACCCTTGGGCTCCACAAAAATCTTATTTTCTTCGGCTTTAATGTTTACACATGGAGCAAAGGTTTTCGTTAACTCGCCTTTAGGCCCCTTAACCGTAACCGTCGAACCCGAAATTGTCACTTGGACGCCACTTCCAAATTCGACCGGTAATTTTCCAATTCTACTCATTGTTTTACCAAACCTTACAAATTAATTCACCACCAAGGCTTTGAGCCTTCGCTTGTTGACCGGTCATAACACCTTTTGAGGTAGATAATATACAAATACCCAAACCGCTCAAAACACTTGGAATATGCTGACAATCAACATACCAACGCGAACCTGGCGTGCTGCAACGCTTCAAAACGCTTAACGCAGGAACGCCTTTCACGTATTTTAAACGCACAATTAACGACTTTAAACCATTGTCCAAAGTAACTTCCTTCGCGCCCGCAATATAACCTTCGCGGACCAAAACATCCGCAATTGCTTTGCGAAGTTTCGAATGAGAAACCGAACAAGCGGACTTATTCGCACGACTTGCGTTACGAATCACTGTTAAAAAATCACCTATCGTATCCATAATCAATTACCATGAGGCTTTTACTACTCCAGGCAAAATACCCTTTAACGCAAATTCTCGCAACGTAAGACGAGACACACCAAATTTACCAAAATAACCACGCGAACGCCCCGTTATTGAACAACGATTGCGATAGCGTACCGGAGAAGAGTTACGTGGCAACAAAGCTAATTCACGCTGAGCTGCAAAAAACTCGTCATCTGTTGTCTTTGGATCCAAAATTTTAGCCTTCAACGCCTTGCGCTTTGCCGAATATTTTTGGATCAATCGAGCTCTACGCTCATTGCGTTCTATAGAAGATTTTTAGCCATATTATTTCCTAAATGCCATTCCCAACTTTTCCAACAACATCAATGCCTTCTTGTCATCGTCCGTTGTTGTTACAATTGCAATATCCAAACCAACATTTTGACGATTGCTCGTTTCAACCTTGATTTCAGGGAAAATCGTATGATCAACAATACCGATATTCAAATTACCATGCTTATCCATACGTTTAGAAACACCACGAAAGTCGCGAATAATCGGCAATGCAATATTAATCAAACGATATAAAAAGTCATACATGCGCTTTCCACGCAAGGTCACTTTAACACCAGCAGGCATCCCTTGACGCAATTTGAAATTCGAAATACTCTTCTTGGCCTTTGTAACCAATGGCTTCTGACCGGTGATCAAGCCTAATTCCTTCACAAGCTGATCGATGTGAGCTTTATCCATGTTTGCATCGATACGAGAATTCAATATCACCTTTTCAATTTTGGGGACAACGTGAACATTTTTGCACCCCAATTCCTTCATCAAACCAGGAACAACTTGATTAAGATAAGCCTCTTTTAAAACAGGTAACTTATTCATGATCTGCCTTTGTCTTGTCCTCAGAAGAAATAACCATTACATTAGAATAATGAATTGGCATCTCCGTTTCCACAATATTCCCTTTAGGATTTTCCTGCGATTTTTTTACACATTTCTTATGTAAGTTAACTCCTTCAACAATCACTCTCTGAGAGTCACGAAGAACTTTTAAAACTTTTCCGCGTTTTCCTTTATGTTCTCCAGAAATAACCACAACTTCAGTATCTCTCTTTATTTTGTACTTCATCACAAAACCTCCGGGGCCAAAGAAATGATCTTTGAAAAATTCTTTTGACGTAATTCACGAGCAATCGGCCCAAAAACACGCGTTCCCTTTGGGTTGTTATTTGCATCAATGATAACACAAGCATTATCATCAAAACGCAAATAAGAACCATCCTCGCGCGCAATAGCATTCTTTGTACGAACAATTACTGCACGCACAACGCTTCCCTTTTTCACACTAGCTTCCGGCGTACTTTCTTTCACCGACCCCACAATGATGTCTCCTACCTGAGCCGTACGACTCAACTGTCCTAGACGACGAATCATAGCCACCGTCTTCGCTCCAGTATTATCGGCTACAACCATCCTGCTATTCATCTGCAACATAATATAACACCCCCCGATTACAACTGTGCCTTTTCCAACACGCGAACAACGCGCCAACGCTTCAAGTGACTCAATGGACGCGTAGACATAATTTCTACCTTGTCGCCCACACTACAAGCATTTTCTTCATCATGAGCATGCAATACTGTTTTCCGTTTAATTTCCTTTTTAAAAAGAGTATGAGGCTTTTTATAAAAGAAAACGACCTTTATAGATTTGTTCCCTGAACGACTCTCAACAACACCCACCAAGGTCTTCCGCTGTGTTCTTTTCTCTAAATTTTCCATAATTAACTACCCTAAGCGCCCGCTCTGAAGATCTTTTTGAGATAAAGCAACGTAAATGCGTGCCATATCCTTATGCAACATACGAATCTCAGAAGGATCTTTCAATTGTCCTAACTGTTTTTTCATCCGCAAATCTACATATTGGCGCGATAATGATGTTAGTTTTTCGTGCATTTCGTCAGACGTCAATTTTAAAATATCTTTCATTTTCATG
>CALXMI010000075.1 GCA_944389435.1 uncultured Opitutales bacterium
AACATTCAGCGTACCTGGAATATGTTCTATTGCAACAGCATTCATATTCGATGTCTTTGCCTCTGTGTAAAAGGCTCTAAATTTGGAAAATCCCCAAAAAACGCCAAAGCCAACAGCCATCCATATCATTACATATTGGACTGAATATCGCAAACCACGCGACTCTATAAAGCTTTCCTGCTGTACGCAATTTTTATCTTCAATGGTGCAAGATTCACTGTCCATCTGAACGATAAGCGGACTATGGGCCTCTTCTTTAGCTTTTTTAGTCGCTATACGCGATCTTTTTTCTGTATTCCTGCTTGTATTCATCTCTAAAAATAATTTCATTGTTGACAACCCCTGTTATCTTCAACAGAGGCTGACGTAAAACCGTTGTATTAACCGTATAGGCACAACCATTTGCCTGAATGCGGGAACGGGGTCCATCCACACGCACAGCATCAACACGAAAATTCTTAAGAAAGTTGTTAATCTTCGCCAAATGGTCCTGTTGGTGTTTCGAAAGATTTACAGCTTGATCAGTCGATTTGGTTTTTTTTGGAGAAACCTTTATTTTCTCCCATGCCTTCGGGTGCGATAAACCTTGTGCCAATGGTTGAATATACTCATTAACTTGGGCCATTTTCTGGGCAACATTTCGTTTCAAGGCTGTACGCAAGTGTTCTATGGGCAAACGATTTTGGGTATATTTTTTCTGCACTTTTTCGTTATTTAACATGACCGTTGGCTCGATAACAGTAGCCGCTTCACCGGCCACTACATTGGTATCCGATACCGTTTTAAACGGATCTGAAAACTTTAATGGAGCGATAGACAAAGTGGGGAGTCCCGACGGCAATGTTTTGGGGTTTAGCAGCTGTGGAGCTACCTTTATACGCGGAGTGTTTTCTTCACTATCGTGAAACATTAATATATCTGTAGCACTTTTACGCACATCCATTGTCTGTGGAACAGAAACGGTTTTAAAGGGATCGATGATTTGCAAAGGATCGATGGATATCTGAGACATATGGCCGGAGTGTCCTTGTTTGTTCACAGATTTGTCAGTATCATTTTTCTCTATCGTGTCATTAGAAGATTGGATCAAAAACGCCAACAAACAGCCTAAACATAGAGCTATTAAGCTAACAATGAAATTTTTATCTACCAAAACTCGCTTTTTCTTTTTACAAAAAACAGGAAAAACAACATCTTTATGGACGTTACCATCGTCAGTTTTCTGAAACGATTGTATCTTTTTCAAAAGGACACTCATAGAGATAAACGTTCTATATCTTTTATCGCTTGCATCACATCTTTGGTCTCAACTTTTTTTGAAAGCCTGCCGTAAGCTGACATGAAGGCCTTATTGCAGACATTATTGATAACACGAGGAATGCCACGCGCGTACTTACAAATCTTTCTAAAAGCTCGGTAGGTAATTTTTGGCAATCCCGGTTGAGATGAAACAATGGTTAATCGATGGTTTATATACCGCTGTGTTTCTTTTGGAGATAAGGGATGGAGTTCGTAATAAACCAAAATTCTCTGCTTAAACTGGCGCAATTGCGGCTGATTCAGCTTTACCTTTAATTCCGGCTGTCCGACCAATAAGATTTGCAGTAACTTACGTTGGTCAGTTTCCAAATTAGACAACAAGCGAACAGCTTCTAAGAGCTCATAGGACAAATTTTGAGCTTCATCAATAATGAGCAAAATTTCCTTCCCTTTGTTTATCTTAGACAATAGATATTCGTTCAAGACATCCAAGTGATCTGATTCAGGCAATTTTGAAGCAGGCATGCCAATTTCTTTCAAGATGCTGCGAAAAAGCTGTTCTTGCGTAACGTTAGAAGAATAAATCCAAGCCGTTTCATAGGTATTCTCATCCAAAGATTGAAGAAGCGAGCGGCATAAAAGCGTCTTACCGCATCCCACTTCCCCAGTCATAACCATAAATCCTTTTGAATGCTCAAGTCCATATTTTAACATCGAAAGAGCTGTATTGTGCTCTTCACTCAGATACAAAAACTTAGGATCGGGTGTAATATTAAAAGGATCCTCAGAAAAACCATAAAACTGTTGATACATAAAGCAAAGCCTTTATATTACTTTAACGTTGACTTTTAATTTTTGCAATGAAAAACTGACTTCAGTATTGATTTTATATCCCTAAACATGCAAACCAGGTTGAAACGTATTTTAAGTGTGAGCATTTTTGTCGCATTGATACCTGGCGTTATCTATATTCTATGGGGCAAACAATTTCTGTCGGCCTACGGTAAATACAAAACCTGGCAATCTAAATACATTCAGCTCAAAACCATTGAAAATCAACTGCGGTTAAAGGTTTATCAAAAAAAGTATTTTGTTCGAAAACTTCTTACCGATCCAACGTTTAGAGACCAGGTTATCCATGAACAGGACGGTTATTTGAATGCCAATGAGTGCGTAGTGCGATTTAAGCCCATACGTGAATTGCAGCCTGAATCTGATTCAACCCTTTAATTGACTCCCTATGTAATTTAATTTCAATGTATTTGTTCTTGCAAAAAAAATTTGTATGTGATACATACAAGCATGCCGTATTATTATAAGTAGTATGAAAACATCTAGCATCTTAAAAAATTTTCTATACATCTCCATCCTTATAATAACGGGATGTCAGTCCACACATGTAAAAACAAGTCTTGATGCTAACCATGCGTGGGTTCCAACAAAAGTCATTGAAACCTCTCATCACATGACCGAGCCTTTGTTCGCTACCTCAGAGTGTTACACTCTACCCGCTTTATTGGAGCTCGGTCTATCGCACAATCCACAAACGCGTACAGCTTGGTGGCAAGCTCGCAAAGCCTTGGCGCAAAAAGGTTTATCGGAAGCAGCTTTTTATCCAACTATTACAGGTGAAGTTGGTGTCCAGCGGCAACAAACAGGGGCCGTATTAAACAATTCTGGATCCAAAATAGATAACTGGGGGCCTTCTTTGAAGATAACTTACCGGCTGTTTCAATTCGGCGTTACAACAGCTCAAGCTAAACAGGCAACTTACATGCTTATTGCTGCCAATTACAGCTTCAATCAGACTCTGCAAACGGTTGTCTTTAACATTCAAAAGGCCTATTGTGATTACGCTTCTGCTGTTGCAAACATTCAAGCAAGTGAAGCCAGTTTAAACGATACGCGTGCCTCCTACAATGCCGTAAAAAACCGAGAAGCGCACGGCTTAGCTCGTAAACAAGATGTTCTATTGGCACAAGCGGATATGTTGCAGGCCGAGTATGCTCTTCAAGCAGCTCAATCTGGATTAGAAGCCTGCCGTGCAGAATTAGCATTGGCAGTAGGCGTACCTGTTTCCAAAAATTTTAATATTGACGTTAACCTAAAAACCGACCATGCCCTCGTTGAAGAAGTAGAAGATTTGATGCGATCAGCCCTCAAGCAACGCTCAGATGTTTTAGCTGCGGAAGCTAACGTTGAAGCTGCATACTGGGATCATTTGAAAACTCGCAAGGCAGATTTGCCGGCTTTAGACGTAATGGGAACGGTCGATACGTTACGTTATTCCAAAGATTCTCATTGGCAACGCAATTACAGCTTAGGGTTGGGGATTTCATGGAACCTGTTCAGTGGATTCGATTCGCAATATAAGGCCTTAGCTAGTCAGTCAGCTCTAAAGGAGGCTACCTTTCAGTTACAGCAACAAAAGCTGCAAACTTTGCGTGATGTATGGGCCGCTTTCCATGCTTTCCAATCGTCCTCGCGTTTGTTGGAGTCCGCAAAAGCTCTGGAGATTGCCGCAAATGAATCTTTGAATGCCGTTCGCACAGGTTACGAAGTAGGGTTGAATAGCTTACTGGATCTGCTTTCCGCACAAAAAACTTTATCCCAGGCTCGTTTGACTTATACAAAATCTCAATCAGATTTGGCAATTAGTTGGGCTCGATTGGCCTACGTTTCTGGAAGGTTAACATCGGAAAATTTTTTAACCTATGAATAATATAAAAAAGTATCGTACAATTATTATTGTTAGTGTAAGTGCGTTAATCGGCTTGATTAGCTGGAAGCATTTGAACAGTTCTTTTTCTAAAAAAATAGCTCCTGAGGTTGTAATGAAGCTTTCCATTTCTGTCGCAACGCCACATAAAGCAACCGTAAAAAGTTACATAAAAACTGTAGGCCAATGCACCCCTTTCAATCGTGTCGTGTTGGTTCCACAAGTAGAGGGCACGCTGCAAACGGTTGAAATGCCAAATGGCGGTAAGGTTACAGCCGGACAAACTTTATTTACACTGGATCATCGCAGTTTCGAAGCTTATGTTAAACAAAGTGAGGCACAGTTAGCGATGGATACGGCGCGTTATAACTTGAATTTGTCTCAATTGAATCGTTCCAAGGATTTACGCTCAAACAATTTCTTGTCCCAACAAGAGTACGATTCTTACGTTGCAAATGTGGAAGTGAGCAAGGCTCAGTTACTGGCTGACGAAGCCGTTTGTACTTTGAAAAAGATAGATCTTGAGCATTGTTTCATAAAAGCTCCTTTCGACGGTATATTAAGTAAATCTTCTGTAGATGCTCAATCGTTTGTAACACGAGGTACTCCGCTGGCCGTCTTAAATCAACTGCAGCCTATTTTTGCGGATGCTTACTTATCAGAACAAGATTTAATGCCTTTGTTGTTAGCACAAAATGACGCTAACGAAACAATTGAAATCGAGGCTCAACTCATCGATGATGAGAACGTTGTACAACGAGGCCAATTGGTAAGCATTGGCAATGAGGTTGAAAAAACGTCCGGTACCTTTGACTTAAGAACCATGTTTGACAATCAAGACCTGCAATTTTGGCCCGGCCGAGGTGTGGACTTAAAAATTTACTACAAAACCCTCAAGGATGTGATTTTGGTTCCAGATAGTTCCATTCATCAGGGAAATAAAGGTGACTTTGTCTACATTATCAATGCGCAAGGATTAGCCGAAATGCGTTACATCAACGTTGGACAATCCTACCAAGGTTGGTCAGTCGTTAAAAAAGGTCTTCAAGGTGATGAACAAGTTATCGCTGAAGGACATGCCCTACTGGCTCCTGGCGTTCCCGTACAACCTGTAAATACCGTGGTTGCTCCCGCTCTCTAAAACAAGGAGATTTATGAAAAGTATTTGCGATCCATTTATTCGTCGACCCATTGCTACCATCCTACTGGCCATATCCATTACCCTGCTAGGAATAGCTTCTTATCGTCGATTGTCGGTCAGTGCTTTGCCGAAGGTTGATTACCCAGTTATTCAAGTTTCTGCCTCTTTCCCGGGCATGAACCCTGAAATGGTTGCAAATGCAATCGCAAGCCCTCTTGAAAAAGAGTTTATGCAAATCGATGGCTTGAAAGAAGTTCGTTCTGAAAGCCGCATAGGTGTTGCAACGCTAACTCTGAATTTTAATTTGGATAAATCGATCGATGTAGCGGCTATGGAAGTCCAGGCTGCGATTACACGAGCCCAACGAAAGTTACCGAAAGACATGCCTTCTACACCAGAGTATTCAAAGCATGATCCTAATAGTGACCCTATATATTTCATGGTCTTGGTCAGCAATAGTATGACAAGCTTGGCATTGTATGATTACGCAAAAACAAAAGTTGGTCAACAATTGACAAAAATTGAAGGTGTTTCGCAGGTTCAAGTTTTTGGCGTTCCTAGAGCCGTCCGCATCAATGTTGATAATCGAAAACTAAGGAACTTAGGGCTAAATATGGCTGACATAACCACAGCTTTGCAAGCCCATTCCATGATTCTTAGTATTGGACAGTTAAAAGGGGAAACCTGTACGTTAACCTTAACATCTAACGGTCAGTTGACGCATGCCAAAGATTACAAAAAGATTGTTTTAAAAAACGTTAACCAAAGGCCTGTTTATCTAGAAAACGTTGCCAAATGCGAGGATGGCTTAGGCAACGAAGATTTCCAGGTTCATTTTTGGGCAGATCAGGTAAAAGTGGAGATGGACTCCATTATTGTTTTGGCTATTAGCCAAGCTCCAGGAGCTAATACGGTTGATGTTTCAAAGCGTATTAATACATTATTGCCCCACATACATGAATCTCTGCCGCCTTCCATCACTCTACTCCCTATTTACGATAAGGCCGAAAGCATTGTGGCTTCCATAAACGAAGTGAAAGAGACCATTGTAATTGCTTTCATTTTGGTAGCACTTGTCATATTTCTTTTTTTGGGCCGTGCCCGTGAAACGCTTATTCCGGTTGTAGCAATGCCTTTATCATTACTGATTACCTTCATTGTTATGAAGCAATTAGGGTATAGTTTGGACAACCTTTCTCTTATGGCGTTAACGTTGGCTATTGGGTTTCTTGTCGATGACGCCATTGTATTTTTAGAAAACGTTGTCCGACATATGGAAGATGGCATGAGTCCATTGGAGGCAGCCTTTAAAGGAGCATCCGAAATCAGTTTTACAATTCTGTCGATGACCTTTTCATTGATGGCCACCTTCCTTCCTATCATTTTTATGGATGGGCAAGTCGGTCGTGTGTTCAAGGAATTTTCCGTTACCATTGTGGTGGCTATTTTAGCTTCCGGTATTGTGTCCTTAACTGTTACGCCCGTAATGTGCGCTCGCTTATTGAAAAAACATAAGCGAGACGATAAAACAACCATCGAGCGTTTTGCTTACAATCTGGAACGTACATTTATCGGATGGTATCGCAAGCATCTGGATTGGTTTATTGCTCACCGTTGGGTTTCTTGGATATCTTGGATAGCTTGCGTTATCATTATGACCGTTCTATTTATAGCTACACCCAAAAGTTTTTTGCCGGCAGGCGATAGTTCAGCCATCTTTGGAGCATTTTTGGCTCAACCTGGTACCTCGCCTGATCAAATGCATAAATATCAGCAAATGATAAAAGCCACTCTCAGTAAACATCCGGCCGTCAAAGTTACCATGAATGCTTCCGGTTTAGGTAATTTCTTAGCAGGTAACCAAGGTATTCTGCTTATTATTTTGAAGGATATAAAGGACCGTAAATCCATTCGTGGCTCCAAGGACGTATCTATTGATGCCTTATGCAAGGAATTCCAGGGGATGTTGTTCCAAGTACCGGGTATTTTGCCTCTTATAAAACCCATGCCAGTATTGCAAATACAAACCAGTTCTTCCGACAATAAGCGCGGTAAGTATTTCTATACCCTTACAGGAATTGAGGGCAATAACGTTTACAAGGCTGCTCAAATGTTTGCCAAGAAGTTGGCGACTCTTCCAGGTGTAGACCCCAGCTCTATTAATAGTAATGTTGAACTCAATAATCCAACACTCAACGTTGAATACAATCGACGCCGTTTGTTCCAGTATGGACTTAATCCCTATGTACTCGAAAATACCCTTAAAGATACTTTTTCGATGAACTATTCCTATCTTATTAAAGGCGATACTGAACAATATGAGGTCATCGTTGCTTCCTTGCCTGAACAACGTAAATACGCGCAAAATATCAACGATATGGGCATTATTAATACAGGTGGTAAAAGTGTACCTATGAAAACATTGGTTTCGCTAAAAGGACAAACGGGTCCTACAAGCGTTTTTCACAAAGATAACTTCCCTTCGGCAGATATTTTCTTCAATTTAAGTGGTTCACGGGCCTTAAGTGATACATTGGCGGATATTGAAGCAGTTGCTAAAGAGGTTTGTATCGATGGTATCGATGGTGAGTTGGGTGGCGAATCAAAAGAATTTCAGGAATCGACACGTAGTCTAACGGGATTGCTCTTGGTTGCCGTATTCGTCATGTACGTTGTATTAGGTTGCCTTTATGAACATTGGATTCACCCTATAACTGTGCTATCGACTCTACCCATTGCCCTTGCTGGAGGACTACTGACCATAACGCTATTCCGTAGTGATTTTTCGCTGTACACCTTTATCGGTCTGTTCATGTTAATGGGGATTATTAAGAAGAACGGTATTATTTTGGTAGATTTTGCTGTTGAAAAACAACGTCAAGGATTATCGCCCGAAGAGGCTATTGTGGAAGCTTGTTGCGAACGCTTCCGTCCTATTTTAATGACGACCGTAAGTACCGTCTTTGGAATTTTGCCTATTGCTTTAGGTTTAGGTGCAGATGGTGCATCGCGCGTATCTCTGGGCTTGTGCGTAGTTGGTGGGTTGATTTTTGCCCAAATCTTGACATTGTTCATCACTCCTATTGTTTACCTTGGCATGGATCGATTCTCTCCTAAAACAGTCGAGACAAGTGAATAAAAAAATTTTGGTGGCGCTTTCCGGTGGCGTTGATAGCGCTGTTGCGGCCTATCTTCTTAAAAAGCAAGGGTATGAGGTCCAGGGTGTTTTCTTTCGTTCTTGGCAAAACGAAACGGAATTGTGGAAGGCGTGTCCTTGGCAAGAAGATTTAGCGTCTGCGCGTTCTGTTGCTGAACATCTGCAGATACCATTTTCCATTGTTAATTTTATAAAAATTTACCGCGAAAAAATTGTCGATTACCTTATTGAAGGCTACCGGATGGGGCAAACTCCCAATCCGGACGTCATGTGCAATCGCTTCATTAAGTTTGGCGTTTTGGTCGAATATATGCGTACAAATAACTTTGACGGGCTAGCCACGGGACATTACTGTCGGATTGTAAGGTCGGATGGTCATTGTTCCCTGCAGGAAGGTCTGGATCCTCTTAAAGATCAAAGTTTTTTCTTATGCCTGGTAAAACGTGAAAATCTACAAAATGTTTACTTCCCTTTGGGCGACATAACTAAGCAAGAAGTACGTCAAATAGCCAAGCGTATCACATTACCTAACGCAGAAAGAAAAGATAGTCAAGGCATTTGCTTCCTAGGTAGCAGTAACGTCCGTATCAACCAATTTTTAGAAAAATATATTCCAGACGCCCCTGGCAATATTATTAATTTGCAAGGGAAGGTATTGGGCCAGCATCGCGGCTTGCATCGCTATACCATGGGGCAACGTAAGGGAATTGATATACCGTCAAATTGCGACTTTGAACATTACGTCGTTGTAGCCAAAGATTACACCACTGGCAACCTCGTTGTTGGCTTTGATCACACAGATACTCAAGGGCTTTATGCCAAACGTGTGCGTGTATGTGGACTTAATTTCTTGGAAGAACGTCCACAAGAAGGCGAACAACTTCTTGCGAAACCACGCTATAGGGATAGAGCTCAACCCATAAAATGGCATTGGAAAGATAATTCAACAGCTGAAATTCATTTTTTAGAACCGCAACGTGCATTGGCTGTCGGACAGGCGCTTGCTTTCTACCGCAGATCATATCTAATAGGCGGAGGGGTTTATCAGGAAATTTTTCCGGATAAATAGTTGCCATTTTCAGAAGAAATTTTGACAGCCTAATGAAAAAAGTATCTATCCCCTATCGTATTTTCGTAAAGTTTTTATTTTGATAAAAAATTTTGATCCCCTCTACCAGTAGATCAAAACAATAATAAAATACTTCCACAGCCTCATTTTTTTACCGTACAGATGGCATAAAAAATTTTTTAGGCACAAGTTTTGCTTGAGTTTTTAATTGATGAATGTCAATCAAAAGAAGCATTACTTGATTTTGGGAGGTTTTACAGGATTTCTGCTAACCTTTATTTTGGGAGCTTTGAACCAAAAAGAACCTCTTCTTAATATGTTGCATGCGACGATCGGGTGTATTGTTGGCACAATTTTAACACGTATTTTGCTTTTTGTTATTTATTTACATGAAAATACTGACGATGGCGTGCAAACGAAGGACGATAACAAAGATAGTTAACAATGAATGGTGTGTCAGACGAAAAAATAACTCGTAAGGCCAAGGTTGCTAAAATATATAAGCAAAGCGAAAGAACTTTGCCTGATTGGGATTTGGTACGGAAATATTTACCGTTATTAAAGTCAATTGTTGGAAAAATGATCATAAACTTTCCATCAAATGTTGATCGAGAAAATATTTATACAGTTGGACTTTTAGGCCTTATTTCCGCCAGTCAAACCTACACAAAGGAGCAAACTGAAACATCTGGTTTTGGGGCTTACGCACGAATTCGGATTAAAGGAGCACTGTTGGATGAATTGCGTAGCTTGGATTGGTTACCAAGATCAGTGCGAGCACGTTTGAAAAACTTTCAGCAAAAATTGGCCCTCTACGAGCTAAAATTGAAATGTCCCCTATCTGATGAAGAAATTTGCAATTATTTGCATGTGGACAAACAGGAACTTTTTCAGTTTAAGCAATTGCTTAAGCCTGTTGTTTTTATCCCATTGGAACTTAATCCAGATCCTCGCGATGAAAATGATTCGCTCATGTGTTACAGTTTGGAAGATAAATTGGCCGACCTTTCTCAAAATTGTGTCCGTGAAACCTGTGAACGTAATGAGATAAAGCAACTTTTAAAATCTTTTTTAAAAGAACTTCCAAAACTTATTCAGCAAATATTTGCCTTACACTACGGTAAAGGCTTATATTTATCAGAAATTGCTTCGTTGCTTAATTTAAGCGAATCTCGTATTTGCCAAATACATGCGGAAACAATTGCTAATTTACGACGTAAACTTATAAGAGCTTTAAAGGAATAATTATGCTTTTAATCATTGGATACTTTATAGTTCTGGGATCTGTTGTGGCCGGCTTTACATTAGCTGGTGGAAAACTCATCCTGTTGTTACACATCTCGGAATTTGTCGTCATAGGTGGTATATCCTTGGGCGTTATGATTATTGCAAGCAGCAAAGATGTTTTAATTGCGATCGTTAAAGATATTATGCGTTGTTTAAAGGGAGGCGGACCAACCAAGCAGAGCTTTACAAACGTATTATCGTTACTCTATGAAATTTTCATGCTTTCTCGCAAGGATGGTATCATTGCTTTAGATGAACATATTTCTGAACCGCAAAAAAGTCCTATTTTTTCAAAATATCCCGACGTTTTGAATAATACAACCGCAATAAATTTCATCTTAAATGCCTACAGGCCTCTGATTGATGGCCGTGTAAAACCGGAACAAATGGATACGCTACTCGAAGCCGAACTGAGCACCATTGAGGATGAGTCTGGTCAATCGGTAAGCGTCCTTAATCTTATCGGTGACTCTTTACCTGGTATCGGTATTGTTGCGGCAGTATTGGGGATTATAAATACAATGAATACCATCTCTCAAGGCCCTGAGATGGTAGGAGGAAAGGTAGCTGCAGCTTTGACAGGGACCTTTTTAGGCGTTTTAGGTGCTTACGGCTTCGTCAATCCATTGGCGAATCGTATTAAAAACAATCATCGATCACAGCAAATGTT
>CALXMI010000076.1 GCA_944389435.1 uncultured Opitutales bacterium
GCGTTAACATCTTAATGTAAGCTGTTTCTCCGCATCCTGCACAAGCGCCTGAGTATTCAAACAGCGGTTGGCGAAACTGAGTATTCTTAGCATCCAACTTGTCATTTTGGGTATCCGGCCATGGTAACTTTTCAAAAAACTTATGTGCCTTATCTGCTTCTTCAAAGCAGGTGTTTTTGCGAACCATGGTGAGCGCTTTTTTGTTTGCATCGAGCTTGTTCTTGGCCGGACAAACTTCCGAACACAAGCCACAGCCGGTACAATCCGCGGGAGAAACCTGAATGGTAAAAGCATCGTTAGGATAATCCTTGGAGCGGAATGCAGCCGACTTAAAGCCTTCAGGTGCATTGTCCAACTCAGCTTTAGGATAATGTTTCGCACGAATAGCCGCATGCGGGCAAACCGTCGAGCAACGATTACATTGAATACAAATGCTGGGATCCCATTCCGGAATAAACTGAGCTAAGTCGCGCTTTTCAAATCGTGTCGTACCAGTTGGCCACGTGCCATTTTCAGGAAATGCGCTAACGGGCAACGTATCGCCTTTTTGTTCCAACAATGTCTTTGTTACCTTTTGAATAAACTCAGGAGCACCTGATAAATTCAAAGGCACACGCTTACGTGAATGCATTGAAACCGGCTGTAGGTCAATCTTATGTAAATGCGCCAAGGTTGCATCAACGGCTGCACAATTGCTTTGAACAACAGACTCACCTTTTTTGCCATACGTCTTTTTAATTGCATTCTTAATATAGCTAATCGCTTCTTCCTTTGGCAAAATGCCTGAAATGGCAAAGAAGCAGGTTTGCATAATGGTATTAATGCGTCCGCCCATACCTGCATTGCGAGCTACTTCGTAAGCATCAATGGCGTAAAATTGAACGTTTTTGTCGATCAAGGTTTGCTGCACTTCTTGTGGCATTGTACCCCAAACTTCGGAAGGATTGGGAGTATTAAGAAGGAATATGCCACCTTTTTGCAACGTTTTTAGCACGTCATAATTGTTAATAAATTGGAACTGATGGCAAGCGACAAAGTTCGATGTTTGAATTAAGTAAGGTGCTTGAATCGGGTTAGGACCAAAACGAAGATGCGAAACCGTCATGGCGCCCGATTTCTTGGAATCATATACAAAGTAAGCTTGTACGAACTGATCAGTTTCGTTTCCAATGATTTTGATCGTATTTTTGTTGGCGCCAACGGTACCATCCGAGCCCAATCCGTAGAAAACAGCACGGAAACAATCTTTATCCTCTAAATCCAAAGATTTTTTAACAGGAACCGACAAGTGAGTGATGTCGTCCTCAATACCAACCGTAAATGAATTTGGCAATGTATTGCTGCACGCAGCCTCATAAACCGCATTTACCATGGCAGGTGTAAATTCTTTAGAGCCTAAGCCGTAACGACCACCGATGATGACTGGCAACGTCTTACGTAAGCCTTTATGATAAGCTTCCTGTAACACCGATTGTACGTCTTGGCAGAGTGGTTCAACAACGGAACCTGGTTCTTTGGTGCGATCAAAAACAACAATCTTCTCAGCAGAAACCGGCAATGCTTTCAAAAAGAATTCTGTTGAAAATGGACGATACAAGTGGACTGTCAATACGCCGACCTTTTTGCCTTGCGCCCTCTTATATTGAACAACCTGGCGAATAGTTTCTGAACCCGAACCCATGATAACGAACACGCACTCGGCCTCCGGATCGCCCTCATAATCAAACAAATGATAACGGCGTCCTGTCAATTTTTCAAACAACCGCATCTTTTCGTCAACAATAGCTGGCAGATTCTGATAAAAGCAATTGCTGCGCTCACGACCTTGGAAATAAACGTCAGGATTTTGTGCCGTTCCGCGAATAACAGGATCGTCAGGCGTTAGTCCACGCTTACGGAAAGCAAACAAATCGGCATCATCAATAAGCGCCTTCAAAACATCCTCATTAATAGGATAGTAGGTATTGATTTCGTGCGAAGTACGAAAACCGTCAAAAAAGTGAATAAACGGAACGCTTGCCTTTAAAGTCGCAGCATGGGCAATTGCAGCCAAGTCATGAGCCGCTTGAACCGATTGTGACGACAACAAAGCCATTCCCGTTTGACGAGTGGCCATAACGTCGGAATGATCTCCAAAAATAGAAAGTCCATGTGTCGCCAAAGCACGAGCGGTAACGTGCATACAGAAGGGCGTTAATTCTCCAGCGATTTTGTAGAGATTGGGGATCATAAGTAACAAACCTTGTGATGCCGTAAAGGTTGTTGTCAGAACGCCTCCTTGCAGTGAGCCGTGAACCGTGCCAGCAGCACCAGCCTCAGACTGCATTTCAACGACTTCAGGGATAACGCCCCATAAATTTTTCTTTCCTTCTGTTGCCCACTGATCACACCATTCCGCCATAGGTGAAGAGGGAGTAATCGGGTAAATGGCAATCATTTCACTAAATTTATAGGCGACCGATGCGACCGCTTCGTTAGCATCCTTAATAGCACGTTCTGTAATTCGATTCATATTCAAACTAACAATCTAAAAACTACAGGCATCATCACATACTGATTTTTGTCGAAAAGCAATCTTAAAATGAGACAGCTTTTAGAGATCTTTAAAAAACCTTGTTCGAATTTATCCAATTAAATGAAATTTGTTTCCATGGCTCACTTATAGCTAGTGTTGGTAGAAAGTTTTCATTGCCGATCGATGCTTGTGAAAAACAGTAAGATTAAATGTAGCATAACAATCGATGTTGCCTAAATCATTCATTGAAAATAGCGTACTCTAGGATTCTGCCGCCCCTCGTAAACCATCCGCAATGAAGTTACATGCAAGAGATAAGACAATCACACCACTTAATTTATAAATGATTTGTAGGGTAAAAGGGGGTAATCGGTGAGATGTGTGAGAAGCGACGTAAAACAGTCCATAAAACGTTCCCATTAACAAACAAACGGCTGCGTACATGGACATAAGATCGCCTTGAGAGTTTACCATTGTGCGCAATACTAAAAGGGCCGAAATGGCTCCAGGACCCGATATCATTGGAAAGGCGATGGGCGTAACGACGTCGTTAAAACTTAGATTACGCATAGAGCCAATAGAGGTAGGCTTCAACATTTGCAAACCTATGCGTCCCATAACGAAACCAGCGGCGATTCTAAAGGCATAAATGTGCACACCCAAAATTTGCAAACACAAGCTACCTAAGGTGCCGACGCAAAGCAGTATGCAAAAAGAAATATGACAGGCCTTTTTAGCCAACAGCCAACGTTCTTTTGTGCTTAAACACGGAGTGAGTGCAACATACATCGCTACGTACACCAATGGCGAACTGGCTACAAAAAGTAATGTATAAGCCTGTACAAAAAACTGCATACCCAAGTCCTTGAGAGGCTTATATTAATCGATAAATGTACCGTCTGATCTAATACCCAACTGTCGTAATTGAGCAATGAGTTCCATCTTTTCTTGTTTGCGATTGGGCTTCTGAAAGGTATCAAAGCTGGCTTCCTGTTGCTCACATGCTTCACTTTCCAAAAATCCTTTGAATTGGCGCAAGCGGGTTGGGTGACGCATTTTCCGTAATGCTTTGGCCTCAATTTGACGAATTCTTTCACGCGTTACATTGAATGCTTTGCCCACCTCTTCTAAGGTTCTACTGTAGCCATCGCTTAAGCCAAAACGCAACGACAAAACGTTCCTTTCACGGTCCGTCAACGTGTTCAAAACAGTTAAAAACTTTTCCTTGAGAAGATTGTAAGCGGTCGTATCCGAAGGATCATCCGCACCTTTGTCTTCGATAAAATCACCAAAGCAACTATCCTCACTCTCACCAACAGGGCTTTGTAAAGAAATCGGCTGCTGAGCCATCTTTATAATGGCTTCTATGCGGCTAACAGGAACCTGCAACTCTTCTGCAACCTCTTCAGGAGTTGGATCATAGCCCAATTCTTGAACCAATTGCTTTTGCACTTGAATGACCTTATTGAGCGTCTCAATCATGTGCACTGGGATGCGAATGGTTCGTGCCTGATCGGCAATGGAACGCGTAATGGCTTGCCGAATCCACCAAGTTGCGTATGTAGAAAATTTGTATCCACGTCGATACTCAAATTTTTCCACCGCTTTCATAAGCCCCATGTTACCTTCTTGAATAAGGTCCAAAAACGACAGGCCACGATTGGTATATTTCTTGGCAATACTGATAACCAAGCGCAAATTGGATTCAACCATTTCGGTTTTGGCTACATGCGCTTCCTTAATATATTTGCGAACGGTTTTTACCAAATCAATCAGCTCGGGTGCTTTTAAACGAAGTTCTCCTTCAATGTCATGCAAGCGTTGATTCATTTTGTCAACATCGATTGTCCGAAACTTTACGTTTTTGGAATTACGCTGCACAGATTGTAAACAATCTTGAATATTCTCAATTTCGCGAATAAGAGGCGAAAACTGATTTAAAAATTCTTCAAAAACCTTTAATTTGAAGCAAAATTTTTTAAAGATGGGTTTTAACTGAGCTTCATACTTTTTGTAACGAGCAAACAATTTTTCTTTAACTTCACCTTCCTCAGCTTTCCAATAATCTTGCCAAAGTTTGTTAAGTTGATCGCCTAAGGAATCACATTGGCCGATAAGGCGCTCCAGCATTTGATAGTAATCCTCGCGACTTTCAATTTTTTTATCGACGACAATTTTGTCAAAACGCTCGTTGTGTTGCAATAATTTACTGGCTAAATCCCGCTGAAAATTCAATGATAACGCAACCGTAAACAATCGATCTTGAGCAGCATATTCAGCTTTCTCAATACGCTTCGAAATCTGCACCTCTTGGTCCCTTGTTAATAAAGGAACTTGGCCCATCTGCTTCAAATACATACGCACGGGATCCTCTAGGTTTTCATCGGTAGAAACTTCCGTGGTTGTACCGCTTTCAGACATTTCTTGTTGACGTTGACGTTCTGCTTCTTCGTTATCGAGAATATCAATCTCTAGATTTTCAAAAATATTGATAACATTTTCAATTTCATCCGCTTTTTTTACGCTTTCAGGCAAATGACTATTGATGTCTTGTACGGTAAGAAACCCCTGTTGCTTAGACAGTGCAATCAATTGTCGAATTTTATCGTTTAAAATTTCACTTGCCTTAATAACTTTTGCTTTACGTTGAATAACCATGTGAAAATCAAGATCTGAAAATTATTGTTCATCGAGATAAATCGACGACGCAATATCTGCTAATGCTTTTTTATAAGAAAAACGGTCCATCTGTAATTTTTTAAAAAGCTCTGCATTGATGTTAGAACTTTTTGTTAATTTTTTGTCAATCTCAAAAATCAATTTTTTTAAATATCGACGATGCATATGCTGCAAAATAAGCGTGAGATTTGCCTTTAAGTTTACATCCTTTTCTATCGATCGCACCAAACATTGACACCAAAATTTTTCTTCATCAGCGCTTAACTGCCAAAAAGAACGGTCTGTTAACGGTTCTATGCCATTTTCCTGAAATTCATTCAAAATCCTTAATAACAGCTGACCGGGTATATGTGATGTTTCAATCCAATCGAGCGAAATATTTTTTAAAATTTGGGCTGTCCACTGCGGATAATGAAGCAGATAGAGAAAAATTTGACTTTCTAAGGTATCCATGTCACTCACGCTTGGAGCTTTTATAGCATGAACTTCCTGTTTATTTTGATTCCTTTGGGTTTTCGATTCTAAGCGAACAAGATCTTCGTTTAAAACATTTTGCGGTATACCCAATTCTTTCGCGAGAGCGTGGAGCAATTCGAACTGTTGTACTGACGACTCGCATTGTTTAATAATGGGCAATACGTGCTGTAATACATTACGTTGAATAGCGTCATTTGCGTAACCCATTCGTTTAAAAATTTCTATGAAAAATACGACAGGCGAAAGCGCATCGGTCTCAATTTGCTGAACACGTTGTGGATCCTTCAAAAACGCACTATCGGGGTCTTCATCGCTTTGCAATAAGTAATACTTGATAGGCAACTCCAAAGGTAAGCCTAGTGTCATAAGCCGTACGCCCGCCTTTATGCCAGCTGAATCGCCATCAAACAGGCCAACAATGGGACGATCGTAACGTTTTAGTAGTTTAAGTTGATCATCGGTAAGTCCTGTTCCTTGTGGCGCAACCGCTGTTTTAAGGCCACATTCCCAACAACGGATGACGTCCAAGGGACCTTCAACGAGAAAAAAG